>CAYXBW010000006.1:0-46019 GCA_964463305.1 uncultured Christensenella sp. | reverse complement strand
TAGGTTCTCTTTTATTCTAAACCTATTTCTGGATCAATTACAGGGGGGAAGGCCATCCGCTTCCACCGGAAGATCGTGATTTTTAATAATACTATTTAAGGATATATAGATTAGGGGCAGTTGGTAATAACTGCCCTTTTTTTGAAACTTATTCTAGCGAGTAGGTTTTTGCGATTTGCATAATTGCTATTAAGAAATGCTTGTATTATAAACATAATAGGAACATCATTCTCAACGTGTCTGCCCGATGTTATATGGATAATGTACAGTTATGGTAGTGCATACTTATCATATAAGATGTTGTGGGCAACGCAGAATAATTTGTGTAACTCACGCGCTTCCCCATATTTCCAAAGAAGTTGTACGACCGCTATTTTTTATATAGAACCTCGTTGCAGCTAAAACTTCTTGATATCTATCAGGGAAAGATTCATGCTTCTTAATGGCTGGTTGTACAATAAAAATTTTTGCAGTCAACAACTTATTTTGCTTTAATGTTTTTTCCAACTCGGCAAAACTGCCCTTTTTCAGTTCGCAGTGATTGCTGCGCCGACGGGAACGAATCTTGTCTAATAAGGTTGCTCTTGATTTTAACCATATGGTAGATTTTACAGCTTGTTGCGTTACCTCATAAATATCGGATAGATCACTATTGAATCTACTCCCACTCATAGCTTTTACATGAAACAACCCGACTTCTATTGTGTTTTCATTATCAATAACCGTTATATAGTCTGCAATTTCACCAGTTCCATGATCATACAAAATATATGTATAGCCAGCATCGCTTAACAATAGATCATGAAGAGTTGTTTGAATAGGCTTTTTACCTCCTGTGGTTGCACCGAACTCTCGACGAATATTAGTTTGATGCTTATCCCAATCTACACCAAATATTTCCTCAGGCACAAAAATCACCGAATCTGCTGCACCCATACAAATTTCATTTTTCTCTATAACCGCATCATCGGTTGTTTTGAATAGTAAGGGGCAATCATTTAGGTACTCCACCAATGAAAGATGATCTCGGCCATCTTTGACTTGAATCAATGGATGTTCACAAGCATAGTTCCCATCAGGAGTACACACAATAGTATCAGTGATTTTTTCCAACACAATAGAGATAACAATTTGATTTTTATCAACAGAATCTATTTTAATCAGTGCGTCCGTTAAAATAATATTTGATATTTCGCCATCTGGTTTTATCCACACAGGGGGCGATGAATAAGTCTTATCTGAAAAGAACGCAAACACTATTTTGGGAGGGAACTCGGTTAAGCGTGTAGGAATAGGCATAAAATCATAATTGGTATTTGTCTTTACTATTAGCGAATTGTTGGCGATCTTTTTTCCGTTTTCCCCACACCACTGAACATATTCAGGGATGGACATATAAGAACTACTCCATATTTTTGAGCCACTACTATATCCAATGGTAATATCTCCATTAATATCTGATACAGCTTTGCAAAAAACATGGCCAGCCGCATACATTTTTCCACTAACAGGATCAATAGAACCAGCTACGTTTGAACCTGCATAGATTCTATATGATTCTCCGTTTTCCGCAAATCTGCTTTGCATACCGGTATTAAACATCTCATAATTATTTAACTCACCGAGAACGCGATGAATCTCGCTCCTCGGAATTTTATCAAAATCTGTGGTAAAGGCCTCTGCTATTGCTTCGTAGTCATTTTCACTTTTAAGCTGTGAATATATGAATAAAAGGGAAGTCTCTTTTTGATAATGAACTATGAAAAGCAAATTTTGTATGTCCAGAACCTGATCAGTCTCAAGCCATCTTGGACGAGTATTAAGCGAGCCTACTCCGATAACGGTATTCTCCTCTATGTTGCGGTACACTCGGTTGTCAACACGACATGCATCAGGAAAGGTTCCATTTGGATTAAACCCCGATATAATGTAGACTTTTGCGTGACAATTTGGGCGCAGACTGTATAGCGAAATATCATCATCACTTGCGGGGTTTTCATCATCGCGTTTGTAATCGGATAGGTTTTTCTTGATCTCTTCTTCGCGTGTGATGGTACATTCACTGATGTCCATAATCACTTCCTGCCATACAGCATCGCTTGTATACAGGTGCTTGTTTTCAATTATTAGCTCTTCATCATTCATAGCAATAAATTTTGCAGAACCGATATTCTCTGCATTTGTGCGTGCAAAGCGCCCAATGAACTGTAATGTACTTGCCAGCGATTTGTGCGGAGTATGTACGGCAGCAATTTTTAGGTTTGGAAAATCAAAGCCTTCTCCCAGCATATCAACACAAATAATGCCGTCAATAAGCTTATCCCTTAAATCATCAATACAATTTTTTATCGCACGATATGTCATTGAACTGTCAGTGCGTTTTAATTTCAAGGACGTTGTTTCTTGATAGAGTTCATCAAGTAATTTTGCTTTGGCCTTCGTATCAGTTCTGACCATCAAGTAATGATCATACCCTTGCTGGCGATCATTCAAAAAAACTCTTTCAGCTTCTTGTGCAATTAGTTTGTCTTTTTCAGCAGCTTCTTCGATAGGAATATAGCGGATTTCGCCAAAAATGCCATCTCGATATGCCATTGAGAGAGGATAAGAAAATAGCATGTCTCCTTTTATTTCTTTTCTATCCAACCTAAAAGGAGTTGCTGTAAATAAAAAGTGCCGACTTTCATCCATGTTAATAAGTATTTGCTGCCATGTAGGAGCAGGAACATGGTGTGCCTCATCAACAAGAACCATATCAAACGAGTTCTTTATCTCTGATTCAGATAAGGATAATGCGCATTGGGGTGAAGCGACTACAACATCAGCCTCTATTACATCATCATGAACACTATCAGAATACTTGTTTTTGAGTTCACAAACTATTGGTGTTGGCACTTCTTGGTCAAGGACAGTGGCTTTTTTTAGTGTGTTTAAATTTGCGAAGTCCTCAAATATTTGCCCTCGCACCATCACGCTAGGGGTTACAATAAGTATTTTGCGTGCGAGGGCAATATAAGGTGTCATCATCAATACCGCAGTTTTTCCAGAACCTGTTGGCATAATGATTATTCCAGCGCTCTTTTTCTGTAACGAAAGATAAGAAGCAATCGCATGAATTGCCCCAAGTTGAGCATTCCTTAATCCGGGGACATCGTCTGAACTTATCGGATATTTCAAGTTGCAATAACAATCTGCAAAGTAGCTCATTGCGTGGCTCCTATCTATGTATAAAAAAGGGTGGTTTAAAGCTCTACTTTGGACTTTAACTGTCGAACCCATCTGCAGAGATACAATCACGATCTTAAACAATTGTGTTACGCATATGCATTATTATATCATAATAATGCTCTGGATTTGTGCATGGTTCTTCATTGGTGTTGTCTACCTCAATATCGCATTATAGCCATAATCCACCGTTTCTCGAACTTCCCCAAATTGCTATAATATTTTACTCTACCGTGGATAACTATATCTAAAATGCAAAAAAATTATGTATATATTATAACACATAATAGTTGACCTAAAAAAACATTTTGCTATTCATATGATGGAATTTTTATGAATTTATTCAATTTTTGCTAGAAAACGCTGCTTACTGACTTCCCGAAAAGCCTTTTGTTATCGTGTTTCTTCAAAAAATCCTGTATCGCCACCCATGCCACCGGCTTGAAGGCCGGGCACAAGTCGCGTACCGTAATAGTGCGCGATTTTTTCTTTTGTGCTCACGGACAGCGGCATCTTTTCAGGAAAGACTACACACCGGCTTGAAGGCCGGACACAAGTCGCGTACCGTAATAGTGCGCGATTTTTTCTTTTGCGCTCGCGGACAGCGGCATCTTTTCAGGAAAAACTCCGCCGCACTTTGTATAAAAACCCGCTTAAAAAGAGGGTTTTTAGCATATTTAGAAGGGTGTTTTCTGACAGTTTTGAGCCTAAAATGAAAGACGGGGGAGCGGGAAGAAGGCTTCATCCATTCAGATACGTTAAAATAACTGGCGCTATATACTGAGGGACGCTTATGTTGTCTTGCCTGCTACAGTTATTTCAATTTGAAGCGAGTAAAAGCGAAAGGAAAGAAATACTTTACACGAGGTTGGCGGTACCGTCAATCGCATGATATTAACCGCTTGAGGTATTTCTAAATATTTTTTAGAGCACTCAATTACCGGTAATCGCTTGAGTCCAGTATTTATTGCCGTACATATCTGTTATCCTGTATGTAACGCTGTAGGGCAAATCGCCTATGCTCAAGTTTTCCAATGTAAAACCCTCGCCGTCATAGGTATACTTTTCGCCCAAAAAATAGGTATCTGAATATTGGGCGTCGTATGTATAGTAATCACACAAAAAATCTATTTCGTCACCTTCCACTATTTCCGTTAGCCCTTTTGTAATGGTTGCCGTTTCGTTCTCTTTGTCGTAATTTGTCTGTGCTCCCAGTACAGCGCCATACGGGTTTTCGTCATCAAAGGAAACAATTATATACACCTTTTCATCGTTCAGCATGGCGGGCACTCTGCCAATATATGAGTAACTGTCTCCTTCTGTTGATTCGCTTACTAAATAATAGGCGACAATATTTCCGTTTAAGCTCAACCATGTTCCATCGTAATTCATTATCAAATCGCCGTCTTCATCGTATTCGTAAGTATTGTCAAGCCCTAGATCTATAAATCCGCTGCCATCGTCCACAAATACATTAAGTTCTATTTCAGAAACTACAGACCATTGTTTTTCACTTAATTTAAGTACGTAATTTCCATTTTTCTCAACGGGTACAAGGTCTTTTGCATCAAGAGTATTATTTAAATAATACTCCGAGTTGTCCGCAACTCTTTGTGCGTCTATCCAGTCATAATCTACGCTTCTGTTTCCAAGTAAACTGCTCAACATTCCCGAACCAAGTAGCTCTTGAAAAACAGAGGATAAACCTCCTGCGCTTTGGGGAGAGCCCATACCCTGCGAGGATAAAAACATACCTAACAACGAAGTAAGCGGGTTTGAATTCCCGGATGTACTTGCAGCAGGCATAGAAAGCGATCCCAACAGTGATCCTAAAGGATTGCCTCCGCTGTTAGAAACCATTTGCCCTCCTGCGGCCACGCTGGCAAAACTTCTTATACACTGAGAATATTCCGGGTTTATGCCTATTTTATCATAAGTGGAAAGCATTGTGCCCACGCTGCGCGTATCTCCGTAAGGGAAGTAGACAGCTATACCGTTTGCACCCGTAATACCGCCGCCGCTGCGGGAATACTTTACACACTGCGTTAGCGCGTCGGCAAACTCACTTGCTTTTGCAGATTCAAATTTGTTGGCAAAACCTATTAAGTCTATTTGATTAAGTCCATGTCCCTTTGCAAATTCTTTTGTGTTTACACGCGCGTTGGCAAGGTCGTTATATTGTTTTTTATCAATGGCGTCTTGCATATAACCGGAAAACTCTGTAAATGCTTTAGGTACGGTTCCCTTGAACTCCGCTAAGTCTATAAGAGATAGAGTGGTTTGCTGACCGGGCGCCTGCCTGTCTGTAACGGAAACAAAATCGTCAATAATTTTTTTGCCAAGGTCGGTACTTTTCATTGATGTATTTTTCGAAAGCTCACTAATGAAATTTGTATAATACCAGCCGCAGCCCGGTTCTGTTTCTTCTGACGCAATAAGGTAATCTGCGGTTTCTTCCGCTACTATTGAAGTTTCAAGAGTTGCCATCAGGCAGGCGTCAAAGCCTAATATATCAAATTTTACTCCGCCTTTTTTAAAAGCGGCGGAAAGTTTATCCAGCCCCATAGAGCCATATTGTGAGTATTTTTCATCATATCCGTAACCTGATAAAGAACCGCCGCCATGATCCCACAATACAAGCATGTATCTGTCTGCCGGATAGTTTTGCGCCCCAAACTTGATGAAATCACCAAGCACGTTTTCATCTACCATAGGCTTGTCGCCAACGTTGCCGTCTATTACTTCAAGCCCGCTTGATGTTGCTTTGTAGCGCTGAATGGTGTCGCTTGATACTATATTGTTTTGCCACCTGCTGCAACCGCCTGTTTGGATCACTATATTCAATTTATCAGAAATATCCGCATTTAAAATTTCCTGCAGATCTTTGGTTGCGGCACCGCTTTTGCTTTCCAGATCTGTGCCTATCATGTAAATGAGCATTGTAACGGTGTCTTGCCCGCCGCCTCTGATATTTGTAAATTTATCACGAGCCAAAGAAGACACCTTGTTGTTTACAGCATAAGCGCCGCTGTCTGTGTAATTATCCGTGCTGTAATTATCTGCGTTGTTTGAGTACTCTGTGTTTTGGGAAGCTGAATAATTGCTGGCGCCTAGGCTGGGATCTGTTATATTGCTTTGTCCATTATCAGGACCGCACATTCTTGTAGCCGCAATAACAATAATAACTACTACGACCAAGGGCAGTAATTTTTTGAGCATACCACCGCCAAAAACAGGACCGCCGCCTCCGCCGCCCCCGCCATAGCCGGACCCCCTCTGGGAATCGTCGTTTGTTAGATCCGGCTCTCTTTCGCCTGAAAAATTGCCTACCGGACCGCCGCCTAAACCTTGACCTCTGCGAAATACATTGCCTTGTCCGGTTCCTACACGTTTTTCACGTCCCTGCGGTCTTCCCATGTTAGACCTCCCAAAGTTCGTATTCATACTATATATAGTAAAATTATATTACCGCCAAATTTGTTTGTCAAATGCCAAAACGGCTTTGGCTATGATTGATAACGTTTTTTAAATATCTCAATATATATTTATATGTTCAATATATATAGTGCCTCTCATAAAAAGCGAAACTTTTCTTGGTTAATTAATATTTCGCCAGAGAAAACTGTTTAAAAATTCGAGTTAAAAAATATATTTACAAGTTAATTGTGAGGAGGTGAAATAATATAAAGTATTGCCCATACATTAAATATCAGCATATTTTGCTTCGTTTATACATATTGAAAGAGAGCGTGGGCGTATGTGTGTATAAAACTGTGAAGGCAGTGTTTGCCCGCGGAGCAATATATATTTTCAGATATTATTCTGGCTGGGGGTATCCGCTTTGAGCGAGGTGCGTTTACGCGGCGCTGTTTAGCAGAGTTAAGCACGCATTTCTTATATTAAAATCAACATATGGCAAGAAAAGTGCATAAAACAAATAAAAATGTTATATCTGAAAATGATTTATTAAAAAACTTTTAAAGAGTTTACAGCTGTGTTAAAATGTAGTTAAATTTATGATGATGTGGAATTATAAGTCCAGGTTCCGGCATTATTGTGTAAAACGAAATTTTACAATTGAAAATTGCAAAACCGAAACAGCAGAAGGGGAGGAGACAAATATGAGCACGTCACCGAGACATTTAATAGAAGGGGCAGATCCTTTAACAGGTTTACAGCGCAATTACGCTTTTCTAAATATGCTGTCAGATATGGCAAAGGTGAGAAGACCATGTGAAATGATGATTTTGGGTGTAGATGATTTTAGGGCAATAAACAATCTATACACCTATTCATTTGGAGACAAGGTGCTGCAATGCCTTGCCAAAGACATATCAGCAATTCTTCCGCCTGAGGCAAAACTGTTCAGGCTGGATGGTGACAGCTTTGGCGTGGTATTGGTGGGAGAACCGGCAGGCCACTGCGAGCAAATATATAAAAAAGTAGCTCAGAATTCATGCAGAATAGACGGCACCAGCGTATCTTATACGTTGTCTGCCGGTATATGCTATTGCCCTGCCCACGGTGAGAACGGAGATATACTTTACGCCAATTTGTGCCTTGCGCTTTCTCAGGCCAAGGGCAGCACAAAAAACTGCTGCTATTACTACACCTCAGATATATCTGAGCGTATAAAAAATGATATGCTGCTATTAGAGCGGCTGCGCAAAAGTGTGGAAAAAGATTTTGAAGGCTTTTATTTGAATTATCAGCCCATATTGAAGAGCGAATCTAAAAAGCTTCATGGCTGCGAGGCGCTGCTGCGCTGGCGGGATGATGAATTTCCGCATGGGGTTTCGCCATACAGGTTTGTGCCGCTTTTGGAGCGGAGCGGGCTGATATTGGATGTGGGGCAGTGGGTGGTGCGCAGTGCGGTGGAGCAATGTGCGAACTGGCAAAAAATTGCGCCCGAATTTTGTATGAACATAAATGTATCTGCGCGCCAGCTTGACGACAGCCAGTTTTCGGAATATTTGGTGCAAACGGTATCAAGGTACGGGGTAGCTCCAAGCTCAATAGTGCTGGAGCTTACAGAGAGCGAGCAGAACGATTTTGACAAGATAAGAAAGTTTTTTGATTTTATGCGCAAACAAGGGTTTCAAACGGCTCTTGACGATTTTGGCACCGCCTATGCCTCGCTTGATATATTCAGGCAGCTGAGCGCGGACGAGCTGAAAATAGACCGTTCCTTTTTGGAGCGCATCACAGATAATGTAACGGATCAGATATTGCTGAAAAGCCTGCTTGAGATGTGCCACAAAATGGATATAACCGTTTGCGTGGAGGGTATAGAAAATAAGGAAATAGAGCACATAGTGTCTCAGATGAACCCGCGGCTGCTGCAAGGCTTTCTTTACAGCGGCGCATTGTCTCCAGAAGAGCTTGAAAGCATTTATTTGCAGGAGTATTTTACCCCAAGCGATACTATGGAGGGCTTTTCCCCTCTTGTATATACGCAATATAGGCCCGCAAAGCCCATGACATTTTCTGAGATTGTAAACAACGCGCATTCCGGCATCTTTCAAGTGGGAATGGATAAGGAGTTCACCTTCCTTACCTGCAACGAGGGTTACCGCCGTATGCTGGGCTACACCTCGCGCGAGATGGAGGAAAAGTTTGGAAATAAGGCGCTTGGCTTTGTGCATCCGGATGATACGGAGTGGGTAAACGAGGAGATCCGCGAGCAGCTGGGAAGGGGAGACACTGTAAACATAGAATTTCGCGTGGTGCGCGCGGACGGTAAGCCCATCTGGATACTTGGCACGGGCAATGTGGTAAGAAGCAGTGACGGCAACCCCAGCCTAATAGTGAACATAATAGAAAACGATAAGCGAAAACGTGATAATATAAAAAAAGAGCGGCTGCTTTCACAGTATGAAAAAATATTGATGCTGCTGCCCACGGGAATAAAATATATACGTTATGACCCTGATTTTACAATAGAATATATATCACCGGGCTTCCTTTCCATATTGGGCTACACCCAGCAGGATATTGTGGAGAAGTTTGACAGCAAATATATAAATCTTATATATGAGGAGGACCGCCAAAAGGTATTTAACGATGCGCTGAATCAGGTTCAAAACAGTGATGTTGTAAATCTTCATTATCGCTCTGTATGCAAGGACGGGCGCATAGTTTGGATGGAGACTATCTCGCGCCTGTGCCCGGCAGACCCGGATGGCATACAGCGCTGCTGTTCCAGCGTGGTAAACGTTACGGAAACCATAACGGATGAAGAAAAGAGCCGCGCGCTAAACATATCTAATCGCCTGCACAAGGCGGCCAATATGTGGGGCGAGGTATTGTTTGAATACAATTTCCTTACCGGTCAGCTTGTTGTATCTGAAAGCTTCACCTCGCTTTTGGGGTATGAAATACCGGAGAACGGGCTTGTTGACACAGAGCACATATTTGCAGACTGCAACGCGCAATTTTATCAATTACTGCAGCAGGCGAACAAGGGTGAAAACCCCGCGCCCATAGAAATAACGGCCAGAAAGGCGGACGGCAGCAGCATATGGTGCCGTGTGCTGGTTCATCCGTCAGAGCAGATAGGCGGGGAGATGGTTTCTGTTATAGGCAAGTTTATAGATATAGATGATGAATATAAAGAGCGAGAAAATCTGCTGGCGGCTTCTTTAGCAGATTCACTCACACAGCTTTATAACAAGGGCGCGGTAGAGATACGCGTTTCGTCCTTGCTGGAGGAAAAGCCCGAAACCATTTATGCCTGCTGGATATTGGATGTGGACGATTTTAAAGCCATAAACGATACCTGGGGGCATTTTGTGGGGGACAGGCTTCTGCAAACAATAGCCGAACGCCTGAACTGCTCCTTTAGAAAAACTGATATTTTGGGACGCATAGGCGGAGACGAATTTTTGATATTCTCTGAGGTGAGCAGCGATATGGAGTGGCAAAAGCAAAAGGGAGAGAAGCTTATAAATATGCTGAGGGAGCCTGTGGTGCTGGATGGCATAGATATACAGCCCAAGGTGAGCATTGGCATATCCTGCTACCCCAAGGACGGCGCCAGTTTCAGCGAGCTGTATCAGAATGCAGATAAAGCGCTGTACCGCGCAAAGGCGGCAGGTAAGGATAACTTCTGTTTTTATTGATGCGGCAGGAGGGCAGCACAAAAAATCTATAGGCATAAAAAAATCCGAACGTTAGGCCTGCACGCGCAGGCTCCCGTCCGGATTTTTTGTTTGCGGCAGCTCAATACCAATCATGCTTTTCGCCGCGGTCAAGTTTGTTTATGCTTTCCATTTCCCCGGCGGTCAACTCAAAACCAAACAGATCAAGATTTTCTCTGATATGGTTTGGGTCGCTGGAACCGGGTATTACAATAACGCCTTTTTGCAGGTTCCATCTCAAAATCACCTGAGCAGAAGATACGCCGTGCGCCTTTGCGATCTCAGATATGACCTCGTTGTTTAAAAGCTCTGCGGTGTGCCCGCGTCCGCCCAGAGGATACCAGCCCTGCACCGCTATGCCTTTTTCCTGTATGTAGGGTATAACGTCGTTTTCTTGATAATATGGGTGTATCTCGTTTTGAACCAGCGCGGGGGTAATGGTGACTTGCGGAAGAAATTCTTCCAGCTCTGCTACGTACCAGTTTGACAACCCAATAGAGCCAACTTTGCCGTCTTGCACGGCTCTTTCCATAGCCTTATACGCTTTCACGTCATCGGCGCCGGGGTGGTGGAGCAGCAGCATATCAATATACCCCAGCTTCAAGGCGGCCTCGTCTATTGCTGCGTCTGCGTTTGCATACTGGCTGGGGTATATTTTTGTAATTACAAATATCTCCTCCCGCGGAACGCCGGATTCTCTTATGGCGCGCCCCACGCTTGCCTCGTTATTATATATGTAGGCTGTGTCTATAAGGCGTCCGCCCGCCTCAAGCAGAGCTGTAACGGAATCATAGCATTCCTCATCGCTCAAACTGTAGGTTCCCATCCCCATGATGGGCATTTCATAGCCGCTGTTCAGCAAAACGCTTTTGCTTTCAAAATCGAAGCGGGCTGCGTTTTGCGTGACGGGGGAGGAAATATTCAAGCTGCCCATCCACTCGGTTATATTTTCCGCAGACGCATCCGAAGAAAAACGCTCTCCCTGCAGCCAATTTGCAGAATCGGAAACAAGGCTATGCAGGTTTTCCGCGCTTGAACCAATGCCGCTGCTGCCCGAAGTGCAGAAGGGCACGATTGTTTTATTGCCGAGATCATAGCTCTCCAAAAATGTGCTTATTATATTGGGAGCCTGCCCAAACCAAATGGGATAGCCTAAGAATAGTGTATCATATTGCTCCATTTCCGCAACCGAACCGGAAATGGCGGGGCGAGATGCAGCGTCGTTTTGTTCGGCGGAGGCGCGTGATGCAGAGTTGCTGTAATTGAGATCATTTGGGGTATAGGCTTGCCGGGGGGTGATTTCGTAAAGGTCTGCATCCGCCTGATCTGCAATCAATTCTGCTATGCGCCGCGTGGTGCCCGTTGCGGAAAAGTATGCCACCAAAGCCTTTTTATTTGCGGGCGGCGGCGTATTTGTCTTTTCTGAAGCAGGCAAAGAGGCGAAGGGGGAGGGCGTTTCCTCCATACTTGCGGGCGTGTTTTGGGGGCTTGCGGATGGTTCGGGCGCAGCTGTGCTTTGGCACCCCGTGGCTGCAAGCAGTATAGCTGTAAACAATAATATACTTAATATCTTTTTCATTCTGATAGATTTCCCTTTATAAAATATATATCCAAAGCAGCGGGCCGCACCGCAAACGCGCGCTCACCGTGCAGCCCGCCATATGTTTGGCCGGTAAGCAAAGACCAAACGCATATTTATTGTTTGGATCTACGCATTTCTGCAGCGCGTTTATCTGTAGGAGGCGTCAAAAATGCCTGCTATATCTTCATCTGTTGCATCATAGGGATTGGCTGCGTACAGTCCGCCCTGCATTGCGCGCGCGCCCTTTGCCAGTGTGGCAGATTCTTCTTTGGCAAAGCCATAGTCGCTCATTTTCAGGTTCGCAACTCCGCAGGCCTCCTGCAGCTTCAAAAGCGCGGTTATAAAATCTTCCGGCTTATCTGCGTTTTGTATGCCCATTGCCTTTGCCATTTTTATGAATTGACCGTCACAGCAGTGTTTTTGTATAAAAAAGCTGTAGAAGGCTGCGGAAATAATTATAAGCCCTGCGCCATGAGGCAGATTGCGGTGGTATGCGCTCATGGAATGCTCCATTGAATGAGCTGCGGTGGTGCTGGTAAGCTGCATACTCATGCCCGCAACAGTGCTTCCGTACGCCACGTGCTCTCTTGCTGTAAGGTCGCTGCCATCCTTTACCGCGCGGGGAAGATACTTTGCAATGTTTTCAATAGCGGAAAGCGCAAGTGTTTCGCTCATTATGTTTATGCCGCGGCTTATCATTACCTCGGTATTGTGAAAAAGAGCGTCAAAGCCCTGAAAGGCGGTATAGATTGGCGGCACGGTAACCATGAGCTGAGGGTCTACAATGGCAAGCACAGGCACCAGGTCCGGGGAGCCAAAGCCTATTTTTTCACGGGTCTGCGCGTTTGATATCACACCAAAGCCGTTTACCTCAGAGGCTGTGCCTGCTGTTGTTGCAATTGCCACTATGGGCAACGGTTTATTTACAAGCGGCTTGCCCTTGCCCGTGCCGCCGTACACATAGTCCCATAGATCGCCGGGGTTTGTGGCCATAGCCGCAATGGCCGCCGATGAATCCAGAACCGCGCCGCCGCCAAGAGCAACCACAAAATCACAGCCGTTTTTCCTTGCGAAGGCAGCGCCCTCCATTATAACCTCCTTTAGAGGGTTTTCCATTATTTTTGCGAATACCGCCGCCTCCACACCCGCCTCTTTCAGCTGGGAAAGCGTGCGGTCAAAGGAGCCGTTTTCCCTTGTGGAGCTGCCGTTGGAAATGAGCAGCATTGCCTTTTTGCCGGGCAGGCGCTGCGCGGAAAGCTTTTCCAGACTGCCGCTGCCAAAAATAATGTTGGTGGGATTATAAAAGTTAAAATCCATATTCATAAAGCATGTTCCTTTCTTTTCTACAAAAGTAAATTTGATCTATTGACAACTCAATTTGTAAGTTATATGCTTATTGTAGAACCTAAAGTCAGGTTTAGGTCAAGAGCTTTTTTAAATTTTTTTTGCGAGGCGGTAAAAATGTGTTATTCAATTGGAGAGGTGGCAAATACAACCAATATAGCAATATCCACTTTGCGCTATTATGACCGCGAGGGGTTATTTCCTTATATGGAGCGCAGCAAGGGGGGGATACGTGTTTTTTCTGACAAGGAGGTTGACACCATAAAGGTGATAGAATGCCTAAAAGCGAGCGGCATGTCTATAAAGGATATAAAAAACTTTCTGGATTGGTGCCAGCAGGGGGACAGATCTTTGCAAAAGCGGCGCGATATGTTTTATGAGCGTCTTGAAGAGGTGAAAAAGCAGATAAAGGCATTGCAGGATACCATGCAGACATTAAAATTCAAGTGCTGGTATTATGATACCGCTCTGGCAGCCGGAACGGAGAAATTTGTAAAGGAAATGCCTGTGGAGCAAATACCCAAGGAATTGCGTGATCACAGAATATAGAAAAATATATCAGGCTGCCGCGCCTTTGCTCTTTATGCCCCAAGCTGCCCGCAAGAGAGGCAAGTATAGATAAACGAAAAAAATGCCGCCGGAGCTATTGCCGGGCGGCATTTCATTATTTTTGATTATATTTTTGACCTTATTATTTTACCTTTGCGGATATTGGTCCGGCAGTAATGCCCTTCATTTTTGAACCTTCTACCGTGCGGTAAGGCACTAATTTATAATAGTAGGTCTTGCCGGAGGTCAGTTTTGAATCTGTGTAGGCGGCGGTGCTTGCGCCCACCGTTTTTACCACGCTGTACTTACCTGTTTTAGAGGTGGCGCGGTATATATAGTAGCCTGATGCGCCGGAAGCCTTTGCCCAGCTAAGCTTCACCTTGTTGCCGGAGAGGGGGGCGGCTTTGAAGCTGCCCGGCTTTGCCACCTTGGGAACCACCTTTATGTGGTTGTGGGTTATGCCCAGATCGCCGTATTGATCTACAGCGTAAACACGGTACATATACGTTTTGCCGGTGGTTAGCCCCTTATCCACATAGCTTCTTGAAGAAGCGGGAACCATAAAGAGATCGCTTATTGCGCCAGAATCAAAATATCTGAATACGGCGTACTGCACAGAGTCTGCAACGGCGCCCCAGCTCACCTTTACGCTGTTATAGCTGTTGCTTGCCGCCTTTACGCCCGCAGGAGCGGGCAGCGGCTGGCGCGGCATATTTCCCTGCGGCGGCCATGATATCTGCCCAAGAGAGTTATCCGGCTCAATTGCTGCTACAACATACCAGTATACGGTGCCCGTTTGAAGCCCGGAATGGAAATATTCCGTTTCGTTGGGTGCCAGCGCATCCACTATCCAGCCGTTTTCGGGATCGTCTATCCAGCAGAAAATGGCGTAGCCCGCCGCGCCGGAAACCTTGTCCCACATAAGGTATAGCGTGGTGGGATCGTTTAGCAGTACCGCAAAGTTCTGCGGGGCGGGGAGGTTGCCCTCCTGCACGTCTGCGCCCTCGGCCAGCCTGCTTTTAAACTGCTGTGCCATAATGGCGCTATCAGAAGTATCGGGGGCGTTTTCTGCAGGCTCCGGCTCAGCGGGAGCCTCTTCCGCGGGCGATTCCACTGGCGGGATCTCTACTACCGGCCTTTCGGCAGCCTCTTGCAAAACGGCCTCTTCCGGCGGAGCCTCCTGCGCAAATGCTATGCTTTGAATGCAGAAGGTGAGAGCGAAAGCGATCAAAATGACCGCGGATAACATTTTTTTCATGATTTACCCCACGTTTCCTTTGGTGTATTGATTTGCTTTTGACCGACCAAAAAACTCAGGAAAAATTTTAGCCGCACATAAAACAACCCTATATTAAATTATATTATTTTAAGGAAAAATTTGCAAACGCCGCTTTGGCGGTTTGCCGCAGTAAATGGGAGCTAGGGATATCTTTGATAAATGTATGCGTCAAAATGCTGTTTGCAGCGTCAAAATACAGTTATAAATTATATATTGAAAGTATATTTTGGCATATTGCATGTTTTTGAGAGATACGGCATCAAAAAAGCATAGTTTTTTTTGCTAAGAACGGTAGCAGCGCGGCATCGGCCGCTAAAACGTTATAATATATCAACGCAGCAAAAGGGCAGGCGGAAGAGTGGGGCGCAGCCCTCATAAAAACGTTTTAAAAAGAGGAACAGAGGGGCGCAATATTTAAAAATTATTCAACACTTTTTGAGGAGCATAGTATATAATTCATATTATGGAAGACATAAAAAGCAAAGAACTTGTACAAAAAATGACGCTGGAAGAAAAGGCCGCGCTTTGCTCCGGTAAGGACTACTGGATGATGAAGGGCAATGAGCGGCTCGGCTTGCCCGAAATAATGATTACGGACGGCCCTCACGGGCTTAGAAAGCAGGAAGGCGAAACTGACAATCTGGGCATAAACGAGAGCGTGCCCTCCACCTGCTTTCCCCCCGCCTGCACAACGGCATGCAGCTTTGACGAGGAGCTGATGGAGGAGCTGGGGAACGCGCTGGGTGAGGAGTGCCTTGCGGAGGGCGTTTCCGTACTGCTGGGGCCGGGCGCCAATATAAAGCGCAGTCCGCTCTGCGGCAGGAATTTTGAATATATAAGCGAGGACCCTTATCTCACGGGAAAAATGGCCTCGGCAATAATATGCGGTATGCAGGCGCGGGGCGTGGGCGCTTCACTAAAGCATTTCGCGGCGAACAATCAGGAACGGTTTAGAATGACTGTAAATTCCGTGGTTGACGGGCGCGCGCTGCGGGAAATATATTTGCGCGGCTTTGAAATGGCAGTGCGCGAAAGCCGCCCGTGGACAGTGATGTGCTCATATAACCGCGTGAATGGCAGCTACGCCTGCGAAAACAAGTGGCTGCTCACGGATGTTTTGCGGGATGAATGGGGCTTTGACGGGGCGGTGGTTTCGGACTGGGGCGCCACAAACGACCGTGTGGACGCTCTTAAAGCGGGCATGGAGCTTGAAATGCCAAATTCCGGCAGTTTTTATGACAAGCAGATAGTGCATGCCGTAAAGACGGGCAGGATGGATGAAGCGGTGCTAAGCAGGGCGGCGGAGCGGCTGGTGATGCTGGCGCAAAAGGGTGAGGCCGCGCGCGCCGAGGGCAGTAAATATGATGTGGAGGCGCACCACGCGCTGGCAAAGCGGGCGGCAGATTCTTCATTTGTGCTGCTGAAAAACGATGGCGCGCTGCCTGTGAACCGAAAAAGCAGGGTGGCGGTGATTGGCACCTTTGCAAAAAAATCGCGCTATCAGGGGGCGGGCAGCAGCCGCATAAACCCTACAAGGATTGATAACGCTTACGATTCGCTAATGGCGCTGGGGCTGGAGTTTGACTATGCGGAGGGCTATGTGCCGGATGAGGATGAAGCGGACGAGGAGCTGATATACGAAGCCTGTGCGGCGGCGAAGGGCAAGGATGCGGTAATAATATTTGCCGGGCTGCCGGAAAGTCACGAGAGCGAAAGCTACGACCGCGAGGATATGGAGCTGCCGGAAAGCCACAACAAGCTTATAGAGGCGGTGTGCGGCGTGAACCCCAATGTGGTGGTGGTGCTGCAGCTGGGCGCGCCTGTTATGATGCCGTGGAAGGACAGGGTAAACGCCATACTGCTCACATATTTGGGAGGTCAGGCGGGGGGAGCCAGCACGGCAGATATTTTGACGGGCAGGGTGAACCCCAGCGGAAAGCTGGCAGAGAGCTGGCCGGAGCGTTTGGAAGATACGCCCTGCTTTAATTACTTTCCGGGAGACAGCCACAATGTGGAGTATCGTGAAAGCATATTTGTGGGTTACAGATATTATAAAAGCACGGGCATGAGGGTGGCGTATCCCTTTGGCCACGGGCTTTCCTATACGAGGTTTGAATATTCCGCGCCGGAGGTGGAGAAAAAAGACGGCTGTACTATAGCGCGCTGCACGCTCAAAAATACGGGAAGCGTGGCGGGGAGCGAGGCTGCGCAGTTTTATGTGGGAATGAAAAAGTCTTTGCTGCCACGTGCCGTTATGGAGCTGCGCGGCTTTAAAAAGGTGTATCTTGAGCCTGGTGAGAGCAAGCAGGTGGAAGTGACGCTGGATGAACGCTGCTTTAGTTACTACAACACTGCCGCCGGCGGCTGGGCAGTGGAAGGCGGCGAATACACAGTGTATATTGGCTCTTCCAGCGAGGATATACGGGTTGAGACCGCTCTTTATGTGGAGGGCGACGGACGGGAGACGCTGCTTGGGGGGCTGCGGCAAAGCGCGGCGGTATATTTTGATTTGCCGGAAAACGGTTTTGCGGTATCAGAGGATGAATTTAAAGCTTTGTTTGGCGGTGCGCTGCCGCTTGTTACTCCGCCGGGGAAAAAGCATTTTACCGCCAACAGCACCATAACAGATATTGGCGCTTCATGGGTGGGGCGCAGGGTGCAAGGCCTAATTGCCAAATATGCGGGCAATTTTGTGAGCCAAAACAGCGAGGATATAAAAAACATGATGAAGGCTTCCCTTCAGGATATGCCGCTGCGTTCGCTCAGCCTGTTCAGCGGCGGCGCATTTACTCCGCCCCAGCTTTACGGGCTTGTGGATATGCTGAACGGCAGATTTTTTAAGGGAGCGTTTGAGATGATAAAGGGAATAAACAGGGATACGCTTGCCTTTATGAAAAAATACGTCATGAAGAATTAGAAAATTAACTGAGATAAAAAATGGCTCCGTGATGCAAACAGAAAAAAACCGGCATCTATTTTGCTCAAAAGCATGAATAGAAGCCGGTTTTTGTGGTTAAAAGCAAAAAAATATCATGTGAAAAATACGCGAAAATTTGTTCTTGTATTAATTATGGAAATGAACAAAGTTAAAAAATTAGTCAGCATACTTTTGGCAGCCGTATTGGTGTTCGGTGTGGCTGCTACTGGTTTTGCTGCGGCTCCCGAAGACGTTGTGCTTACTGAAGTAACAGCGGATGCGGCGGCAGCTCCGGAGGATGCTCCGGTAGTTGAAGAACAGCCCGTTGCGGAAGCAGCGGCAGAGGAACCTGCAGCGGATGTGCAGGCAGTTACTACAACAACAACTATAACTGTAACAGATAGTGGCTCAACGCCTATTCCCAATGCAACAGTAATGTTATCTGTTGACCAGGCAGCGGGAACAGGGAAAAGCTTAATGGCTGGTAACGTAGAGCTTACAACTGCTTTCCAAGCATTTGCTACTAAAACAGGCAGTGATGGAAAAGTTGCTGTAACTTTTGTTGCATCCGGTACTGATATTGAGGCAACTAAAGTAATTGCTAAGGTTGCGAAAAGCGAAGGAGCTTTAGTATACAACGAAAGTAATACTGTAGATATAGCAATTACTAACGGATCTCCAGCTTCAACAGCAGCTGTAAAACTTACGGGAGCTGCATCAGCAATCGGTTTCAAAGGCACAGTAAGCGGAACAGTAAAAGAAGGCTCAACACCTGTTGCAGGTTTGAAGCTTGTTCTTACTCCTGTAAGTACATCCGGAAGTGATTTGACACCTATGAATCTTACTACTGACAGAGACGGTAAATATTCTGCTGTATTTGATGGCGTAAGCAACGCAGCTGTGGACTACAAGCTGGCTCTTGCTGCTTCAGAAAAAGCATATGGAATGACTGCCGGTGGTACAGTTGTTATACCGTTAACAACAGATGGTATAGTAACAAACGATGTTACTGTAGCAAAAGTAAACACAGTGACTGTTAAAGATGCAACAACAAATGCTCCTATAGAAGGCATTAAAGTTGTTGCCACCGAAACAACCAGTGGTAAAGTATTTAATGCATTGACTGATGCAAATGGTGTTGCTTTATTTGAAGGTATTTCAGCTAGTGACACAATTGCCTTTGAAGCGGGCGGAAAAGCTAGAAATGGAAACTATTACTTCATGGATAGCAAAAGCGGCATATCCACAAGTGCTAGCAACACATTCCCCGCTCAATCAATGGAACTTGATGTGGCGCCTGCGCTGTCAGCTATGAATGTTAGCATTCCTGCAAACTATCTTGCTGTAGATGGTGCAGCAGAAATAATAACTGCTACATTTAGTGCAACCGGCTATCCTGATCTGAAAGCCGATTCGGATTTCGTATTCCAATGGCAGTACAAATCAGGCTCTAATTGGATAGATATAAATGAAGGCCAGACACTAAACGGTGGTGTACATGCTAATGTTGCTACAAAATCACTGACAATAACAAATGCTACTGCGGATCTGAACGACAAACAGTATCGCGTTGTTGCTTATCCGGCAAATGCTGGTTATACGCAGGCGGATGCAGAAAAAGTTGCTCAGTGCTACAGCGCAACTACATTCACAGTAGCTACAGGCAAAACAGTTGACGGCAACGTTTACAACAGTGCTACAGGTCAGCCGATAACCTTCACAAGCGGAACTGCCAAGGTAAACGTATGGAACGCAGCGGATTACGATGCTGATCCAAGCGCAAGCCCCGTTAAAACTGTTGCTCTGCAATCTGGCGCTAATAATTTGGCTCAAACAACACTGCCGCCCGGAACCTATGTAATGGGTATAGCTCCTTCAAGCGGAATAAACTATACTTCTTTGGAGACAACAAACGGTAGCGCATACTTCAACACATATGGCGGAGTAATAAGATTCACAGTTAGCGATAAAAATGTGACAAATCTTGCACTGTATTTAGACCCCACTCCTGCAGTAGTGTTCACACAACAACCGCAGTCTAAAACCGTTATATTGGGTGAAACTTCTACATTTGGTGCTGTAGCTTACAATTGCACAGGCGCTACAAAAGCTCTAATGACTAATGGCGAGTTTCAGTGGCAGGTAAACGATGGCAGCGGCACTTTTGCTAATATTAGCGGTGCAACAAATGCTAGCTATATAACACCTAAAGTTACAAAGGAAATGAATGGTTGGCAGTATAGAGTAATTGCTTCAACACCCAAGGGTGCTGTTACATCAAACGTAGTTACTCTGTCTACAGGTACACCCACGCCCATAGCCATAATCAACAATCCTCAGGATACTTCTGTTCCTGCCGGCACAGCTGCTGAATTTACAGTAGGCATAGCAGGTACAGCAGCGCCCACATACCAGTGGCAGGTTGATACAGGCAAAGGTTTCACAAACATAACTGTGGGTGGAATGTATAAAACTGTACCTGTTAGGGCTGACCTTTCAAAAGGCATACTTGCAGGCCAGAAGCTGACTATAGAAAAGAACTATGTAACATCAGCTATAAGCGGTTACAAATACAGAGTAATAGTGGAAGACAAAGAAAACGACAAGAAGTTTGAGTCTTCAGCAGCTACGCTTACAATAGTTCCGGCTACACCTCTGAGCGTAAAAACTCAGCCTGTAGACACAACAGCCGCTCTAAACGGCATGGCCGTATTCAATGTTGTTATAGATGGCACGGCAAACTTTAATACTACTACATACCAGTGGCAGGTATCTACAGATAAAGGTTTGAGCTTCTCAAACATAACTCCTGCTGATGTTATGTTCCCTGTAGTAAACAATATTACAAATTACAAAGACTGCACGGCATACATAGCTGTAACCTCTTCTACAATGAAGGGCAATATGTACCGTGTATTGGTAACAGACGGCACAAGCACAATAGCCTCAAGTGCAGCTACACTCACAGATGTTGTAAATGCTGTTGCTCCTACAGTAGCAGTACAGCCTACTGACCAGTCAGTAGCAATAAATCGCAAAGCTGAGTTCAAATTTGAAGCAGCCGGAACAGGCCCCTTCAAGTATGCGAAGCAGACATCTACTGATGGTGGTAAAACATGGTCTCCCACAGATTCCACACTGAAATCAACAGCTCTAACAGATGGAACTACATGGAAGACAACTCCTTCATTTGAGGAAATACCTACTGCACTGACGCAAAGTGGTACAATGTACAAATTTGCTGTTCGCCAGTGGGCATCAGTTTCAACAGCCGGTGCTATGGCATTCACAGTGCCTGTAAAACTTACTGTAACAGAAGTAATCAAACCTACAATCACAGAGCAGCCGAAGAGCCAGTCAGCAGTAATAGGCGAATCAGCTACATTCTCTGTACAAGTAGAGGGTACAGCACCGTTTGGTTACATCTGGGAGAAGAGCACAAATGGTTTTGTATGGAACGTAGTTGGCGCAGAAGCAACATACACAACACCTGCTCTCACAGACGAAGACGATCTGACTTTCTACAGAGTTCGCGTATTCAACGGTGAAGAAGACTATGTAGTTTCTGAAGCTGCCACACTTACAGTAACGCAGGCAGTAACAAGTGCAAAAATAGTAGGCGAAGATGGCGTATACATTGGTGAGTCATCTAGATTCAAGGTAGAAGTAGAGCCTGTAGGCGCAGCGTTTGAAACAGAATGGTTCATAGCCGATTCAAATGCAGCCAAAGCTTCCATAGATGCAGGTGGTGTTCTTACAGCAAAGGGTCAGGGCATAATAAAAGTATACGCAAAAATAACCTGTGCTAATGGCGAAGTAATAACAGTATCCAAGAAAGTATCCATACTGAAGGCTACAACAAGCTTCGGCCTGAAGAGCAAAGAAAACCGCACTACACTTTATAAGGGTGGAGACGGTTCCACAAAGTATCCGTGGCATACACAGCTGGTACTTACAAATGTTAAGCCCTCAGGCGCTAGCTCCAGTGTAAAGAACATGATCTGGACAAGCAGCAACCCGAAGATAGCCACCGTAGAAAACGGTAAAGTAAAGGTTGCCAAGGGAGCAGGCACAAAGCTGGGTAATGTAATAATCACAGCTACAGACATGGGCAATCCCGATTCTATAGCTACATATGCTATAAAGGTAACAAAGCCCTAAGTAGTATCTAAACGCTTAAACCACCAGACACTGCTGTGGGTGCCGCTAAGATATCTATGAACATATGCGCCCCAAACTATATGGTCGTAAATCGCCGGCAGGCGCCCACTGGCAGTAAAAGGTGAGTGTGATTCTACAAAACAGAATGTAAACTAAGTTTTGTAAAGTAAGACATAAAAAAAACAGATCGCAGTTATGCGGTCTGTTTTTTTGCTATGCTTACGTTTGAAAAATTTGCCGCGGATAGGGTTTCAATAGAGTATTGAGGATTATATGCGGACTGGCGTAAAAGCGTTTTTCGTGTTGCGGCAGCTTCTGCAAAAGGTTTTGCAGACTATTTTACAAGCGATCCATACTGCTTTACAAGCGACAGGTGCGCGCTGCGATAACCACCCTTGTCCGCACCGAGGTTGGCGGCGGCGAGGGCGAATATATCTTCTATAGCCGCGCTTTCAGCTCCGCGCAGCGCCGTGCCGTACTCTGCCACGGAAACCGCGAAGTTGAAATCTGCCGAGGGTTCGGTGGATATGCTTTCAAATGTGACAGGCGAGAGCATTAGGCGGCTTTCGCTGCCGCCCGGCTGCTTGTAGCGTATGCGCACCTCAAAAAGCTCGTCCGCGTATTCGCCGCCCGGCGCGGGGGAGCCGTATTTTTGCCCGCTGCCGCTTTTAAGCTCCAGCTCAAACATTATCACTACGTCCGTATCAAGGCCTATTTCGCCCGCGTCTACGCTGTCGTCAGAAAAGTCGCGGTTTTCAAGCAGGCGGTTTTCGTAGCCCACAAGGCGGTAGGAGGAAACGTTTGCCGGGTTGAACTCCACCTGCGCCTTCACATCGTCCGCTATTGTGAAAAGATTGGCGGAAAGCTCTTCCGCAAGCGCCTTGCGCGCGGTGCGTGCGCTGTCTATATAGCTGTAGTTGCCGTTGCCGTCCCGCGAGAGCGTTTCCATTATGTCGTCCCTTATATTGCCCGTGCCAAAGCCCAGCACGCTCAAATATACGCCGCTGTCACGCTTGGTGGAGATAAATTCGGAAAGCTCGTCCGTACCGGACATTCCCACGTTGAAATCTCCGTCCGTTGCCAGTATCACGCGGTTGTTGCCGTCCTTAATGAAGTTTTCTTCGGCAAGCGCGTAGGCCGTCCATATACCGTCTGCGCCCGCTGTGCTGCCGCCCGGCTCAAGGCTCTCCACGGCGGAGAGTATTTCGGCCTTGTTCTCTCCCGAAACGCCCGAAAGCAGCACAGAAGAGCTGTCCGCATAGGTAACAATGGAAATCTTATCACGCGGGTCAATGTTTTCGGTGAGCAGGGCAAATGCTTTTTTTAAAAGCGGCAGCTTGTCGTATGAATCCATAGAGCCGGATACGTCTATCAAAAACGTCAGGTTGGAGGGGGGCAGCTCTGTTCTGTCTGCCGCCTTTGCCTTTACGCGTATGAAAGCCATATATTTTTCCGCGTCAAAGGGGTCTTGCGCAACCTCAGTGTATACAGACAGCGGGTCTTCGCCAAATTGGGCGGGGGTATCGTAGCTGAAATAGTTTATTAACTCCTCCGTGCGCACAGCGTCTTTAGGGGGAAGTATGCCGCTTTCAATATAGCGCGCGGTGTTTGAATATGCCGCCGTATCCACCTTTAAAGACAGCGTTACGGTGGAATCTGTCTCTGTGGGGCGGGGGCTGTTTTCGCGTATGGGCAGATAGCTTTCCACGCTGTCAGCATAACCTTCCTCGGCAAAAGCCTCCGTGCCCTCTTGCGGCAGCTCAGGTGCGGCGGATTGCGCGTAGGCTGGTGCTTCTGTTGCCGCGGCTGCGGGCGCTTCTGCCGGTGCGGCGGAAGGCTCTGTGCGCGCGGGAGGGGAGGAACAGGAGACCAGCATGGCTATTATAAGCATTATTGTTATAAACAACATTATTCTCTTCATTTTGGTATACGCTCCTTTGATGCTATTTGCAGCTAAAATGCCTCTTTGTGGAATGAGCGGCATATTGGCAAGTTTTTTTGCCTCTCTGCAAATAAAAACCCGCCGCGTTTAGAAAATATTACAGTTTCGGCGGAGCTTTTTTATACTAATATGCTTTCGCCCAGTGAAATGAGCGTGTTTATATCGTATTGGCTGGTCAGCTCATACAGCACGCCGTCCTTTAAAAAAACCAGCGTGGCGAAATCGGGATTGTAGCCGCCGTAGGCCACCTGTCCGTTTATTGGCACCTCTTTTAGCGCGGAAACATCCGGCAGTGAATCGCTGTACTGCATTGTCAGAACAACGTTGTCTTTTTCTGTGTTGTCTATATAATATATTGTTTTGCCCTCGTCCTGCTCCTGCGCGGAAACGGTGAAGTTGGGCGGCAGCGATGCGCTCAGCGGTATTGGCTCCGCCATTCCCGTGGCGGGCGCGGCTGTAGGGGCCTCGGCAGACTCTGGCGCGGCTTCGCTTGCGGGCGCAATTGCCTCTTCCGCAGCTTTTCCGGCTGTGTCTGGGGCGGGTGTCTCAAGCGCGGGCGCGGCGGCGTACTGCTCAATAACGGGCGCGCGCTGGGCGGATATTTGTGATATCATAACGGGCAGCAGCACGGCGGCCACCACCGCGGCGGCTGCAATGCCCAGACCGCGTGTGAGGCGGGCGCGAGAAACAGCCTGCCTGCCGCGCTTCACCTTTTCATCCATAGCGGGGGTAAGGCGTTCCGGCTCGCCCTTCATGGCGTCAAGCTCATCCTTTAGCTCGCTGCCGTATTTTTCTATATAATCGTCCGCCATACGCTTGAACAGCGTATCAAGACCGTCACGCTTTTGCATCTATATACCCCTCCTCTCTGAGGATGGAAGCCAGCTTCTTTTTGGCGCGGTGCAGCAGCACGCCCACGTGGTTAGCGTTTATATTCAGCAGCTTGCCTATTTCCTGATTTGAATAATCGTAAGCGTATTTGAGCAGGAACACATTTTTGTATTCCTCTCCCACGCTGTTTATGAGGCGGTAGATATCCTCCGTGCCAAGCGCGGATATAACGTGCCCCTCCAGCTCAAAGCCGTCGCTCTTGTCTTCTGTAAGCTCTGAGACAGCGCTCTTGTTTTTTTTCTCAAGCAGCGTGAGCGCGGCGTTTTTGGCTATTGTTACCAAAAAGGCTATGCTGCGCGGCGAATCAACATCCTCCACCTTGGCAAGATTTTTGTATATGCGTAAATACGCCTCGCTGACGGCATCCTCCGCGAGCATATAGTCTTGCAATATATCGTATGCTTTTTTGAGCAGCAGGTTTTTATATTTTGAGTAAAGATACTCAAATTTGTCCCTTTCCCGCTCGCTGCCAAAGGCAAGAACTATAAAAAACAATCAGCTACCCCGCTTTTTTGCCTTTCGTAAATATAAACTCCCTACATGAAGCAAATATTACAAATATTACGAATGTTTTTTTTTGACCAAGCTGCGCGTTCCGCCCAAAATGATATTTGGAAACGCTGAAAATGCACGGCGTACCCCGTGCGATTTAATTATAACATATATACTTTGCTGTGGCGAACATCGGCGCGTATATGATATTATATAACCATAAATATATACGCAAAAAAAGGGAGAAGAATTGTTTTATGGATAAGAGGCGTTTTGCGGGTACGGACGAGTTTTTTTCTCTGCTGGGCTTTGGCTGTATGCGGTTTCCCACCACGGAGGACAAGGCAATACAAGAGGCTGCCGCGCGGGATATGCTGGATTATGCCATTGAAAAGGGCGTAAACTATATAGATACGGCGTATTTTTACCATGAGGACAGATCTGAGGAATTTGTGGGCCGTTCGCTTTCCGGCAGGCCAAGGGACAGCTACTATATAGCCACAAAGCTGCCGCTCTGGCTGGCAAAGAGCGAGGACGATGTGGAGCGCATTTTTTTTGAACAGATGAAAAGGCTGCGCGTAGACTATTTCGACCACTACCTGCTGCACAATCTGGATAGGGAAAATGCCGATACTGCGCGGCGGTTCAAGGCTATGGAAAAGCTGCAGCGCCTAAAGGAGCAGGGGCTGATTCGCCGCATAGGCATGTCTTTTCATGATACCGCGGAGGTGCTGGAGCGGCACATTGCGGAGTTTGAGGTGGAATTTGTATATTTGCAGCTAAACTATATGGATTGGGAGCTGCAAAACGCACGCGGACAGTATGAGGTGGTAACAAAGGCCGGGCTGCCCGTAATAGTGATGGAGCCGGTGCGGGGCGGCGGGCTTTCCACGCTGTGCGAAAGGTCTGCCGCGCTGCTGCGCGAGTCTGAGCCAAACAGAACGCCCGCCTCATGGGCGCTCCGGTTTGCCGCCTCGCTGCCAAACGTGGTTACGGTGCTTAGCGGCATGAGCAGCATGGAGCAGGTGCGTGACAACGTTGCCACCATGACGGATTTTTCGCCGCTAACGGAGGCGGAAAAGAAAACGCTGGGCGCCGCGCTGGAGCTATATATCTCCTCCGGCGCAATACCCTGCACCTCCTGCAATTATTGCGAGGACTGCCCGCAGGGCATAGACATACCCAAGCTTTTTGCGGCGTACAACCAATATAAAACAACGGGTTCCAACGCAAAATTCATAAACACTTACGATATAATAGAAGAGGGCAGGCGCGCGCATGACTGCCTTAGCTGCGGCGTGTGCGAAAGCCTGTGCCCGCAAAAAATAGGCATAAGCGGACATTTGAACCAAATAGCCGAACTGGCAAAGGAGATATATGGAAAATAACAGGATAGAGCGGGCGGCGGCCTTTCACGCAAACGGCTGCAACTGCGCGCAGGCGGTAACGAGGGCGTATGCGGACGTTATGGGAATAGAAGAGGACAGGGCGGGGGCCATAGCCTCTCCCTTTGGCAGCGGTATGGGCGGCACGCGCGGGGTGTGCGGCGCGGTTTCCGCCATGCTTATGGTGCTGGGCGGAGCCAATGGAGATACGGGCACGGAGGGCAAGGCGGGTCGCAAGGAGATATACGCTAAGGCATCACAGATGATGAGCGAATTTGACGAGGCGGCTGGCTCGCATATCTGCGGAGAGCTGCTGGCTTTGCCCAAGGAGGGCGCGCAGTATTGCAGAAAACACTGTGTAGACTATGTTAGGCTGGCGGCAGAGCTGCTGGAAAAATATTTGTGAGGTAGCATATGTATATATTGGGGATAGATATTGGCACTCAGGGGGTGCGCGGCATAGTGGTGGACGAACGGGGCGGCGTATGCGCGGAGGCTTCCGCTTCATTTGCGCAGGTGAGCACCACGGATGTGCCAAACCATAAAGAGCAAAACCCGCAGGACTGGGCGCAGGCGGTGACGGCGGTGATAGCCGGGTGCGCCAAGGGCACGCCGGGCAATATAGACGCGGTATCGCTTGACGCTACCTCCGGCACGGTGCTGGCAATAGACGCGGATAACAAGCCCCTAACGGCGGGCATAATGTATAATGACGCGCGCTCCAAAACGCAGGCGAAAAGGGTGCACGAGGCAGCGGCAGAGCACGAGCGGGCGCACGGCTATCTATTCAACGCCTCCTACGCGCTGCCCAAGATACTCTGGGTGAAGGAAAACATGCCAGAGGTATACGCGCGCACACACAAATTTATACACCAGAGCGACTATATATACGGTATGCTCACGGGAAACTACAACGTTTCAGACTACTCAAACGCGCTAAAGACGGGCTACGACCTCATAAACGAGCGTTGGCCTGATTTTATAGGCAGGCTGGGCATAGACGCCGCGCTGCTGCCGGAGGTGGTGGCGCCGGGTGAAAAAATTGGCAATATAAGCGCGGAAGCGGCGGAAAGCACGGGTCTTTCCACGCATACGCTGCTATTTGCGGGCGCAACGGACGGCTATGCCTCCTCGCTGGCGGCAGGGCTTTCCGTGCCGGGCGAATGGGCCACCGTGATAGGCACCACCATGGTGCTCAAGGGGATCACAAAAAAGCTGGTGCTGGACAGCCGGGGCAGGATATACAGCCACAAGCATCCGCAGGGCTGGTGGCTGCCGGGCGGCGCGTCCAACGTGGGCGGGCTGTGCCTTAACGAAATGTTTGGCAAGGAAAATTTTGACGAATATAACAAAACGGTGATGAGCTACACGCCCACGGGCGATATAGCCTACCCGCTTACAATAGACGGAGAACGCTTTCCCTTTGTGAACCCCGCGGCGCGCGGCTTTTACGCGGGAACCGCAACGGACGAAAAAAAGCGATACGCAGCCGTTATGGAGGGCGTGGGCTATACGGAGCGGCTTTCTTATGAGCTGCTGCAAAAGCTGGGCTGCGAGGTTGGCGGCTACATACTCACTTCGGGCGGGGCGTGCAGATCTGCCGAGTGGCTGCAAATACGCGCAGACATATTGCAGCGCGCGCTGCGTGTGCCGGCTTCAACAGACGCGGCAATGGGCAGCGCCATGCTGGCGGCGGCGGGCGCACAGGGAGCACCGCTAAGCGAAGCCGTTTCCGCAATGGTGACAATTGCAAAAGAGGTGGAGCCGAACGCAGCCAAAAAGCAGCGCTATGACGAGCTTTACGCCGGATTTAAGCAGGAACTGACAGAGAGGAACTATTTGAATGAGCATATATAAGGATTGTGACATAAGGGGAATATTCGGTAAGGATCTGGATGGAGGTATAGCCTATGATATAGGCCGCGCCGTGGGAACCATAATTGACGGCAAGAGCATACTGGTGTGCGGCGATGTGCGCACCTCTACGCCGGAGCTGAAAACACGGCTTATAGACGGGCTGATAAGCGCGGGAGCGCAGGTAATAGACATGGGGCTATACCCCACGCCCGTGTTTTACTTTGGCAAGCAATACAAAAACGCCTACGCGGGCATAATGGTGACCGCCTCGCACAACCCTGCCGAATATAACGGCTTCAAGCTGATGATGGGAGATATGCCCGTTGTGCCGGAGGATATTGCAAATATTGAGCGGGTTGTGCAAAGCGGAGAGTTTGCGCAAAAGCAGGGCAGCCTCACCCTGGCAAGCGATGTGGAGGCGGCCTATAAAAAGCTGGTATACTCTCTTATAGACGGCGGAGGTATGCGCGTGGTGCTGGATTGCGGAGACGGAACTACATCTGAAATAGCGCCTGCCATGTTTCGTGATATGGGCTATGACGTGGTGGAGCTTTACTGCGGCTGGGACGGAAGCTTTCCCAACAGAAACCCAAATCCCGCGGTATATTCAAACCTTACAGACCTGCAGGCCAAGGTGCTGGAGGCCGGTGCGGATATGGGCGTGGCCTTTGACGGAGACGGTGACCGCGTGGTGTTTGCGGATGAGACGGGCAATATACTCATGAGCGAGCAGGCGCTGGTGCTGCTGATACGCGAATATTTAAAGGAAAAACCATCAAGCGTGGTGTATGATCTGAAATCCTCCTCCATAGTGGCGCGGGAAACGGAAAAACTGGGCGGCACACCCATAATGGAGCGCAGCGGCCACGCCTTTATAAAGCGCAGATATAAGGACAACGATTCCGCTCTGGCGGGCGAGATAAGCGGACATTTTTTCTTTAAGGAGCTGGGGCAAGACGATGGCATATACGCCGCTCTCAAGCTGGCGGAAATAGTTTGCAAATCCGGCAAGAAGCTTTCAGAGCTGGAGGCGGGCATAGAAAAAACGGTGATAACGCCTGATATACGCATACCCTGGGCCTACGCGGAGCAGGATGCGCTGCTTGAGCAAATTGAAAAGCTGGCAGAAAGCTACCCCATAAGCCATATAGACGGTGTACGCGTGGATTTTGGGCACGGCTGGGCGCTGGTGAGAAAATCTGTTACAGAGCAGGTGGTAACAGTGCGCATAGAGGCGGAGGACGATGCGGGGGTGAGCGGTATAATAGACATACTTATTGCTGCAGCGCCCGGTTTGGACGTGCCGCAGCTGACAAAATATTCACTGGGTTAAGTGGTATTGAATCACTAAAAATAGTATGATATAATACAAAAGTTGTAAAGATATTGCCATAAGAAAGGTTTGGCGGGCAGTATGCGCCTTGCGCTGCGGGGCAAAACCTATTACGTGACATCAATTTGTTTGGAGAGGTGAATATAGACGTGAAAAGGGCCAAAAAATCAGAGGGAAAGACATTAAAACGAGAGCTTACGCGCAAAATGATAGTGGCGTTCACCGTGCCTATAACAATTTGCTTTGTAATAATTGCAATTGCTGTGTTTGCCAATATAACGGCGGAAAAGCAGAGTGAGATGGTGGCAAGAAACGCTCTCATAGCAGAAAATGTTGTGGAGAGGATAGACAAATTCACCAGTCAGGTGGAATTGCAGGCAAAAAACCAAAACGTCACCTCTATGGACCCGGATACGGCGGAGGCATATCTGCAGGAATTTATGTCCACGCAGGACGGCGTGTGGTCACACTTTCTAATAACGGATGAAACGGGCACAAACATAGCGCATACGGACGGCGTGGACGCGCGCGGCGTTTCAATAGCGGATCGCGGATATTTCACGGTGCCGTGGGAGCAGGGCAAAACCTATATAGCAGAGCCAACCATTTCCAAGAGCACGGGCAGAAAAATACTTGCCATTGGCGTTCCCGTGCTGGTGGACGGGCAGGAGCGGGGCGTGCTGGTGGGCTTTGTGAACCTGCAATTCATATCTCAAATACTGGATCAATACAAGCTTACAGACAACAGCTTCAACTTTATGCTGAATAAGGACGGAAAGGTTTCCGCCCATCAAAACAGTGATATAGTGCTGGCGCAAAACTGGCTCTCGCCCGCAGAGGACGACGCTGATTCACAAAGCTACGTCAATTCCATGAGCGGAGCGTTCAAAAACGTGGTGCAGGATATGACGGCGGGAAATTCCGGCATAGCCAACGCAGCGGTGGACGGCAAGCTTTCTATGGTGGTGTACAATCCGCTGGGTGTTGCCGATCTTTCCATAGCCAGCGTATCGCCGGTCGCGGAGGTTTATAACGTGTTCATTGTGGTGCTTATATTCCTTATAGCCGCCGCAGTGATAACAATAATAATAAACATAATAGCCTCCGGCAAGATAGCGGACGGCATAACAAAGCCCATAGTGGGGCTTACGGTGTGGGCAAAGCGGCTTGCGCTGGGAGATATATCCGGAGAGAAGAGCACGTTTGTGCAGACTGAGGGCAGCTCAGAAAATGAGATAACGCTGCTGGTGGATTCCTTTGAAAGCATGGCGGCGGGCATAAGAAGCAATGTGGACACATTGCAGACCATTTCCACGGGCGATCTGTCCGTTTCCGCAGAGCTGAGAAGCGAGGGCGACGTTATGGCGGAGGCGCTAAACAAGCTCACCTCGCAGGTTTCCCACACGCTCAGCCAGGTGAACCGCTCTATAAACGAGGTTTCCTCCGGCTCTGCCATTGTGGCGGAGAGCGCGCAAAACCTTGCGGGCGGCGCGGCGCAGCAGGAGAGCGCAATAGCCGCGCTGTCCGTTTCCATGACGGATATGGAGCAGCAGTTTGCCATAACGCGTGAGAGCGTGGTGAAGGCTACAAATGATACGGTAAAAACCAGCGAGGAGCTGGGAAGCACCAACGAACTGCTTAACGCGCTGATTGAGGAAATTAAAACGGTGGACGCAAAATCTGCCGAGATAAGCAAGATAATAAAGACAATAGAGGATATAGCCTTCCAAACCAATATACTTGCGCTGAACGCTGCTGTTGAGGCGGCGCGCGCGGGAGAGGCGGGCAAAGGCTTTGCGGTGGTGGCAGACGAGGTGAGAAACCTTGCGGGCAAATCTTCTGAGGCGGCAAGGGATACCACCGCGCTCATAGAAAGCACGGTTTCATCAATATCCGGTATAGCCAAAAATGCCGATGTTGCCATTGAAAGCATGGACAACATAAACAAGATGACAAGCTCTATAGCGTCTGACGTGCAAACGGTGGCTGATACCGTGGAAACTGAGGTTTCGCTTATAAACGATATGGTGGCGGGCATAGATCAGATATCCACAATAGTGCAGACGAACACGGCCACCAGCGAGGAATCTGCCGCGTCCAGCAGACAGCTTTCCAGCCAGGCGGAAATAATGAAAAAGCTGGTTGAGCAGTTCAAGCTGAAGGATAACTGAGGGCTGCGCCAAGCATAAGCGGGCGGCGGCACTTTTAAGAAACATTATAAAACCTTCGGCAGACGCTTGCCGGAGGTTTTTTGGTGCGGAGGAGATGCGCTTGTACGCACAGCCCGAATCACAGTTTTTGCTTTGCCTGTCGCGGTGCAGCTCTGTGGCGATCCGCCAGCGCGGATATTTTGGCATCTGCCGCGGTGAGAGGTTTTATACTGCGGTTTTTGGGTACGGCGCCGCGAAAAGCAAAAGGCACAGCCGCTGTGGGCTGTGCCTTTGGAAATCAAGGAAAACGGGTGCTAGCGCGAAAACGCCTCCACCGCGCTATTCTCATCGGGCGCGAATATGAGCCGCCCGCCCTTGTTTGTTTCGTATATGAAATCCTGCAGGCTTTTGCTCTGCACATTGCTGAAATCACCTATTATTGCCAGCTTCATATCATAAGTGGTAAACTTTTGGAACACCTCTCCCAGTATACCGCTGCGCAGATCAAAAAACTCCGGCGGGAAATTCTGGGCACGCAGCACTATTGCACCGCAATCATGGTTGTAACGAACGTTACCTATTATATCCAGCGCGGATTGCGCGTCATATATGCAAACTTCGTTGCTTTCAATTATTGCTGTGTTGTTTTTTGTTGTTATTTTCATATCTTTATCAGCTCCACGTTGCCAACCGCCAGCTCCACCAGCGCCTCCACGTCCAGCGCGGATTCCGCCAATTCTATCCGCTCCAGCTTGGGGTGGGTGAGCGGGTGCTTGGGCACAAAAACCGTGCAGCAATCCTCGTAGGGGAGTATGGAGGTTTCATAGGTATTTATTTTTTTGGCTATATCCATTATTTCTGATTTATCCATACCTATGAGCGGACGGAACACAGGCATACCCGCCACGTTATCAGTTACACACAGGCTGTCCAGCGTTTGGCTGGCCACCTGACCTATGCTTTCGCCCGTTATGAGCGCCTTGCAGTCATTTTGCTCAGCAAGCCGTTCTGCAATGCGCATCATTATGCGGCGCATTATAAGCACCATCATTTCAGGCGGGCATTTTTCGTGTATCTGCGTTTGCACCTCTGTAAAGCCCACCACGTGCAGGTGTATGCGGCCCGCGTATTCGCCCACCAGCTTGGCAAGGTCTATCACCTTTTGCTTTGCCGCCTCGCTGGTATAGGGGAAGCTGTGAAAATGCACCGCGTTAAGCTCCACACCGCGCTTGGCTATCATATAGCCTGCCACAGGGCTGTCTATACCGCCGGATAAAAGCAGCATGGCGCGCCCGTTTGAGCGCTGCGGCATACCGCCCGCCGCGGGTATTATGTCCACATAGCCATAGCACTGCTCACGTACCTCTATGTACACGCGAAAATCAGGATCGTGCACGTCCACAGAAAGGCCGGGCACGTTCTCCAGTATGTAGCCGCCCGTCTGCGCCGCAAGCTGCATGGAGCGCAGCGGAAAACGCTTGTCTGCGCGGGTGGCCTCCACCTTGAAAGTGGCGGCGGAAAGCCCGTGCTTTTGCATATATTCGCGCGTGAGCTTTGCCAGCGCGTGCTGTATGCTGTCTATATCTTTTTCCATCTCCACGGCGGGGGAGACGGAGTGCAGCCCGAAAACCTTTGTAACGGTTGTTATTACCCGCGGCATATCCGCCTCCGTTATGCCGGTAACGTAAAAACGCCCCTGACCCTTTTTGGTTTCCACGCCCTCAAAGTCTCTCAGCGCGCGCTTTATGGCCTGCAACTGCAGCTTTTCAAAGTAGGGGCGGTTCAGCCCCTTCAAATGTATTTCTCCGTACCTTATAAGTAATATCATTGCATCAAGTCCTCTTATATTTTCTGAGTTTTTCCACATTCCTTTTTATTGCCTCCGCCGCAATGCATACTTCTTCCACCGTATTGAAGGGGGAGAAGCTTATGCGCACGGAGCCGGCCGCCACCTCGTCAGGCAGGGAGAGCGCCCTGGCTATTCGCCCGCGCCCCTTCTTGGAAGAGCAGGCGGAGCCTGTGGCAATGTATATACCCTCTGCCTCCAGCGTGTGCAGCAGCGTTTCTCCCGCCGCCCCCGCAAAGGAAATGTTTACAATATGAGAGCAGCTGTCTGTAACGGGCGTTATTATATGCGTGTCCGCTATGCCGGAGATCCCATCCAGCAGCGCGGCTTTGAGAGAAGCCAGCAGCGCTGCGTGCTCTGTGCGGCGTGCGGCGAAATACTCTGCCGCGTGCGCGAAGGAGAGTATGCCCAGTGTGTTTTGCGTGCCCGATCTCAGCCCGCCCTCCTGCCCGCCGCCCGGCAGCAGCGGCTTTAGCGGTACGCCCGCCTTGTGGAAGATAGCGCCCGTGCCCTTGTGCGCGTGCAGCTTGTGTGCGGAAACAGTGTAGTAGTCTATATTCGCCGCGTTTGTGATATCCTCTCGCAAAAATGCCTGCACCCCGTCAGAATGCACCAGCGTGGCTTGGTTTTTAGCCTTTACTGCGGCGGCTATAGCGGCAATATCGTTTCTTGCGCCCGTTTCGTTGCTCACGTGCATAATGCTTACAAGGGCTGTATCCTCATCCACCAGCGCGGAAACTGCGGCGGGGGAGATATGGCCGTGGCTGTCAGGCAGGGCATAGCGCACCTGCGCGCCAGCCTCCTCCAGCAGCTTGAAACTTTCCGCCACGCAGGGGTGCTCCGCGCCGCCCGCCACGTAGTTCATATTCTTTTTTTTGCGCGCGCCCCGCAGTATCACAGTGTTTGCGCCCTCTGTGCCGCAGCTTGTGAACGTGCAGCGGTGCGTGCCAAAGCCAAACGAGCCAAGCAGCGTGTCCGCCGCCGCCTTTAGCTCGCGCTGAACGGAAACGGCGGGGGAATACAGCGCGGAGGGGTTTTGCCAAAGCCCGTCCGCATACTGCTCATACACTGTGGAAAGCGTGGGAAGCGGCTTTGTGGTGGCCGCGTTGTCAAGATATATATCGTGCAAGGTTGCTACCTCCGTTTTACGGCATTTTTATAATATGCGGCGCATAGCGCCAAGCAGAGCCGATATCAAGGCAAAAACACTGTTTTTGCTATCTCCGCGCCGCTGCGAAGCCCGCCACATACGGGAAGCGCGCCGCAATGCGTTTTAAGGCAAATAACGGCTGAGCCGCCATTTGAGAAACCGCAATAAAAATATAACTAAAACAGTATATCATATAGCGCCCGCAGATGAAAGCAGCACAAAAAAACGCCGCTTCGGGTTTTCCGAAACGGCGCAGTAGCTATATATGGAGTGTAAGTATTTGTGCTTTAATGCTTTTGTATTTGCGTGTTTTGCCTTAGAAGGGAAGTATCTGCTGCACCTGCTGTTGCTGCTGATCTTCTATCTGGCTGAGATCGGCAAGCGTGAATTCCGCCTGATACAGAGTGCCGTCACGCCAAACGCTGGCCTTTATGACCTCACCCACCTTACGGTCTGAAAACTTGGGAACCTCCGCGCCCTCCGCAGTAAGATCCACGCCGTCTATTTCGGTGATTATATCATTGACTTTAAGCCCGGCCTTTTGTGCGGGCGCGCCGGAAACAACTCCCTGTATAAGTATGCCCTTGGGTGTGCCCCAAAGCTCTGCGTCTTCCGCCGTTATTGCTGTATATGTGAAGCCTATGCCCGGCTTTACTATGCTGCCGTCACGTATGAGCGTTTGTGCTATTTCCATAGCCTTGTTTATGGGTATGGAGAAGCCTATGCCCTCGGCGGAAATTGTGTTGCCGTAGCCGTCCATTCCGGCGAATATGCTCTTCATTGTGTTTATGCCTATTACCTCGCCGTTGGAGTTTAGCAGCGGGCCGCCGGAATTTCCGGGGTTTATGGCCGCGTCTGTTTGCAGCATTGTCATTTCCTCTCCGCCCAGCAGTACCTGACGCGATTCCGCGCTGAGATAGCCAACCGTTACGGTGTTTTGCAGGTTGTCACCCAGAGGATTGCCAATGGCTATAACAAGCTCGCCCGTTTTGGACTCATCGCTGTTGCCTATGGGAAGCGGGTCTATATTCAATCCCTCTACCTTGAGAACCGCAAGCTCTGTGGTGCTGTCCTTACCCACCAGATTGGCGACGTGCTCACTGCCATCGCTGGTGACTATTTTTATAAGGTTGCCGTCCGCTATAACGTGGTTGTTTGTGAGTATGTAGCCGTCTTTTGAAATCACGAAGCCGGAGCCTGAGGCTATGGGTTCTTCCACCGGCTCCTGCCCGGAAACCAGCGTTTTGTTGTAGGTTTTCACTCCCACCACGCTCTTTTTGGCTACCTCGGCAATTTCGGGAACGGGGTTGTTTTGGTTTTGTATCTGCGCCGCCGTACCGCCGAAGGTGGTGTTTTCCGAAGACTCGTTCAAGCTTGGCTTGGATGCGCTGTCAAGCGCGGGAGCCTCCGTTTGGGTGGCGGGCTGCTGCTCTGCGGGCTGCTGTATGGCGCCCTCCTGCGTCTGCACCTGCGTGCCTTGCTGAGCAAGGGCTGCCGCCGCCTGATTAGCGTTCAGCGCGGGCACTACCACAAAGCCTGTCACAAGCGCGCCTGCTATTACGCCGGTAGCCGCCACTGCCGCAATTATGCCGCCCATGCCCTTTTTCTTTTTGGGTGGCTCACCGCCGGCATTGCCGCCGTCCACCGGGGGAGGGGTGTATGCTCCGCCCTGATTGTAGCTTCCGCCCTGCGTATAGCTTCCGCCTTGATTATAGCTTTCGCTGTTTTGATTGTATGTATTATTGTAAGAGTAATTTTGATTGCTTTGCGGGGGATTGTTTGGATCGTTTTGACCGCTGCCCCCATTGCCAGAAATGAATCCATTTTCGTTCATTTATGTGACCTCCTGTGTTATTATGTTTAAATCATACATATTCTATGTGACAAAATTATGAACAATGTTTGAAAAAATTATGCTTTTTCTGCCCTGCCTCTGCGCGGAGCCTCCACGGACGGGCGGTTCAGCGTGAAGGTGAAGGTGGTTCCGCCAATGCGGTCTGATTCCACCCATATTTTCTGGCGGTGCTCCTCCAGTATTTTTTTCACTATGGAAAGCCCTATGCCCGTACCCTCGCGTGTGCGGGTGTGGGATTTATCGCCCTTGTAAAAGCGGTCAAAAAGATAGGGTATATCTGAGCGGGGTATGGGATCACCGGAATTGTTTATGCTTATATACACGCTGTCACCGTTTGTCATTGTGGAAATGCGCAGCCTGCCGCCGTAATCTGCAAATTTTATGGCGTTGTCCATTATGTTTTGGATCACCTGCATTATTTGGTTTATATCCGCAATGGCGTTCTCGCGGTCGTGCTGAAACTCCACCTCAACCATGAGATTTTTCACGTCTATCTTTGTTTCGAACGTTATCAGCGCGCGGCGCAGCAGCTCGTTTACGTCTATTTGCTCAAGCTGCAGGGGAAATTGGCCGCTCTCCATCTTGGCAAGGTTCAGCATATTTGTTACCAGCGTGTTCATGCGCTTTGTTTCGTCCAGCACTATGCCCAGGTAGTGCAGGCATTCGTCTTGCGGTATGGTGCCGTCCATAACGCCCTGAATAAGCCCCTGCATGGAGGTGAGCGGGCTTCTTAGCTCGTGTGAAACGTTTGCTATAAAGCTGTCCTTTGTCTCCTCGTATTTTTTGAGATCTGTTGCCACGGCGTTGAATGTGTTGGCAAGCTGGCCTATCTCGTCTTCACTTCGCACCTCCAGGCGGATATCGAAATGGCCGCGCGCAAGCTGCTTTGCGCCCATTGTTACCACGCTCAAGGGGCGCAGCAGATAGCGTGTGAAAACGTATGTGACAATAATGGCAAGTATGCCCGCAATTGCTATGGAAAGCACTATCTGGCGGTATATGTTTGAAAGCTGTACGTTCAAAGAGCTTAAGCTGCGGTTTACAAACACATATATATTGCCCGTTTCGCTGTTTATAATGGGATAGGTTACCGTTACGGAGGAAGAGCCGAAAGCCGTTGCGCTGTCCGCAAACACCGTTTTGGGAATGCCGTTGTTCAGGCCGGAAAGGCTTTCGCCGGAGAGCATTTCGTTTATCATGCCAACTATATCTTCATTTGTGATGGTGGGGGAGGTTGTTGGCGGATCGTATTTAAAGAGCTTGCGCCCGTCCGCTGCATCGTGTACCCACCAAATATGATCTTGTCTGTCCACTATTTTGGAGCGTATTGTTTGTTCCAGCTTTTTTTCATCAATAGTGTTTGCGTTATAAAAGTCTATATATGTGCCCACATCCTTAGCTATGCTGAGAAGCTCGCTTTCGCTGTTTTCCTGATAGGACTGGCGCATCATCTGGCTCATCATGACGCCTGATATATAAAGCGATATCATTATTATTGCCATGAATAGCACCATTATTTTGCCGAAGATAGTTTTAAACATATATGCGCGTCCTAACATTTAGAGTAATATGAAACGGGTATAACCGATAATTCGATTATACCCAAAGGCTTCCTAAAAAGCCCCAACCGTTATTTTTCTTTTAAGAAAAATAACTTACCGCGTCAGCTTCACATACAAAAATCTCCATGAATAGTTTATTCTATCTCGTCTTTTGTATGATTCGCTTCCTTGCATTGCGGCTTTTTATAAAGCCTTTCCCAGTTTCAAAAGCCTTTGAAACTGAGAGGGTATAACCGATAATTCGATTATACCCTATTTGGCATCATCTATGTGGATTGTTTACTATTTTTTCACACCTCAAATTTGTAGCCCACTCCCCAGACCGTCTTTATTTGCCATGGCTCGCCCTCTTTAAACTTTTCGCGCAGGCGTTTTACGTGTACGTCTACCGTGCGGGAATCGCCAAAGTATTCAAAGCCCCACACCTGCTCCAAAAGCTGGTCTCGCGTGAATACCTTGTTTGGGCGGGAGGCCAGAAAGAAGAGCAGCTCTATTTCCTTGGGCGGCATTTGCAGCTCTTTGCCCTCATATATTACCTGATAGTTTTGCATATCTATCTTGAGATTGGGGTATTCCAGCAGGTCGGACTTTTCTTCCTGCGTGCTGCGGCGTATGACCGCCTTTACGCGCGCCACCATCTCCTTGGGATCGAAGGGTTTTACTATATAATCATCCGCGCCCAGCTCCAGCGCCAGCACCTTGTCAAAGGTCTCGCCCTTGGCGGTGAGCATTATTACGGGCACGTTTGACTTGGCGCGTATTTTTTTTATGGTTTCCATACCGTCCTGCACGGGCATCATTATGTCCAGCAGCACAAGGTCGTACGGCTTGCCAAAGAAAAGATCAACGCCTATTGCGCCGTCCGCCGCGTCAGTTACCTCGTAGCCCTCTTTTTTGAGGTATAGCTTCACTACCTCTCTAATGTTTTTATCATCGTCTATTATTAGAATGTTTTGCTTTGCCATAACAAATATCCTTCCTTTTTTGATTTCCTTAAGCGTTTGTGAACGCGGAAATATTTTAGGCCGGCACCACAAATGCGGGTAAACCGCAACCGTCTTTTTTTGCGATGTACAGCACACAAACTTATAAAACGGTAAAGCTTTAGCTGTGCTTGGCGCCGCGTAACACCTGCCGCGCATCAGCCGCACGGAGCCGTATCACTCCACCTCGCGTATATCTATGCCGTTTTGCAGCAGCAGTGCCGCAGTTACGCCGCAGCCATCCCGCAAAACGCCGGAAAAGCTGCCGTCATATATATGTGCCACACCGCAGCTGGGGCTTTTGGATTTCAGCAGCACGTACTCTGCCGCATGCTTTTGCGTAATATCCAAGAAGCGCCGCGCGCCTTCCACAAAATACGCGGTCACATCTTCTCCCAAATTATTATAAACACAAGCGCGCCCTTCTAAAACATCGCGCCCGTCACCTCCGCGTATTTCTGAGGGGGGAGAGGGCCTTTTTAAGCGGGCAAGGCATTCGGGGCAGGCATGCACCGCCTTGCCGCTAGCTACCAGCGCTATTATTTCCTCGTTTGGCTTTGCCGTTTTATCGAACCGGCAGGGTATTCCCGCCAGACATGAACTTACTATTATCATTTTAAGGTCACCACCGTTACGCCAATGCCGCCCTCGTCATATTCGCCAGGGCGCATTGTGGCTACGTGCGGATGGGTGCGCAGGTGGCGCTGTACGCCCTTTCTTAGCGCGCCCGTGCCGCGCCCGTGCACTATATTCACCTGTTTCAGACCGGAGAGAAAGGCATCGTCCAGATATTTGTCTATCTCTATTTCCGCCTCGTCCACCGTTTGACCGTGAAGATCCAGCGAAAGAGATACACTGCGGCGGGCGGCAAGGTTCACGTGAGGCATGTAGCTGTCCTTTCGCACAGTTTCCTGCTCTGTTTTGGCAAGCTCTGAAAAATGCAGCTCCGTTTTCATTATGCCCGCCTGCAGCTTCACCATACCGCGCTCATCCGGTTTACTGAGCACGGTGGCGGGTACGTCCATGGGTATTATGAGCACGGTATCGCCCTCGTGTATCTCTGAATCCACCACCTGCTCAAAACGCTTTTGCAGCTTTTTGTGCTTTTCTATATACTGCCGCTTGTGCGTTATCTTTTCGCGCACCTCCTGCGTCATCTTGGTGCGCGTGGCCTCCGGCTTGTGCTTTATCTTTTTGGCCTCGGTTATGGCCTCCTCCGCCGTTTCCTTGGCGTCTGAAAGTATTTCTATTGCCTTGGCGTTGGCCTTCTCCAGCACTATTTTGCGCTTTTCCGCAGCTTTTTCTGCTATGCGCTCCGCGCGCTGGCGCTCCTTGCGCGCCTCGGCAAGCATTTCGTTTGACTTTTTGAGGTTTTTTGCCGCCTTGGCACGCTCTTTCTCCGCCGCCTCCAGCAAACGGTTGTATTCCACAGATTCGGTTTTCATGAAACCCTCCGCCGCGGAAACTATTTCCTTGGGCAGCCCCAGAGAGCGTGATATTGTGAGCGCGTTGGATCTGCCCGCCACCCCCATTATGAGGCGGTAGGTGGGCGTGAGCGTGGCGGCGGAAAACTCCATGCTGGCGTTTTCAAAACCCTCCTGCTTCACGGCAAAGGCCTTCAGCTCACCAATGTGCGTGGTGGCTATAAGCATGCAGCCGCGCTCATGCAGATGGGAGAGCACGGCCTGCGCCAGCGCGCTGCCCTCCTGCGGGTCTGTGCCCGCGCCCAGCTCATCTAAAAGCACAAGAGAGTGTACCCCCGCGTGCTTCACCGCGAAAATGATGCTTTTCATGTGCGCGGAAAATGTGGAGAGCGATTGCTGTATGCTTTGCTCGTCACCTATATCTGCAAAGAAGCCGTCAAACACGGGCAGGCGCACCATTGCCTTGGCGGGAACGAACAGCCCGCACTGCGCCATTGCGCAAAACAGCCCCACCAGCTTTAGCGTTACCGTTTTGCCGCCCGTGTTTGGCCCGGTAACAATGAGCGCCGTTATGCCGCCGTCCATGCGCACGGAAACGGGCACCACCCGCTCCGGGTCTATCATGGGGTGGCGCCCCTCCTTTATGTCTATTATGTTTTCATCATTAAATTCCACAGGGCTGGCGTTCATATCGCGCGCCAGCGAAGCCTTGGCAAAGAGCAGATCAAGCTGTGTGAGCACCTCCACATCCTCAATAAGCTCTGTGCGGTAGGCTGAGGCGTGCTGTGAAAGCGCCTGCAGTATGCGTGCTATCTCCGCCGACTCCGCGCTCTCAAGCTCGCGTATGCGGTTGTTTGACTCCACCACGCCCGCAGGCTCTATGAATAGCGTTGCGCCCGATGCGCTGCGTTCATGCACTATGCCGGGCACGCTGGACTTGTGCTCTGACTTGACGGGCACCACGTACCTGCCGCCGCGCTGCGTTATTATGGCGTCTTGAAGGTATTTTGTGTCCTTTTGCGCGCGGATCATGGATTGCAGCTTTTCTTTTATATATTCGTTTTCCTTGCGTATGGCGCGGCGTATGCGTGAAAGCTCCGCAGAAGCGCCGTCTGCTATCTCTGTTTCTGAAATAATGGCCTCCTCCACGCGGTGGATGAAGCTGTCATCAAAGAAAAGCGCGCGCGCCATGCCGGGAATCATTTGCGCTTCCTCATCCTTGGAAAGGGGCGCGGCGTGCTTTGCCGCCTTCATAACGCTGTTTATTCTGAGCAGCTCTGCGGCGGAAAGGGGCGCGCCCGTTTTCATGCGCTTCAGCTCGCCGGCTATTGCCGAAAAGCCGCGCATGGGGTAGCCCGGACGGCGCACCAAAAGCGTTTCTGCCTCCAGCGTGAGCGCCATGAGGCTTTCGGCCTCCGCTTTATCTGCGGTGGGGGAAATATTGCGCGCTGCCTGCGCGCCAGGCTCTGAGCTGGCCTTTTCTGCCAGCCGCTCCAGTATTTTTTCAAACTCAAGTGATTTTGGTATTCTCATAATTTATTAATTATACTCGTTTTGCGGCAAAAATTGAATATATATTTATAAAAAAAGAGCGGGGAGGCTTTGTTCATAAAATCTTAATAAAGCATTGCGCAAAGCTAAAGAAATGCTTTAAAAAATAGAAAGAAATGGATAGTATGCTCTATTTATAAAGAAAAAAGTTACTTGGAGGTAAATAGATATGAAAAAGAGCTTGGTGGTAAAGCTGGCGGGGGTAACTGCGGCGGCCGTAGCAATAGTGGGCTTGAGCGGTTGCTCTATGGTTGTAGATACAGTGCGTGCGCGGGTGGAGGATGTAAGGAGCATCGTTCAGCAGGAGGTATCTGCGGCGGCGCAGGAGATACGCTATGCGCACGCGGATGTGGCGGAAGAGCTGCGGGACTCAATACACGGCACTAAGTACGAGGTGACGGCGGAAGAAGCGCGCGATATAGAAAAAACACTGGACGGTTTAACAGAGGGAGCGGCGAGCAGCGCGGTAAGCGGCATAATGGAAGAGACGGCAGCCGAAGCTTCATATTTTGGCAGCGGGGTGGAAACGTGGCATGAAAGAGGCCTGGCGGCAGGCATTGCCTCCACGGTTACTGCGGCGGCGGAGGAAGCTATAGACAAATACGCAAAATATAGCTATGAGGATTCGCTCAAAATATATGAGCCGTACGGTTTGGAGCTGGATGGTGCCACACAAGAGTGGTATTTTGGCGCGAAGCCCATAGCCGGAATAAATGACCCTGGCAGCATGACAGTGACAAACGGATATCTTAAGGGCGTGGGAGCCTACATACTGGTGGAGCGCGACGCAAATGGAAATATAACAGGCTTGAAAGAGGTGTCTATAGAGGAGTTTGCCAAGGCGGCAGGCTTGGCGGACAACACCACAATAGAGCAGGACGTGGCGAAAAACGGAGCCAAGCTGTATAAGGAAAATATAACCGTAAAAGGCATGAGCGAGGAGCAGCTCTATAAAACGGAACGCTCGCTCATGGTGAAATACAGAGGCCAAAACGTGCTGGTGCAGTGCAACGATTACGCCTTTTCTTTTGACGCGGACGAGAGGCTGCGCCTAAGCAGCTTTTGCAGCTCAGACAAAAACCCCATAGGCGTGGGCGTGAGCGCAGGGCTTGATATAGCGGACGAGATGGATTTGGACAGGCTGGATATAAAGAAGGTGGACGAACTGCTTCTGGATATGCTAAAAAACAACGCGTACAACGACATTGAAAGCGTGGAGGCGGCGGCGAAAAATCTGGTTGCGCAGCATTACGGCATAAGCGAGACAAACCTCATAGCGAAGGCGGCAGTGATAGAGGGCTGAACAGACAAAAAAAAGAGCATGTCCGGTTCACAGTGGGCATGCTCTTTTCTTTGTGGTGCATATAGAATATTCAATTGTGTATAATTATAATATGAAAAAGCGTATTTGTCAATAAAAATACACAAAAACAGTTAAACGAGCAGAAAAACTTAACTGAGTATGCGTAAATTATGCAAAACTTAACTGAGTGCGCGTTATGGTGACGCAAGGCAAGAACGGGGCAAAGGCTGTACGCGCACATTTTACGCTTTACGTGGAAGCGGGAAGTGCGGCGGCTTATGAGCAATATAAATATCCACCGCAGTATTGATATTTTTATACAGGCTTTGAAAAAGAAAATAACCGCGCCCGGCAAGGTGTGCGGTTATTTTTTAAACTAACGTAAGAATGATTGTTCTTGGTTCATATCACTGCTTCAGCAGGCTCAAAAGCGGCGCAGCATCAATCGTTCGCATCTACATATACTGTGAAATAATCATCATATATCACCTTGCCCGGCCTTGCGTTGGGCGGCTTTTTTATGTTTTTGCGCTGCGTATAGTCAACGGGCGTCTTGCCGGATTGCTTTGCGCGGGAATGTGCGGCGGCGAGGCGCGCGGCGAACACTATCGTTTCATCGTCTATATCGTTCAGCTCTTTGCCGTTTGTTACAAGCAGCACGTGCGAGCCGGGTATCTTTTGCGCGTGGAACCATATATCCTCCCGCGCGGCGGTGCGCATGGTGAGGGTATCGTTTTGGCGGTCATTTTTTCCCACGAATATCTCATAGCCGGTGGGCGAGGTGAAGCGGAGGGGGAGGGACTGCGTTTCCTCTTGTTTTTTGCTTTTGGGGGGAGCGGAAAGGTAGCCCGCCTTTTGCAGCGACTGCCTTATATCAGCTATGTCTGAGCTTTGGGCGGCGTTTTCCGTATAGTGCAGCGCACCCAGCAAAAACTCCTGCTCCTCATAGGCCTCTGTGAGCTTTTTGCCGTTATACTCCGCCGTTTTTTTGTATTTAGCTATCTTTTTGTATAGCTTTTGCGCCAGCTCCTGAGGGGTCATGGAAAGATCAAGCTGTACGGTGAGGCTTTCGCCCGTTTCGTAGTCTATCGCTTCAAAATCTGCCATGCCCTTTTTGAGCCTATAGAGATTGGCCGTTATATGGTCGGCACGGCGCTGGAATTTATCCGCCTTTTTTATATCTGCAAGACTGGCCTGATATATGTTTATACGCCGCTCCAGCTTGGAAAGTATTTTGGAAATACTTTTCATGAGCGCGTCTTTTTGCTGTGTCAGCCTGAATATTTCCGCGCGGCGGGTATAAAAATGCTCCAGCATGGCATTGCAGTTTTCAAAATATTCACGCGATACCTCAGGATAGGTTTGGTACGGTATGCAGGAAAAAAACACGGGCAGACCATCGCTGTTTAGCTGCACGCAGGGGCGGGGGCGTTCTGTGGCCTCTGCCAAAAACGCGCGCAGCGCTTCTGCCAGCTTCAGCGCGGCGGCCTGCGTGAGGCCGGAGGTATATTCCGTTCCTATATTTGCTCTATAAACTATTTCTGCGGCGGCCTGCGTGGAAAGCCCGTCAAAGGTGGCGGTTATATGCTGGGTGATGCGCGTGTCCTCTGCCGGCCGCAGCATTTCAGCCAGCGTGGGTGCGGTAAAGCCGGCGGGGCTGAATTTTTTTTGCGGCGGGTCTGCATAAATAACGCCGGGCAGCACCGTGCGCATGCTGGAAAGATCGGGGGAGACGCGGCGTATGCTGTCCAGCACCTTGCCCTCTCCGTCCGTTAAAATAATGTTTGAGTATTTTCCCATTATTTCCACTATCAGCTTTAGCGAAACAGGCCGCATAAGCTCGTCTTTACCGTCAAAGCAAATAGTTACCACGCGGTTGAGACCGCTTTGCTCTACAGAGGAGATTATTGCGCCGGTAAGGTGTTTTCGTAAAAACATGCAGAAAGAGGGCGCCACCTTGGGATTGGGCTTGGCCGTTCCCGTGAGGTAGAGCGCGCAATCACCCGCGTCTGCAGATATTGCCAGCCGCAGGTTTCCCTCGCCCGCAGAGTATAGCTGCAGCACTATTTCCTCCCGCGCGGGCATCTGCACCTTTTGCA
>CAYXBW010000005.1:0-49336 GCA_964463305.1 uncultured Christensenella sp. | reverse complement strand
GCAATTTGCCGCACAATCTGGTAGAGGCTTTTCGCTCCACGCTGGAGGAGGCCACTGGCGCAGACCTGCTGCTCCACGTGGTGGATGGTTCCAATCCCGAAATGCGGCAGCACATGGTTGTTGTGGATGAGGTGCTTGGTTCTCTGGGCGCGGCGGACACGCCAACAATCACTGTTTTCAATAAAATTGACAGAGCAGAAATTCCACCGCCAGAGGGGATGTTGGCTATAAGTGCTAAGACAGAAGCGGGAGTAGATGTGCTGAAGAGTGCAATTGCGAAAAAGCTTTCAGAGATGCTTAAGCGGATAACGATTTCGCTGCCATATTCGCGCAGTGATCTGGTATCCACGTTGCATGAATGCGGCACGGTACTGAGTGAAGATTATCGGGAAGGCGAGATGGTTTTTGAAGTGGAGCTGCCCGCTTCTGTGCTGCGGCGCATGAAAAATGAAGGTGTAAAAGTGCTCTAGTAGCCATACTGGGCAAACAGCTTTTCTAAATCCTCTTGTGTTTTTTGTATTGCGGACGTTACGTCATTATATAAGCTTTCTAATGGGGATATGGGGATGCCACGACCACAAAAACATGACACTCGTGTCATGTTTTTGTGATATACTTTAATAATGCAAATAAATAGGCTTTTTAAGATAATATATATTTTAATGGACAAAAAAAGCGTTACTGCAAGGGAGCTGGCTGAGCGCTTTGAAGTTTCGGTGCGCACAATACTGAGGGATGTGGATACGCTATGCGCCTCTGGAATACCTTTGTGCACCACTCAGGGCAAGGGCGGAGGAATAAGCCTCATGGATGGCTTTGTGCTGGATAAATCCGTTCTCACAGAAAGTGAGCAAGAAGACATACTTTCCGCATTGCACAGCCTTTATGCCGCAAGCGCGCCGGATGCAGAGCCGGTGCTGGACAAGCTGGCGTCGCTATTCAAGAAGAATACCGTGGCCTGGATAGATATAGATTTTTCTCCGTGGGAAGGCGGCGCGGGGGAACGGGAAAAGTTTTATATGCTAAAGGATGCCATACTTTCAAAAAAACTGGTCTCTTTTGATTATTACAGCTATTGGGGCGAGCGAAGCAGGCGTACTGTAGAACCGCTCCAAATAGTTTTTAGAGAACGAGCCTGGTATCTTTCCGCTTTCTGTCCGGAGCGAAACGACTATAGAACTTTTAAGCTGAGCCGCATAAAAAGGCCTGAACTCACAGAAAAAAATTTTATAGAGAGGCCGTATGTAAGGGTTTCCGGCAGTTTTCACAGGCAAAATCTTTGTGAGGTCACATTACGTGTAGAAGAAGAGGCAGCTCACCGCATTTGGGAGGATTTCAGTCCGGAACAGATAGAGGAAAATGCGGACGGCAGCTTCACAGTAAAAGCCGTAATGCCAGACGACGAGTGGGGTTATAGCTACATTTTGACCTATGGTGAATATGCCGAGGTGCTGGCGCCTCAGCATATAAGAGATTATATTGCAAAAAAATTTGCAGCTGCCACAAATAAATATTTAAAACATGACACACAGTAGTCATATTTTGCGATATATAATATAGAAAAACATACGCATTTTGGGAGGCTTTTTATGGGAATAATAACTGTTGACGAAAGGAACATAGCAGAAGAGCATATTTGCTGCGCAATCGCGGAGAAAAGGGGAGAGAACTGTGTGGCGCTCAAAAAAGCATGGCTGAGGGAGCGGTTTTTAGACGGGCTGGTTTTCAGAAAGCTGGATGTGCGGGGCAAGGTTTTCATTGAGTATATACCGGCGGAAAACGCCTGGTGCCCAATAGACGCGCCGGGATACTTGCACATAAATTGCCTGTGGGTATCTGGGCAGTTTGCGGGGCAGGGCAATGCAAACAGCCTGCTGGAAGAGTGCGCGGCGGATGCGCGGGCAAAGGACATGGCCGGGCTTTGCGTGCTGAGCGCGGCTAGAAAGATGCCGTTTTTGGCAGATCCGAAGTTTTTCAAGCACAAGGGTTTTCGCGTAGCGGATACTGCGCCGCCATATTATGAGTTGCTTTATCTACCCTTTAATAATAGCGCGCCGATACCAAAATTTCGCGATTGTGTTACCGGCAGTATAAACAAAAAAACTATGGTGCTATATTATACAGACCAGTGCCCTCATACCGAAAAATACGCCCAGATAATAAAAACGCTTGCAAACCAGAGAGGTAACGAGCTGGAGCTTATAAAATTTGAAAGCGGAGAGCAGGCGCGCAACGCTCCCGCACCATTTACTACCTACAGTTTTTTCTACGGTGGCGAATTTGTCACAAATGAAATTTTTGGCGAGAAAAAATTTATTAAATTTATGGATAGTCAGGGTATATGAAAATGGAGGCAATAATGAGCTGGAGTGAAGTTTTTCCCATGGATATAGAGCCGAGCTTTGAGGATATATCAGGTTATGTAAAGAGCGATGTATGGAACCAACTGAACGCGCATTTGCAGCAAAACTATGCCGTTAAGCCCAAAATAGAGTATAGCGGCTGCTCTGGAGCGCCGGGCTGGAACGTGAAATATAAAAAGGGAGGGCGTTCGCTGTGCACGCTGTACCCTGATGCAGGACGATTCACCTGCCTTGTTTGCATTGGCGCAAGGGAGACTGTGGAGGCGGAACTGCTGCTTCCATCATGTACGGAATATACGCAAAACCTATACGATAGCGTAAAGCCATTGAACGGTTCGCGCTGGCTTATGATAGTGGTAGACGCTGAAAGTATTTTGGATGACGCAAAAAAACTCATTTCCACGCGAACAGCCAAAAAGCAGCATGGTTGAGCAAGGGCGCTGTGCCTTTTTTAGGCGTGTCCATCTACAAAGGAGCCATCCTTCCCCAGCTCCTTTGCTTTGTAAAGCGCATCATCCGCCCTGCGGTAAAGCGCTTCATAATCTTCATCAGCATCATTTGTAATAGACGCGCCCACGCTTACCGTAAGACGTATCTCCTTGCCGTTGTAGCTAAGGCGCTGCCTTATTTCCTCGCAAAGCTGGGCGCTTTTTGCTACAACTGTTTCCCTGCTTCTTACGCTGCGCATAAATACAACAAATTCATCTCCGCCCACCCGCGCAATTATATCTTGCTGCCTAAAGAGATCGTGCAATATCTCAGAAACCAATATGAGAACTTTGTCGCCTTTGGAGTGGCCAAAAGTATCATTTATTTCTTTAAAATTGTCTATATCGCATATGAGAAATGCACCAAACTCGTCACTGGGCTTGGAGCGTAGATATTCAGAAACCTGATCTCTGCAGCTTGCCACATTATATAGACCGGTGAGAGCGTCCTTTTGAGATTTTTCCAATAATATTTCTGTCTCGCGCTTTTTGTCCTGTATATCTACCAGCTTTCCAATTATGTATTGGCGTTTTTTGCTGCTGCCGGCAACGCATGCGTTCACAATGCTGAACCAGCGCATACTGCCGTCTGCCGTTCTCAGCTTGGCTTCGCTCTCGCCGCCGTTGTTTGTTATTATACTGTACAGAATATTGTAGGTCTCTTCATCGGTCACATAGGTTTTCAGCTTTTTAGAATATTCGCTTATTACGGTGCTTATGCCCAGCAGTTCTGCACAGGTATGCGAAAGCGTAAGCATATCTTTTTCGCGGTCATATTCAAAAAGGTATTCGTTTGACATATCAGATAATATGAGGTAACGTTCGTTATCAAGCCTAAGCTGACGGCTTGAGCTGATGCGCATGCATAATATAATTGTTATAAGCATTATTATAGTAAGAGCTATCATAGAAACAAATACTATGCTTTCCACGGGATTGGAAATCACAAAGGAGGCAAGCGTGGCTTTCCTGCTGCTGTTGGTGGTGTTGTAGAAAAGCATTGTTGTTATATCGCCATCGGGTATGGTTAATATAACTTTATTCATTATTGAAATAAGGTTTATATCTGCGGGGCGCTGAACTCCTATGCAATAATCTGTAGTTTCTCCGGGATAGGGCAGCGCAATAATGTTTTTGCCAATGTATTGCATATAATATCCCATACTGTATACATTCCCGTATGAAAAATCTGCCTTGCCTGATTCTACAGCATTTATACATTCCACCAACGAATTGTAAAAATCAACATGCTTGAATTTGGATTGTTCTTTCCAAAAGGAGCCGTAAGGAAGGGCCAGCACGGCATCGCCCCAGGGCTTGCTTTTGGCATTTTGCAGCAAAATCATAGTCATGGGGGAGGATGCAAAGGGGTTTGTAAATACAGTATTGTAGGCGGAGCCAAAATCATAATTGTAGGGTATGCCCGCAATAAGATCTATTTTTTCTTCATTCAAGTATCGCATAAAATCATCATGGTTATCGGTCGTTATATAATTTATTGCTATTCCCGTCTGTTCTGATATAATGTCCAATACATTCTTGGAGACTCCGGTAAGATTACCGTTGCTGTCTATATATTGAAATGGGGCTGACTGTGTGGATATAAGCACATTAAGCGTTGGGTGGTCACTTATATATTGCCGCTCTTCCGAAGTAAATCCGGCATGTGAGGCTTGATCTTCAAAATATACATGGTACAAATCTTCATCAAAATAGGGGTTTGCGGTGTTTATATTGAATAAGGCGCTGCTCAGTGCATTTTTTATCTCCGTTTTGCCTTTGGCTACGGCAAAATAGTATGGCTCTCCGCCAAAACGCGCTATTGTGCGCATACCGTCAATAGGCGTAAGGTTGCTGCTTATCATAGCATCTGCTTTTCCGCTCTTGACGGCATATAAAAGATCGTCTTCGCTCTGGCAGGGAATGGTTACAAGGTCTACTTTATTGGCATCGCAAAACTGCTGTAAAAGCCGGTCTGTAGCTTCGGCATTTGAGTACAAAGCAACAGACAATTGTTTTTGTGCAAGATCATCCATGTTGTAGAAAGCAGTGCTTTCATTTGGAACAAGCAATACCGTATAAGCTGTTCCGTAGTTGTAGGATGGAAAATCATACAAGTCTTCGGTAGATGAATTTCTTCGAACGCAGCCCAGAATATCCACCTCGCCTTTTTGCAGCATATCAAAAGAATTGCTTAAGCGCTCATTCAAATTTTTTCCTTCCGGCTCAATAAATTCATACTGCCAGCCGGTGTACTGAGCTATTTTTTGAAGATAATCATAGTCGTATCCGCAGCGGTTGCCATTGGCATCCACGGCGGAAAGCTCGCCAAGCAGGGGCCAGGCAACCTTTACTGTGCTTTCATTTTCAATTTTTGACGCAGCAAGAGCATAAGATGGAAAGCAGGTGCACAAAAAACATGCCATAACTAAAGACAAGATAACTCTTTTTAGCATAGAGCCCTCTTTTCGTTTATCGGGGTTTTGCCGATTTATATTTTTTAGAAAACAAAGGTGTGCGTCATGTAATGTGTTTTTAATTATACTACCACATTAGTAATATGACAATTAGATGTTTGACCTTTATTGTGCACATATAATGCCTGCTATAAAAAATGCGCAGAGAAAAATAAAGCGCAGAGCTACTTAAGCAGTTGAATTGGACTGTAAATTTTCCATTCGCCTTTTGTGAAGCTTTTGGCAAGCAGCATATAAAATTTATGTATATGCGCTATTAAATTCGGCCGGCGTGTTGAAAATTGCGCAGAATAAGGCTCAGAGCATCACTTTTTATCTGGCTTTTCCTTACCTATGTAACGGCGGTATTCGTGCACCTTTTGCTCATAGCCCTCAAAGGAGGGCAGGTAAAACTTGCTTCCTGCCAGCTCATCCGGTAAATATTGCTGTTCCACATAATGACGAGGGTAATCATGAGGGAATTTATATTCGGCGCTTTTGGGCGCGTGCTTTGCCTTTTCGTAACCGGCTTCCTGTAAATATTGTGGAACCCGCTTTACGTTTGTGTTCATAGCGGCGCTCCAGGCAGAGGCAATGGCACGCTCCACGCTGTTGCTCTTGGGAGATTCGCACAGGTATATTATAGCCTGCGCAATGTTGAGCCGCGCTTCCGGCATGCCTATGAACTCAAGCGCCTGATATGCCGCCACACATTGGTTCATCACACTGGGATTGGCAATGCCAACATCTTCGCTGGCGTGAACTATCATACGGCGCACGGGCACGCGCGGATCCATACCGCCCTGCACCATGCGTGAAAACCAAAACAAGGCCGCGTCGCTGTCTCCGCCGCGAAGAGACTTGCAAAATGCGGAAAGCATATCGTAATATTCGTTTTCATCCAGCCTCAGCGCGCGGTGCTGTATGCTTTGCTCTGCTATTTCAAGCGTGACAGTTATTTTTCCCTTTGCGTCAGGCTGGGTGGTCAAAACGGCCAGCTCCAGCGCGTTGAGCGCCGTGCGAACATCGCCCTCGGCCATGTCTGCCCAGTGTGCCGCCGCTTCACTTACAACATCCAGCGCCATATTGCCAAAACCGTTTTCCGTGTCTGATACAGCGCGAAATATAGCCTGCTCCACATCAGTTTTATTTAGCGGGTAAAACTCAAAAAGCCGTGTACGCGAAACTATAGCGCCCGTCATGGAAGCAAGCGGGTTTTCTGTAGTGGAGCCAATCAGCTTTATTATGCCCTTTTCCATGGATGGCAATATGCTGTCAGATTGAGATTTAGACCAGCGATGGCACTCGTCAAGCAGCAGAAAGCTCTCTCGCCCATACATTTTGAGGGCATCTTCCGCCTTGTCTATAACGGCGCGAACATCTTTTACACCGCTTGTTACTGCGTTAAGCTTATAAAAATCGCTTCCCGTTGTGTTGGCTATGATCTCCGCCAGCGTGCTTTTGCCGCAGCCGGGAGGCCCCCAAAATATGCATGAGCCTAGCTTGTCTGCTTCTATTGCGCGCCGAAGCAGCGTACCTCTGCCCACTATGTGCTCCTGACCCAAAAATTCGTCCAGCGTTTTGGGCCGCATCCTGTCTGCAAGCGGAGCTTTCTTTTTTAGGTTTTGAGAAAAAAGATCCATTTATAAACCATTGCCTTTGTAAAAATTGAACCCTAACAGCAGGGTTTGTATACATTATACAGCAAGCGTGCCAATAAAAACAGGGCTATGAAAGGGTCGTTGGTGCGCGCAAAAAAATACTGCGACAGAGTGGGTGCGGAATATACTGTAAAACAGTTGAAAAGCATGGGATTTGTCTGTATAATCGTTTATGTATTCACTTTAAAATCAAGAGGAGGTTTTTTGTTTATGGAAAGGGTATACAATTTTTCCGCAGGCCCGGCCGCATTACCGCTGCCCGTGCTGGAAGAAGCGCAAAAACAGTTCATTTCGTTTGAAGAGAGCGGTATGAACGTTATGGAGATGAGCCATCGCTCCAAGGAGTATCAGGCGATAATAGACACCGCCGAGGCTGATTTGCGTGAGCTTATGAACATTCCGGACGGATATAAGGTAATGTTTTTGCAGGGCGGTGCGTCACTTCAGTTTTATATGGTGCCGCTTAATCTTATGACAAAATACAAGCGCGCACATTTTGTTAAAACGGGCATGTGGGCCAAAAAAGCCATTGCGGAAGCGAAAATGGTAGGCGAGGCCAATGTGGTGGCTTCCAGCGAGGATAAAACCTTCTCATATATACCCAAGCTGGACGCATCTATGTTTACCGCAGATGCAGATTATGTGCACATAACGTCCAACAATACTATATATGGAACACGCTTTACAAAACTACCGGATACGAATGGACTGCCGCTGGTTTCAGATATGTCTTCATTCATTCTTTCAGAGGTAATAAACGTTGCGGATTACGGGGTAATATATGCGGGAGCTCAGAAAAATATAGGTCCTGCTGGAGTAACGATCGTTATTGCGCGCGATGACCTTGTGCAGAACGCGCCGGAGGGTCTGCCCCATATGCTGGATTACCGTACTCATGTGGATAACGGTTCCATGTTCAACACGCCGCCCACATATTCTATATACATTGCCGGGCTGGTGTTCAAATGGCTGAAAAAGCTGGGCGGTATATCTCAGATGCAGAAAATAAACGAGGAAAAAGCGGGAATGCTCTATGATTTCATAGATAATTCAAAGCTGTATTCAAACCCCGTGGCTGTTGCAGACCGTTCCATGATGAATGTAACATTTGTTACCGGAGACGAGGCTAAAGATGCAGCTTTTGTTGCGCAGGCAAAGAAGGCGGGCTTTGTGAACCTCAAGGGGCACCGCAGCGTGGGAGGTATGCGCGCCAGCATATACAACGCCATGCCGGAGCAGGGCGTGCGTGATTTAATTGCTTTCATGCACAAGTTTGAAACGGAAAACCTATAGGAGAATAAAGCTATGTACAATGTAAAAAAGCTGAACAAGATTTCCCCGGTAATATATGATTATCTGCCCAAGGAGGGTTACAACGTATCTTCTCACATTGAGGACGCGGAGAGTGATGCTATGATAGTTCGCAGTGCGGATTGCCACGAAATAGCATTTCCGGAGCGTTTGCTGGCAATAGCGCGCGCGGGGGCGGGCACGAACAACATACCTGTAGAAAAGTGCACAGAGCAGGGAATAGTGGTTTTCAATACGCCGGGAGCAAATGCAAATGGCGTTAAAGAGCTGGTTTTGGGCTGTATGATAGCCGCCTCGCGCAATCTTTTTGAGGCGTATGACTGGGCAAAAACGCTAAAAGGTCAGGGAGCAGAGGTTCCCAAGCTGGTGGAAAAGGGCAAGGGACAGTTTGTTGGCGGAGAGCTAAAGGGCAAAACGCTGGGTGTTATAGGTCTAGGTGCCATAGGCATAATGGTTGCCAATACGGCTGCTGCTGTGGGTATGGATGTAATTGGCTACGATCCGTTCATTTCTGTGGACAGGGCCTGGGCTATTTCCACGAAAACACATCGTGCGGAAAAACTGGAAGAGCTGCTGGCTGCTTCTGATTTTATAAGCATACACATACCGCAAAATGACAAAACTAAGAATTTCCTCAGCTCGCCTGAGTTTACACGCATGAAGAAGGGCGTTGTTATAATGAACTTTGCGCGTGGCGGGCTGGTCAAATCAACCTCGTTGTTTGATGCAATAGAGGATGGCACGGTTGCCAAGTATGTTACAGATTTTCCGGGGGAAGATATGATAGATCGCCCCGGCGTAATTGCCGTACCGCATCTTGGGGCATCAACACCTGAAAGCGAAGAAAATTGTGCGGTTATGGCGGCAACCCAGCTTAACGACTTTTTTGCAACAGGCTCTATAGTAAATTCAGTTAATATGCCGGAATGCGTTGTGCCGCCTTCTGACAGCATTAGGCTGTGCATAATACATAAGAATTTGCCCAGTATGGTGGGTAAGATAACAAATACCGTGGCGGAAAACAAAATAAATATTGCCGATATGGTAAATAAATCACGTGGCGATATAGCCTATACGGTAATGAACCTGGATGACTGCGTGCCGGAGCAAACCAAAACAGCGCTTGAAAGTATAGAGGGCGTTGTAAAGGTTCGCATGATAAACGTTTGAAATAGCCTTTTGGAATGAATAAAACCCTTGGTAACACCTGTTACCAAGGGTTGTTTTTTGCTGAAATTTGAAGTGTTACGGCAATAGTCGAATCACATATCGTCCGGCGCTTCTTCCTGTGAATCATCGTCAATTGACATCAGCAGCTGATTGTACCATATTAGTGAATCTACAAAAGCCTTTGTAACAGAATCTATTGCTATATCATTTTTTATCATAATGATTTGAGCCTTATCCCACTCTGCGCGCTCATAGGCATATATTAAATCAAGAACCTTATATAGGTCACCGCTCTTTTCCACAAGCGCAGTACGCACGCGCTCATCCACGGCAACTTCCTTTATAGCTTCGGGCATGGGCTTTTCCAATATCACATCCAGCAGTGAGAATAGACCGGCAATGAAAAGCTGGGATTGGAACACACCCAGCTCAAATGAGCCTGCCAGATTTTCTGCAAATTTAGCGCGGGTGAGCGAGAGCTTTGTTATCTCGCTGGGGCGATCCTCAGCCAGGCTTACTGAAAGAGCTACAGTTGCCCAGTGGCGAACCTCTTTCTGGCCTAAAATGGCTACAGCGCGGTTTATGGAATCTATTGAACGCGAAAGCCCAACAGCGCCAGAATTTATAAAACGGAGCAGGGATATTGTCAAATAAGGATCGCGTTCTATTATTTTAACTATGTCAGTAAGGTCAAAATCTTCCTGGTTCACCTGATTTAAAAGGTGCAGCAAATTAACTTTTACCGGAGAAAGAGTGCCTGCGCCCTTTGTGATAGGCTGGCTGTAAAATTCCCCTGTAAAAAGCGAATTGTGATCTGCGCCGCTAAGCATTTTGAAAGCGGCCATATCAGGAACGTTTGTTACTATTGCGTTTACGCGCGGCATTTTGGAATTTATTGTTTTGTACCAATTATAGAATCTGTCATTATTGTAGTCCAGCATTATATGATCTATATATGGCAGCATGGGATTATCTACCCCGTGCGTGGGGAAATTATCAAGTGCAAAAGAATAGCCTTGCTCACGCATTTGACGGCAGCGCTCTATAACATCCGTATCAGTAGATATCTCCTCTGGTATTATGCCAATTATGCTGTCAGACTCAAAGCCAAGCGTGGCCGGCATACCGGTAAATATTTGGAATCGGTTTATCTCGGCAAACAAAGGCTTGCTTCCTGTGAAAGGTTCCAAACCAATATTCTCTACCAAATCCAACCCGGGGGACGTCAGCGCGTCATTCATACGGCGAAAATCGCTCCCCAAACCAAACATTTTATTTTCGCTCTGATCTTTGAGCTGATAAGCACTCACGGTCATGCTATGATCAAAAAGAGGTATGGCAACAATAAATACTTTCATAATAATTCACTTTACTTTATGCAATAATGTAGTGCAAGACAAGCTAGTTCTATTTTATATTAAAAAATGGAATGTTGCAATTGTAAATCAAACAAATATAGTAAAATTTGACCACCTAATGCGCCGTAAGGATGCAAAAAAAGTATTGTTGAAAAATAAAACCCCAACGGTTCATACTATGGTATCAAAATTATCGTGAAAAGTAAAAATATATTAGATCAGATTTTCGGCTTTTTGAGTGCCATTAGCAGTTGCCCATATAAACGTGATCCAAATATAAGCCAGCTATGCGGGAAAGCTTTTCTATGGTTGAGATTGGCGTGGGGGGAGTGGTCATTTTATGGCGCGGAAAGTAGCGTGTTATGTGCAGCGGTATTTCCTTAGAAAGCGACGCTATCCACTTGCACTGCTCATGCATTTGCTCAAAATCGTCATTTGAACCGGGTATTATAAGCGTTGTAAGCTCCACATGTGATAAATTCACGCTCAAAGCTATGTTGCTTTTCACAGTGGCAAGATCTCCACCCACGCCTTGGTAAAACATGTCACTCCAGCCCTTAAGATCAATGTTTAAAGCGTCAATATACTGTAACAATCGTTTCAGAGGAGCCGCGTTTACATAGCCGTTAGTTACAAGCACATTTTTTAGACCGCGCGAGTGAGCCAGCTTTGCGCAATCATAAACATATTCATAGCCCACAAGAGGTTCATTGTACGTATAGGCCAGGCCTATATTTCCTTCATAAATAGAAGACTCCGCCATAGTAACAAGTGTTTCGGGAAATATTTTTTTTGTAGTAAGTGAGGGAGCTGCAATTGATATAGCGCTATTTTGACAAAAAGGGCAGCGAAGGTTACAGCCGAAACTGCCCACAGATAATATACTGCTGCCCGGATGAAAGCGGCGCAAGGGCTTCTTTTCTATGGGATCAAGCGAAAGAGCGGTAACTTTGGCATAGTTTGCATCCACAATGATGCCGCCTTCGTTCTTTCGGGCGCTGCAGAAACCATATTCGCCCTCTTTCGGAGCGCAGGCGCGGGGGCATATATTGCAAATTGGGTTCATTTGTGACGCACCACCTCAAAGCGTTCAAGGCTGTAGCTTTCATTGGTGCCTATGCCAGCCTTTTGCAACGCAATTGAAACTTGCTGCTCTGCACTGTCCACGCCATCAAGATTGGGCAAAAGCAGCCCGCGCTTGTGTGCTGAGGTCACAATTACTCCGTACTTTTTAACGTCCAGCTCTTTTATGGAGGTTATGGGTTCCGGCTTTGTCAAAATGTCAACGCTTATTGTGAGGTAGGGTAGCTCGTCTGATGTTATAGGCGAAAAGCGCGGGTCGCTGGTGGCGGCGCTTATGGCGTTGGATATTATTTCCATTGCTATACTGGGCGTTGTGGGCGATATAGTGCCAATACAACCGCGCAAATCGCCATTTTTCTTTATAGAAACGAATGCACCTGCGCTTTTTATGGTCATTTCTACGGGAAGATCGTAGGGGGCATCCATCACTGTACCTTCTTTTATGTAGGCGCAGAGCGCATTGCGCGCCAATTCTACGTATGGCTCTATTTTTTCCATATCTATCTCCTCTGTTTATGTTGTGGGCAGTATAGAGCAAACCGCATACCCTACACCAAATGGGCCTTCATAGGATAGCAATTCGGTTGTAACGGGCGTTTCGTCAATAACACCCGCAAGTACCTGCAAAGAACGCAAACCACACTCTCCTGCGCTTTCGCAGAAATCAGGAGAATAGGATAAAAAACTCTCAAAATCTCCGGATATCAAAGATTCTGAGACGCGCTTGTCAAAAATGGCTCCATCGGGAGACAGCCCGTATGCACCATCTTCTTTCAATCTGTGCGAAAGATCACCGCTGGCAATAAAAACAGTTCGCCGCGAAAGGGCTTCCGCCGCCTGCGTTATAAGCGCGCCAAAACGGTAATGCGCAATGGGAGAAAGACCAGATATTCCTGCTCTAACCAGCTTATAATCTCTGTAACGTTCGTTAATAAAGTACAGCGGCACCATAGTTCCGTGATCAAGATTGGAGCTGGCGGCTTGGCGGCCTGCCGGAAAGCCCTCCTCGCGGGCGCAATTTTCCATCCAATCTGTAAATTGTGTATCATAATAAACATCAAATGAGACCTGCGGCGCGCCGAAACGTTCCATATCTCCATACGCGCGTGGATAGTGAGATATTGCAAAATAATCTTTATATATATCAGCATGTGGAGATACAATAACTATCGTTTCCGGCTTTTGCGCGGCTATCAGCTCTGCCGCACGCCGCATAGCCGCCGCTGTGGCCGCTATTTTTTTTTCCTCACCGCGCCCAACCTCAGGCATTATTAATGGGGGATGGGGCATTACATAAGCAGATAGAATGCTCATTTTTGTGTGCTCCTTTTCAAAATTATACCGATATTCACATTATACGCTCACAAGCGGGTATATAAAAGGCTGTTTATGCCACAAAACTATGTGAAAAGAAGGTTTTTTGTGCTAAAATATAGCCTGTGGCAAAAAAAGAGCAAAATGCTTTCGAAAGGCAGGTAAATTCTGTGGATACCCAGATAGTGCAAATAGCGCAGAGAATAAAGGAACTGAGAGAAATACTGGACATAACGCAAGAGGAAGTTGCATCCAAGGTGGGAGTGGAGCTTGAGCTTTACAAAAAATACGAGGACGCTACAGATGATATACCAATAGGTGTGCTGTATGGTGTAGCCAACGAGTTTGGTGTGGACCCCACGGTGCTAATGACGGGTGACGGACCGCGCATGGATGAGTATACAATTGTGCGTGGTGGCAACGGGGTGAAAGTGGATAGGTACGCAGGCTATTCGTTCAGCGCGCTTGCGGCAAATTATAAGCGCAGGCAAATGGATCCAATGATAGTAACGCTTGTTCATACAGATGAGGCAGAACTGGTTACGCATCCAGGCCAGGAGTTTAATTATGTGCTGGAGGGTGTTATAAAAATAATAATTGGTAAACGTGAGTTTGAATTAAAAGAGGGAGACAGCGTATATTTTAACCCGGCAATACCGCATGGGCAGCGCGCGGTCACTCCGCAGGCGAAATTTCTCACGGTTATAAACGAATAGAGTATATATTTGGTTGGATTGGGGTAATAATTTTATGATTGAACGGTTTTTAGCAAAGACGGAATTTGACAGCTACGAGGATTTTAAGGAAAACTATAAGCTGAAAGTGCCGGAAGACTTTAATTTTGGCTATGACATAGTTGACGGCTGGGCTGCGCAGGATAGCAGTAAGCCAGCTCTGGTATGGTGCGATGATGCGGAGAATGAAAAGCGCTATAGCTTTAGCGATGTAAAGCGAATGAGCGACAAGGCCGCAAATATGTTCAAAAATTTGGGCATAGCTAAGGGAGATACCGTAATGCTTATGCTGAAGCAGCGGCCGGAGGTTTGGTTTTTGATGGTGGGGCTGCACAAGCTGGGGGCAATAGTTATACCCGCTACTTTCCAGCTTACTCCCAAGGATGTAAGCTACCGCTGCAATGCCGCAAGCGTTAAAATGATTTGCGCCGCGGACGATCCGGAGATTGTTAAACATGTTGATCTTGCAAGAAAAGATTGTGTAACTCTTGTTACTACAAGCATACTGGGTGAGCCGCCAGAGGGGTGGCGTTCGCTGGAGGAAGATTTGAATGCTGCGGAAGAGCTTTGGGAGCGCGTGCCAAATAAAACTACCGACCCCATGCTAATATATTTTTCGTCCGGCACAACTGGTATGCCTAAAATGATATTGCACGATTACAGCTATCCGCTGGGGCATATCACAACCGCAAAATACTGGCAAAAGGTGGAAGACGGCGGGCTGCACCTCACGGTTTCCGATTCGGGCTGGGCAAAATTTGGCTGGGGCAAAATTTACGGGCAGTGGATATGCGGCGCGGTAATAGCGGCATACGATACAGAAAAATTTGTACCGGAGCTTATGTGCAAAACAATAGAGCGACTAAAACTAACCACTTTTTGCGCTCCGCCCACAATATACCGTTTCCTGATACAGGAAGATCTTAGCAAATACGATTTTTCTACCATACACCATGCTGGAACTGCGGGTGAGCCGTTAAACCCGGAGGTGTTCAACCGCTTTAAAGAAGCTACAGGTCTTGATATCTGCGAGGGCTTTGGGCAATCAGAGAGCAGTGTGCTTATGGCCAATTTTGATTGGTTTGATGTAAAACCGGGTTCTACGGGCAAGCCCTCTCCGCTTTACGATATAGATATAGTGGATGAGGATGGAAATTCTTGTGAGGATGGTATTGTGGGGACTATAGTGGTGAAAAACACGGACAAATGTCACCCGACCGGACTCTTTCGCGAATATTACAAAGATGCCGCAGCAATGGCTTCAAGCTGGCCGGAGGGGACCTATTCCACAGGAGATACGGCCTGGCGGGACGCAGACGGATATTATTGGTTTGTGGGAAGGAATGACGATGTAATAAAATGCTCAGGTTACCGCATTGGACCGTTTGAGGTGGAAAGTGCGCTTTTGACGCATGATGCTGTGCTGGAGTGTGCCATTACTGCCGTACCCGACCCTGTGAGAGGGCAGGTGGTGAAGGCTACGGTGGTGCTGACCAGAAACTATTCACCCTCAGATGAGCTTATAAAGGAGCTGCAAAATCACGTAAAACGCGTTACCGCACCATACAAATATCCGCGTGTAGTGGAATTTGTGGAGGAGCTGCCCAAGACAACCAGCGGCAAGATACGCCGCGTGGAAATAAGAGACAAGGACGCGGGAAAGTGAGCATGATAAACTGCCTAGTAACGTTACTATACAAGGCAATATTTTGCCTTGTGGGTCAAGATTACGGCAACTATTTGGCAGGCGTGGCTGTTAAGGTAAAATAACAGCACTGCTTAGCGTATACTGAGAGAGATTGTAATAAATAATATTATGCTATTGTGCTCAGCCAAAAGTGTGCCGGTTGGTGGGCAAAAGAGATTGACACGCAGAAAAAATTGTGTGCTAGATCAAATATTAAATAACGAACGTTACAATAAAAAGTCAGTGCTAATGTTTATCAGCACTGACTTTTTTCTGACTTTTATTGCAAGGGGGGCGCTTTGCGTGACTTCGTTTTTAGGTATTTTATAAGCTTGATTACACCAAAAACTCCGGCGGCTATTATTGCAAGCAGCAGCAGCACGGGCGCGGCGGCGGAAATTGCTATTGCAAAGTTTTGAAGAAAACTTCCAACTCCGGCCCAGGATATTTGGAAGGCGTCTTGCGTGCGCTGGTCCAGTGGGCGCTCAGGCGTGCCTGCAACTTTATCCGGCGTTACTATTTCGCGCAGATTCACATTTACTGCGGTGTATTCCACCATTTTATCCATACCGCGCTTGCTGCCCTTGTATTGATCCAGCTCATACAAAACGTCTGACAGCTCTGATTCAAGCTTTATTATGTCCTCTGTTGTAGTTGCCGTTTCAAGATAGTTCATTAGGCGAGCCTTGCGCTGCTCCAATATTTCAATGCGCGCGTCCGTATCAAAGTATTGGCTGCTTATATCCTCTGTGGATATGCTTTTTTCGCGAAGCTCCCCAATGCCGGAAAGCTTATCCAGAAAGGTATTAAAGCTGGGCTGAGGTACGCGCAGCGTCATATCTGCGGAACGCGTGTAGCCATATTCGGGATTGTCTGTGTGGGTGTTTTCTGTTTCAACATAGCCGTTAATTTCGCTTAACTGAGTTTTTATAGTATTGTAGTCACTGTCAAAATTGCGGCTGTTTATGCTGAATGATGCTGTGTATACCAGCTTGCGATCCGTCTGGGGAAGCTGTGCGTCAGATAGATCACCCAATCCTGCGCCCTTTCCTGTTTCAGCAGATTCTGCAGGCGCCGGCTCCGGAGCTTCCGCGCTGTATTCGGCGTCGGCAGGTGCGGCACTGGCAGCGGCTGCCTCGTACATAGATGCTGGCGAGGCGCAGCTTGCCAGTAGCAGCAGCATTGTGAATATAGAAACTATAGCTATGAATATCTTCCTTTTCATGGTGGTATCTCCCCTCATATTGTTTTATCTGTAAATTAAAACTGCGGATTAGGGTGAAATATTACAGCTTATTCGGAATTTTTTTTAAAATGCTATAATAGCGGATATATAATATTTTAATGAATATGCACCGTTATATAGCCGCATAAAATAATAAAACGCCGAAACGATCGTCGGCGTTGGTATAAAATATATATCATTGCTAGTCTGCCCTGCCCGCCGGTATGCTCTTCGCATTCCGGCGGGGTAGCAGTATTGTTTCGTGTTTTGCACGACGTATGGTTCCCGTCGTACTCTTCGGGTATGCGCGCCCATTCATGGGTATTGCATACCTTCGGTATAAAAATGGTTGAAATGTATCATGTTATATAAGTTTGTCTGTGATTTATTCGGGTCTCATTCATCCGCGGTTACGCTCATCCAGCTTGAGAAGTATCGCCGCGATGAACATTGATATCATGTGCATCACCTCCGTTTGTTTTGATGTTATAAGGATAACTTGGTTATGTGAATGCTGTGTGAAAAAAATTCGTCCAAACATGAATAATTTATGAATTACGCATGAGCCGGTATGTTTTTGCTATACAGATATGGTGGTATAATATATGTAATGATACGGATTGGGAGGGTAAATATGAGAGCGCTTGTAACGGGAGCAGGCTCCGGCATTGGCGAAAAAATAGCGTTAGGGCTTGCCGCGAGAGGGTATGAGGTTGTGGCCGCAGGGCGAAATGCAAAGAGGCTGCATGGTTTGTGCGCAATGGCAGCGGGGGGCAAGATATTGCCATTTGCGGCAGATCTTTCAAGAGAGGAGGAATGCCGCAGGCTGCACGTACAGGCAGGCGAAATAGATGTACTGGTAAACAATGCAGGTATGGGCGTATTTGGCGAGTTTTGCAGAACTGCGCTGGAAGAGGAGCTTTCTATGGTGGACCTTAACCTGCGTGCGCCGCATATACTCACAAAGCTTTTTTTAAAGGATTTCTGCGCGCGCGGCAGCGGTTATATATTGAATATTTCATCTATTGCAGCTTTTTCGCCCGGTCCGCTTTTTGCCGGGTATTACGCTTCAAAGGCATATTTGCTGCGTCTTACGCAGGGTATAGCGGAGGAGCTTAGGCAAGCGGGCAGCAAGGTGTACATCGGCGCGCTCTGCCCAGGACCGGTAAAGACCGCATTCAACCAGAAAGCGGGCGCGGTGCGCGGGCTTTCCGGTATTGATGCGGACGTAGTGGCGGAGTATGCCATAAAAAAAATGTTTGCAAAAAAAACGGTTATAATTCCCGGCACGCTAATGAAGTGCGTGGCTTTTTTTGATAAGCTGATGCCGGATGCTCTGGTAGCTAAAATAGCCTACGGTATGCAGCAAAGAAAAATGGAAGATTAATCTGTCATTATAGATGTACAATGCGGGCAGCGCGTGGCATCCTCCGCTATTTCCATGCGGCAGTAGGGGCATAGCCTCGCGGGCGCAACCGCCTTGGCAGGAGCCGGACGGCGCAGCTTGTTAATAAATTTCACCATGAAAAACACCACCAGCGCTATAAGCAAAAAGCTTATAACAGAGCCTATAAAGTTGCCGTAGGTAAGCTTGGCTACGCCTATTTCAAAAAACAACCCGCTGAAATCTACGCCGCCCGTAATAATTCCCACTATTGGCATTATTATATCGTTCACCAGAGAATTTACTATTGCGGTGAACGCAGTACCTATTACCACACCAACTGCCAAATCCATCACGTTGCCGCGGGATATGAATTCCTTGAATTCTTTTATGAATTTCATTTAAAACGCCTCCCAAAAATTGTTATGAGATATATTATACAATAAAGCCGGGCAATGCCAAATAGCGACAATATATAACCAAGTTAAAAATAGCGTTAAATATACAACAAATATTGTTAAGAAAAATGCAGAGTTGGCAGCGGGGTATTGACTTGCGGCAGATGACAACTAATAATTTAATACAGGAACGTATACACAAGGATATTTCTTAGAATGGGAATGATAACATGTACAAGGTACTTATTGTGGACGATGAAGCGCTGGTAAGGCGCGGCATAAAAAAGAGCGTAAACTGGAACGAACTTGGAATAGAGATGGTGGCGGAGGCGGCTAATGGCGCGGAGGCTTTGGAGCAGGTTTTAGAGGATGCGCCGGATATTATTCTGCTGGATATAAATATGCCCAAAATGAACGGGCTGGAGTTTGCCGCCATAGTGAAGCGGCAGTACCCTGAGGTGAAAATAGTTATAATTACCGGGTACGATCATTTTGAGTATGCGCGCGACGCCATACGCGCCGGTGTTGATGATTATATTTTAAAGCCTATAACAAAGGAAAACGTGGCATCTATAATAGCCAATATGCTTGAGCGCATAGAAGAGGAGCGCAAACAGCGCCAGCCGGCACCTGTGGATGAACGCAAAATAAAGGCGGAGCTTATAAACAGCCTCTTGCGCAGCTCTCAGCGTGCCCAGATGGATGTGCCCAAGCTTTGTGCGCTTACCGGATGGGACGAAAACCGCCACGTGTTTTGCGTTATGATGAGAGATTATATTTCAAACAGCGGCATTTGGAATGAGGAAGAGGAAAAGGACCTGGCGCAGTTTGCCATTATAAATATTGCAAATGAGCTGCTTGAGGCGCAGTCTATTGGAATAGCCTTTGAAACGTATAAAAATGAAATGGCAGTGATACTTTCCTGCTCAAAGAAAGAAATGACTGAAGTTTTGGAGCAGATACAGAGCGATCTGTTTTACTTCATAGAGATGCCGGTAGATTTTGCCGTTTCGGCTTCGGGCAGCATATATGAGCTGCAAAAGCTGTACGCGCAGGCGCGCATTGCTATGGCGCACGCCTTTGTGCTGTCCGGTCAGGATATAATATATTATGAAGAAATAACCCGCCACAAAATGGCAAATGCAAACTACCCCGAAGAGCTGGCTGAAAGAATTTTAGACCGCATGTTTTACGGGGATATGAATGAAAAGCTGAAACTTATAGACGAATTTTTTGATCAGCTTGTCTCTCAGATACCAGATACAGACGAATGCCGAAACATGCTGCTGCGCCTGCTGGTGAAGTTTGCCAATATATTGGAATCCGTCACGGTGCGGCTGGACGGCACGCGAGAGCAGGCCGCAATGTTTGATTTCGATCCGTTCACGCAGGTGGAGGAGTTCGACAATATGGCGGAGGCGCGCGAATGGATGAAGCAGCTGTACCGCGATACATACAGCTTTGTAAACGGTTTTCAAACCCGTTCAAAGCAGCTTTATATGAAAATAAAGGCATACATTGAGGAGAATTACGGGGATGGCGAGCTTAATCTCAAAAAATGCAGCGAGGAGTTGTATTTATCTTCCAACTATATTAGTATGATATTGAAGAAGGAAACGGGCAAGACATTTGTGGATTTTTTAAATCAGTACCGTATAGATCGTGCTGCAGAACTTTTGTCTCAGCCGGACAACAAGGTATACGAGGTTTCATTTAAGGTTGGCTTTATGCATCCCACGTATTTCAGCTCCGTATTTAAAAAACTTGTTGGGGTATCTCCTAAGCAGTTCAAAGAAAACCCGGGTAAATGAAAGCAAACAGACCACCCAGAAGGATATCTACCATAATAATACTTACTTTTTCTGTTTTCGTGGTCGCCATACTGGCGGTGATGAGCTTTATTTCCTATTACTATTCCTACGGCAGTATGAGAGACCGCTCTATAGCGGATACCGAGGTCATTCTGGCACAGGCCGGAAAGAATATAGGCCGCTATATCACCAGTATAAAGGGCATAGCCGGTTTTATAAACTCAAATGCGCAGCTGCTTTTCCCCGGAGGAGAGGTCGCTTCTACTATAAACGTTGGCGTGGGAAACCAAAGCTATACATTGCGCGAGGGCGGGGCGGATTTTTTGGAATATGTGCCGCTTTTAGCGGATGGTATAAACTCGGTTTTTATATTTGACGAGAGCAATAACGTGGTATACAAGCCGGACGGGCTGGCAATGAAGCGCGGCTATGATATAACGCGTGAGGAATGGTATAAAAAGGTGGTAAACAAAACCACGCCCGAGCCGGAGATCACCAGCACGCAGGTGCGAATGATGACGGAGCGGGAAAACCCGTGGGTAATATCTATCTCCGGCCGTATGATGGATGGGGAGGGAGCTGTGCGCGGAACGCAGCTCATAGAGCTTAACTACCGGGTTATAGAAGAAATTGTGAGCGATATAAATCTAGGGTCGCGCGGCTATGTTTTCATAGTTGATTCAAGTGGCAATATGGTATACCACCCGCAGCTTCAGCTGATATATTCCGGTCTCAAGAGTGAAGATATACCCGCCATACTGGAAAGCGGTAGTGCTGTGCTGGATGTGCCGTCTGATAACAAGCTTTACAACATAACCACGGTGCCGGGTACGGATTTTTATATAGTGGGCGTAATGTTTAGGGATGAAATTGTGGCTTCTGCCAATGAAATGATACTCATATACATATTGCTGGTGCTGGTGATGTGTTTGGCGGCATTTATAGGCTCTGTGCAGATGGCCAGGTATGTTACCCGCCCGCTCGACAAACTGGAGGCGGCGGTGAACGAGGTGGAAAAGGGCAACCTAAACGCCCAGTTTGATATAAAGGGAACGCTGGAAACGGAAAAATTTGCGGAATCTCTTGGCTCAATGGTAAGCACCATAAAGCAGCTGATGGAGCAGGTGGTGGAGGATCAGGAGGTTATCCGCACCAGTGAGATACGCGCATTGCAGGCGCAAATAAATCCGCACTTTCTTTACAATACGCTGGACTCTATAGTGTGGATAGCTGAGGACACGGGCAACGAGAAAATAAAGGAAATCACAATGGCGCTGGCAAGCTATTTCCGCATAGTGCTGTCATCCGGCAAGGATGTTATACCGGTGCGTGAGGAATTGGAGCACGTTAGAAATTACCTTGTAATACAAAAGATGCGCTATGAAAATATGGATTTTGACATAGAGGTGGAGCCTGAGGTGCGGGAACTGTATATGCCAAAAATAATTCTTCAGCCAATAGTGGAAAACGCCATATACCACGGTATAAAAAATAGCGAGAATGGCGGCGTTATATGGGTGAGGAGCTATATAAAACGGGAGGGCAGCGAGGAGGCGCTTGTTTTTGAGATAGAGGACAACGGAAGGGGCATGCGCCCGCAGGAGCTTCGCTCCATTTTCCGCAAAGGGACAAAGCTGCGGATAAAGCAGGGCGGCGTGGGTATGAGAAACATAAAAGAGCGCATAGAGCTATACTATGGCGAACAATACGGGCTTAAGGTGGAAAGCGTGTACCGGCAGGGCACTAAGGTTACCGTTACACTGCCGGTAAACAGGAGTATGAAAGCAGATGTCTAAGAAGGCCTATTACAGCATAATAGCTTGCATAGTGGTGGCAATAGTGGTGGTGCTTTGCGTATTTGTGGTGCAATCAAACGCCACAAAAAAAAGCATAGACGTTTCTATGATAATAAAATCCAGGCAGACAAACTTTGAATTTTGGCAGACGGTGCGTAAGGGCGCGGCAGAGGCCGCAAAGGAGTTTGGCGTGGATCTCACGCTGGATGGCCCGGAAAATGAAGAGGATACACAAGGGCAGATAGACATCGTGAAGCGCGAAATAGCACGCAGGCCTGATGTGCTGGTGTTGGCCGCAGTAGATCAGGAGGCGCTGCTGCCCTATGCAAGAGAGGCAAAGGACATGGGTATAAAGCTGGTGCTTGTGGATTCTGCGCTGAGCGAGCATTTGGAGAGCTGCTTTGTGGGTACAGATAATATTGCCGCCGCCCGCTACATAGGCGAAAAAATGGCGGAGGCTTTGGGCGGAAAGGGCGATATAGCCATAATTTCGCACCAAATGACCACCACCACGGCAATAGAACGCATAAATGGCTTCAAGCAGGCCATAAGCAAGTATCCCGATATAAATATAGTAGAAATGAGGGATGTGGGTGACAGCTCTGAGCGCAGCAGGCAAAACACACTGGAGGTGCTGGGAAAATACCCGGAGCTGGAAGGGTTATACGCTACCAACGCCATATCAGCAGAGGGCGTTACCTCAGGTATAAGGCAGGCGGGTGCGGGCGACAAGCTGGCTTATTTTGCCTTCGATTTTTCGGCGATACAAAACGAGGCATTGGAGCAGGGCATAGTGGACGGTTTTGCCATACAAAAGCCGTTCAATATGGGATATATGGCGGTGCAGGCCGCCGTGGACGTATACAACGGCACGCTTAGGAGCGGCAATATAGATACGGAATTTGCATACGCCACAAAAGATAATATGTATGAAGAGGAAATACAAAAGCTGATTTATCCATTTATATAGCTATTTATAACCTAGTTAAAATATATGAAAATAATGTAATAAGTTCAATACTCCGCTATTTTAGGGCGATATTGTACAAAAAACACTTAAAAATTGTTACGATTGTGTTTCGTAATGTTAAAAATAATAAATATTTGTTATTAAAATCCACAAAAGCATTGTTGTATCTTTAATGTTTTATGTGGTTTTTTTTATTACAATTTCTGGTGGGAAAGCTTATCCTCTTAATTAAGAAGCATTTCTTTATTCGGGATTCATAGCAAAGTAGAGGTGATTAGCTGGTATGGCCGAAGTGGTTGTAAGTATGAAAAGCATACAGAAGAGTTTTCCGGGCGTGCATGCGTTGGACGGAGCCGAGATCGAGCTGAAAAAGGGTGAAGTACACGGCTTGGTTGGAGAGAACGGTGCGGGCAAGTCTACGCTGATGAAGGTATTGACAGGCATATATATGCGCGATGAAGGCACAGTGACAGTAAAGGGCAGGGAAGTGAACTATACCGCTCCTGCAGACGCGCTGGCAGACGGCATAAGCATGATCCATCAAGAGCTGAACCTCATGCCGCATCTTACGGTTGCGGACAATATTTATATAGGCCGCGAGCCGAAGAGGGGCGTAATCTTAGATGAAGGCAAAAAGAACAGAATGGCCAAAGAACTGCTGGAATCGCTTAATTTGGACATAAACCCCAAAACCAGAATAAACGAACTTACGGTGGCAAAGCAGCAAATGGTGGAGATAGCAAAAGCACTCTCCTTCAATTCGGACATAATGATAATGGACGAGCCCACCGCGGCGTTAACTACCTCGGAAATAGAAGAGCTTTTCAAATTCATACATGATATGAAGGAAAAGGGTGTGGCTATAGTGTATATATCCCACCGCATGGAGGAGCTGAAAATAATAACGGACGAGATAACAGTTATGCGTGACGGCCAGTTTGTGGGCACGGTGAAAACGGCCGAAACGGAAATGAGCGACATCATAAGCATGATGGTGGGCCGCACAATATACGAAGAGCCAAAGGCAAAGAGCAACGTTCCGGCGGATGCTCCCGTGGTGCTAAAGGTGGAGAACCTTTCTTCGCCCGTTGTTAAAAATGTCAGCTTTGAGCTGAAAAAGGGCGAGATACTTGGTTTTGCCGGCCTCATGGGCGCGGGCAGAACAGAAACGGCGCGGCTCATTTTCGGGGCTGACCCCAAAACGAGCGGAAAAATAACTGTGAACGGCAAAGAAGTTGAAGTACACACACCTCAGGATGCCGTTGAAAGCGGCATAGGATATCTCTCGGAGGATAGAAAAGCCTTTGGTTTGGCGGTGGGTCTTTCCGTAGCAGACAATACAGTTATGGCAGACCTTGAGCAGTTCACCAGCGGAGGCGTTGTGAATGAGGCTAAGATCGCCAAGGCCACAGAGGAATACATAAAGAAGCTGGATATAAAAACACCGTCTGTAAGGCAGCTAATAAGAAATCTGTCGGGCGGCAACCAGCAGAAGGTCATAATTGCAAAATGGCTCATAAAGGATTGCGACATATTGATATTTGACGAGCCTACCCGCGGCATAGACGTGGGAGCCAAGAGCGAGATATACAAGCTGATGAACCAGCTTGCGGGCGAGGGCAAATCCATAATAATGATATCGTCAGAAATGCCCGAACTGCTTCGCATGAGCGATCGCATAATAATTATGTGCGAGGGCAAGATGACCGGTGAAATAGATATTGCGGAGGCCACACAGGAAGGCATAATGCAATACGCTACTCTGAGAAATTAAGTGAGGTATGGAAGTATGAGCAATGGTGAAAGAGCACTAAAACAGCAGGGCAAGAAAGTTGAACTGCAAAAGCTATTGGCGCTGGGCGCGCTGATTATACTGCTGGCATTCTTTATGCTGTATGGGCATTTCGGGGTGGGCGTAAACGTTCCCTCGCTTTTGATAAACATACTTGAATCGGCTTACTACATTGGCTTTTTGGCAATGGGTGTAACGTTCGTTATCATCACGGGCGGAATAGACCTCTCCATAGGAACGATTATGACCTGCGGCGCGCTGGTTGGCGGCACGGCATACAATATGTGGGGCTGGCCAATGGCAGCCTCGCTGGTGCTGATAGTTGTTGTTACCACTCTGTTTGGAGTTTTCAATGGCGTGCTGGTATCAAAATTGAAGCTCCCGCCCTTCATAGCAACGCTGGGCACGATGATGATCTCTCAGGGTCTTGGCTCTATAATCTGCCAGACGCAGACGCAGCGCTTTCCCACAATGGCAGACCCCGACGGTTGGTTTAAGCAGGTATTTCTAAAGACGCAGGGTGGATTCCCCACGGGTGTTATATGGCTGGTAGCTTTCTTCCTGCTGGCAATGTTCCTGCTAAACAAAACAAAGTTTGGTAAATACACTTTTGCTATAGGTTCAAACGAGGAGGCAGCAAGGCTTTCGGGTATAGACACCAGCAAATGGAAGCTCATGATATACGTAGTAAACGCGCTGTTCTGCGGCTTTGCGGGCATATTCTATGCGGCAACGTTTACAACTGTTCTCCCCGGAGGCGGCAATGGCCTTGAGCTGCAGGGCATAGCGGCCGTTGTTATTGGCGGCACATCCCTTGCGGGCGGCGTAGGCTCTATGGCGGGCACAATGATAGGTGTGTTCATAATGGCGGTGCTGAAGAGCGGCCTGATGGCCATAAGCGTTCCGCCGCAATGGCAGACGCTGCTGACTGGCGTGGTTGTTATACTGGCTGTGCTCATGGATATATACAGGCAGAAATCTGCCAACAAGGCATAAGCCGGTAAATTATTTGCTTACAGGTAGGCAATAGCCTGTAAAGATAGAAGAAGATAAAATAAGTTAATCTTAAGGAGGAACAAAATGAAAAACAAACTAATTTCCATTCTCGTAGTAGTGATGGTTTGCGCACTGGTATTCAGCGCGTGTGCCCCGGCTGCTGCTCCTGCCGCGTCTGAAGCTCCGGCTCCGGCTCCGGCATCTGAGGCTCCGGCTCCGGCTTCCGAAGCTCCGGCTCCGGCTCCGGCATCTGAGGCTCCGGCTCCGGCATCTGAGGCTCCAGTGACATCTGAAGCTCCGGCTGCTGCCGACAACGGCGCTCTGAATATTCAGGTTATAGCCAAGGGTTTCCAGCATCAGTTCTGGAAGGTTGTAAATGAGGGTGCACAGGCTGCCGCTGCTGATCTGGGTGTAGGCACAATGGACTTTACAGGTCCTGAGGGTGAAAGTGCTATCAACACACAGGTTGAGATGATCAATGCTGCTTTGGCGAAGAACCCCAACGCGATGGCTCTAGCTGCGCTGGACACAAAGTCTGTTACAGCTCAGTTGGAAGATGCTATGGGCAAGGGTATACCCGTAATTGGTTTTGACTCCGGTGTTCCGGATGCTCCTGCTGGTTCTATAGCTGCTACAGCTTCCACAGATAACGAAGCCGCCGCTGCTATAGCCGCTGACGAGATGATGAAGGATCCCACATTCTCCGCTGCTTTGGCTGCTGCTACAGCAGACAGCCCGGTAACAGTTGCCGTAGTATCTCAGGACGCTACATCCGCTTCCGTTATGGGTCGTACAAAGGGCTTCATAGATGCTATGAAAGCTGCCGCCGAGACTCTGTTCCCGGATCAGGTTGCTGTTACAGGCCACGACCTGTACAAAATGGATGCCGCTCAGACTCCCGTTGTAAACATATTGGCTCAGGTAGCTCCCACAACAGACGCTGCCGACCTCAAGAATGCCGCTCAGGCTGCGCTTGATACAAAGGGCATAATAGGCGTGTTCTGCTCCAATGAGGGCACTGTTACAGGTCTGCTGAACGCCACAAGTGACGGATCTGACCTTGACAAGGCAAGCGGAAAATATAAGGATATAACCGTTGCCGGATTTGATGCAGGTTCCACACAGAAAGCTGCTGTTAAAAACGGCTGGTTCCTAGGCTCTGTTACACAGGATCCCTACCAGATAGGCTACAAGGCTGTTGAGCTGGCTGTTGCCGCTGCCAATGGCGAAACCGTTGCCGATGTTGATACAGGCGCTAAGTGGTACACATCTGCAAACATAGACTCTGACGATATAAAAGATCTAGTATACGATTGATCTTAAAAAATGAAGTTATGGGTGAGGCGGGCATATTGCCCGTCTCATTTATTAAACAAAAACTATAGGCAAAATTGATCCGGCAATAATACAGTTAATACCGTTAAACGGCAGATAATAAGATTCTATATAAAAATATGAAAGTTGCATATAGAAATAGTATAAATGATTTGGGATGGCGCACAATGCTCAGCATTTGTGATAGAATAAATATATCGCTATAAAAAATTAAATAACTAGGAGGCAAGTAATGAAAATTGGTATCAGGCCGACAATAGACGGCAGGGAAAAAGGTATACGCGAAAGCCTTGAAGAGCAGACCATGGGTATGGCCAGGGCAGCAAAAGAGCTTATAGAGTCCAATGTGAAAGACCGTGATGGAAATCCGGTGGAATGTGTGATTGCGGACAGTACTATAGGCGGTTTTAGAGAAGCGGCGGCCTGCACTGAAAAATTTGCCAGAGAGGGTGTTTGCGCAACGCTTACCGTTACGCCTTGCTGGTGCTACGGCAGCGAGACTATGGATATGGACAGGAGCACGCCCAAGGCCATTTGGGGCTTTAATGGAACGGAGCGTCCGGGCGCGGTTTATTTGGCGGCTGTGCTGGCAGCGCACGCGCAAAAGGGCATTCCCGCATTTTCTATATACGGCCACGATGTACAGGACGCCGGCAATATGGTGATACCGGATGACGTTCGTGAAAAGATATTGCGCTTTGCGAAGGGCGCCGTTGCGGTTGGTTCCATGAAAGATAAAGCGTATCTATCTGTGGGCAATGTTTCCATGGGTATAGCGGGCAGCATAGTTGACCCCTCATTCTTTGAAAAGTATTTGGGGATGCGCTGCGAATATAAAGACATGAGCGAAATAATCCGCCGCGTAAACAACGGCATATATGACGAGGAAGAGTTTAAGCGCGCATACGAGTGGACGCGGCAAAATTGCAAGGAAAACGACGATATATATAATGGCGATAATGGCAAAACACGCGAGCAGCTTGACGGAGATTGGGCTTATTGCGTTAAAATGGCCATGATAATGCGTGATATGATGCAGGGTAACGACCGCCTGCGCGAAATAGGCTGGAACGAAGAGGGCAACGGCAACAATGCTGTAGCCGCGGGCTTCCAGGGTCAGCGCCAGTGGACGGATTTCATGCCGAATGGAGACTTTATGGAATCCATACTCACCTCCTCTTTCGACTGGAACGGTGTGCGCCGCCCATACGTGGTGGCAACGGAAAACGATTGCATGAACGGTATTTCAATGCTGTTTGGGCATCTTTTGACGAACACATCACCCATGTTCAGCGATGTTCGCACATACTGGAGTCCGGATGCTGTTAAGCGCGTTACAGGCCACGAGCTTTCGGGTTATGCGCAAAACGGCATAATCCACCTCATAAATTCGGGCGCCACCACACTTGATGCTACAGGCCAGCAGGAGATAAACGGCCAGCCTGCCATGAAGCCCTACTGGGAAATAAGCCAGGAGGAGGCGCAAAAGTGCCTTGATAATACAAAGTGGACACCCGGCAACCTTGGCTACTTCCGCGGCGGCGGTTTTTCAAGCACATTCCGCACAAGGGGCGGTATGCCGCTCACAATGGTGCGCTTGAACTTGGTGGACGGCCTTGGCCCGGTGCTGCAGATAGCTGAAGGCTACACCTGCGATATAGGCGACGAAGCCGCGCGCATACTGGAAGACCGCACTGATCCCGGCTGGCCCTCCACTTGGTTTGCACCAAACCTCACAGGTCACGGCGCCTTCACGGATGTGTACAGCGTGATGGCAAACTGGGGAGCAAATCACGGCGCAAGCGTATACGGTCACGTGGGTGCGGAGTTTATAACGCTTGCCTCCATGCTGCGCATACCCGTAAGTATGCACAACGTTCCTGCTGAAAAGGTTTTCCGTCCCAGCGCGTGGAATGCTTTTGGAACGGAGCAGCAGGAGAGCGCAGACTACAGAGCCTGTGATAATTACGGCCCCCTGTATAAATAAGGTAATTAGAAAAAAGATACCGATTCTTCTGATTTAGTATCTCCAATTTAAAAAACCCGTTCTGTGCAGAACGGGTTTTTTGTGTGGGAATAAGTGGAGATGATAAGCCATCATGGTAATTGAAAAATGTAGCTTTGAAAAATATTGGATGGGATGATACCCGAAATATAAAATTTTTTTACGAATAATATTGACAAAAAATAATATTAGTGATATTTTTAAATAAATCTTGCAAACGTTTGCAAAAGACGGTGGTGTAAATGACAAATTCGAACACGTTAAAATATATAGCGCAAAAGCTGAATTTGTCTGTGTCCACAGTATCCCGTGCTGTAAATAACAAATCTATAGTAAATGAAAAAACGCGTGAAAAGGTGTTGGAGGCGCTCAAGGAATACAATTATGTTCCAAATGAGGTAGCGCGGTCACTTCAGGCAAAAGCCACAAAAACAATAGGCGTTATAATACCGGATCTTAGTGAGGTGTTTTTTGGGCAGATAATAAAGGGAATAGACGATGTGGTATCGCATATGGGCTACTCCATAATAGTTGCAGATTCGGGCGAAAACCGTGAAAAGGAAGAGAAATATCTTGATATGCTCTTCCAGAAGAGGGTGGATGCACTGGTGCTGGCCACCGTAATGCTTAAAAATAAAAAGGTAAAGCGATATCTGGCTCACGATATACCTGTGGTATTTATAGATAATCTTCCGGAGATAGACCAAAGTATAGACGCTGTGATGATAGATAATGTGAAGGCCAGTAAAATTGCTGTAAATCATCTGCTTTCGCTGGGGCATAAAGATATAGCCGTAATAATAGGTTCCATAGAAGAAACAACCGGCTACGATCGGCTGTATGGTTATAAAAGTGCGCTCCGCGAGGCAGGTATAAGAATAAACGAGAACTTGATAGAATACGGAAACTATAAAGAGGATAAGGGCTTTGAGTGCATGGAACGGCTTATAAAAAAGCGAACGAAAAACCCTTTTACAGCGGTGTATGTAACATCAGAAATGATGACCTTTGGCGCTACAAAGGCGCTGAAAAATAACGGACTGGATATTCCGGGCGATATTTCGCTTATTGGTTTTGACGTACACGATAAAACAGGTTTGGTTTCTCCAGAAATAAGCACCATACGCCAGCCGGAAACAATGATAGGCAGGCAGGCGGGAGAATTGCTTTTAAAAAGATTAAAGGACACTCAGGAACATAACGAACCAGTGGGGCAGAGAATACTGTTAGACCCCTATTTAGAACCCAAGCAAAGCTGCAAAAAAATCTCAAAATAACAAAATACGTACTTTTTAGAATTAGAGTAAAATTATATTCAAAATTGCAAACGTTTGCAAAAAAACTTTATGTATCGATTTGTGAAAAATTTGTACATGCTGCAAAGGAGTGGAGCGGATGTATAGGACCGTTTTGAAAATGACAAATGTCACAAAGACTTTTCCCGGAGTAAAAGCGCTTGACAATGCCTGTATAGAAGTCAAAGAAGGCGAAGTTCACGCACTTATGGGCGAAAATGGCGCAGGAAAATCCACATTTATGAAGGTACTGAACGGACTTCTTCAGCCGGATACCGGAGAGATAATTTTTTACGATAATATTGTGCAGATACATAGCCCGGCAGAGGCTTTGAGCATGGGCATTGCAATGATTTATCAGGAACTCAATCCCGTAAGAGATATGACAATCGCGGAAAATATATTTCTAGGGCGGGAAGCCACCATTGGAAAGAGTTTCTTTGTGGATAAGCATAAAAATAACCAGAAAGCTGATGTTTTGCTGAAGCAATTCAATCTCAACGTAAAGCCATCGCAAGCCATGTCATCGCTTTCTATTGCTCAAATGCAGATGATAGAAATAATTAAGGCCGTATCAAGTGGCGCAAAAGTAATAGTTATGGATGAACCTACCTCATCACTGACAGAAGAAGAGATAAACATATTGTTTGCGACCATAAACGACCTTAAAGCAAAAAACGTTGCCATAATATATATATCTCACAGAATGGAAGAAATATTTGAAATAGCAGACACAGTTACCGTGCTGCGAGATGGTAAATATATAGCTACAAAGCCAATAGGCCAGCTAGATAAAAATTCTCTCATAAACCTTATGGTGGGGCGCGAACTTGATGCTGTGTTTCCTAAACGCACTGTGCCCATAAAAGATACTGTACTTAAGGTGGAAAAGCTAACGCGTACCGGAAAATTTAATGGTATCAGCTTTGAGGTAAAAGCAGGTGAAATACTTGGTTTTTACGGCCTGGTGGGTGCGGGAAGAAGTGAGGTTTTCCGTAGCATTTTTGGCTTGGACAGGGTTGATGAAGGCGAAATATTTCTTAATGGAGAGAAAATAAACGTTAAAAGCGTGGAAGATGCCGTGGAACGCGGCATAGTAATGGTGACGGAAGACCGGAAGGAAACCGGCCTTGTGCTATGCCGTTCCATAAGAGAGAATATAGCGCTGCCCAATCTGGATCAGGTGACCAAAGGGTTATTTATAAACAACGATCTGGAAACTCAAAAGTGCTCTGAGATATCTAAAAAACTTACTGTGAAGATGAGCGGTTTGGCGCAGGATGCGGGAAATCTTTCTGGAGGCAATCAGCAAAAGGTGGTTTTGTGTAAATGGATGATGCGCAACCCCAAGCTGCTGATATTGGACGAGCCTACGCGCGGAATAGATGTGGGGGCAAAGGCTGAGATACACACTCTCATGGGTCAGTTTGTGGAACAGGGCATGGCGATTGTGATGATATCTTCTGAGTTGCCGGAGGTAATAGGGATGAGTGATCGCGTGATAGTGATGGGCGAGGGAACTATAAAGGGTGAATTTCACATAGGAGAATACAGTCAAGACGATATTTTGAAAAGTGCGCTGGGAGGTAAGGCAAATGATGCTGTTTAAGGGAACGGGCGAGGCAAAGGCGAAGAGTTTTGATATAAAGGAGTCCATGCGAAGTTACGCGCTGCTTATAATATTTGCCTGTATGTGTGTGTTTTTCGCTCTAAGCACAACCTCGTTTACGGATATTGTGAATGTTGTAGGGGTGTTCCGTTCTATTTCCATAAACGGAATACTTGCCATAGGCATGACGATGATAATAATTACGGGCGGTATAGACCTTTCCATAGGTCCGCTTATGGCCATGGCGGGCGTTGTGTCTGCAATGATACTGGAATTTAATACAAGTCTATTGGTGCCCGCAATTATATGCGGTGTGCTGGTGGCGGCTGCTATGAGCATGTGGACAGCATTTTTGGTGGCAAAAATGCGCATCGCGGCATTCATAGCCTCCCTTTCAACAATGACAATAGCAAAGGGGCTGGCGCTGGTTATATCGGATGGAGTACCGCACACAATAAAAAATACTATGTACCGTGAAATAGGAAACGGCTATCTATGGAACCCTGAGCTTACCGGAGGGGTGAGCTTTCCCGTACCCGTAATGGTGCTCATAATAGTTGCCATAGTGGTGGGTATCACAATGTACAAAACAAAGTTTGGCAGATACATATATGCGGTTGGCGGTAACGAACATGCAGCGGAGGCCTCCGGCGTAAACGTGGTAAAAATAAAGTTTTGGACCTATGTATTCAACGGATTATTGTGCGGTGTGGCTGGAACTGTTTTGGCATCGAGAATAACGTCCGGTCAGCCCACGGCCGGCACAGGCTATGAGCTGGATGCCATAACAGCAGTAATAATTGGCGGCACCAGCATGTCTGGCGGTGTGGGCAAGCTGGGAGGAACAATAATAGGCGCGCTGATAATAGGTGTGCTAAATAACGGATTGGTTCTCTTAGGAGTTTCATCATATTATCAGGATATAATAAAAGGCGTCATTATAGCGGTAGCTGTGCTGCTTGATATGAAAACAAAAACAAGAAAGTGAATGGAGGAGAAAAAATGAAAAAGTTTACGGCACTCTTAGTTATTGTAATTATGGTGGCTGTTTTGGCCATAGGTTGCGGAAGTCAGCCTGCGCCTGCGGCTGAAAGCTCTGCTCCGGCGGCTGCGGCGGCAACGGATGCTCCGGCGGCAACGCAAGCTGCTCCGGCGCAGAGCCAGGCGGCGGAACCTGCACCGGCCTCTGAGGCACCGGCGGACAAGGAGTGGACAATAGGAATATCCACACAGGCTTGGAAACATGAATTTTTGAAGAATATGGTGAACGCGCTCAATAAAGTAGATGAAGAAATGCCCAATGTGAAGCTGATAATTGTAGACAGCGAAGATAGCGTTGAAAAACAATTGAACGATGTGGATACACTCATAGCTCAAAAGGTGGACGGGATAATATTGAACGCGAACAGCGTGGAAGGCAGCAGTCCTGCGGTTGATGCGGCAAAAACTGCGGGTATACCGCTTGTAGAGCTTGTGTCATTGACAGAAAATGAAAACTATCTTACCTTTGTGGGCACGGATGTAAAGGCTTCAGGTATGATGGCGGGTGAAATTGCCGCTGAGATAACGGAGGGCAAGGGAAAGGTGCTGGAGCTGCAAGGTATAATGGGTCATTCTGCGCAGATAAACAGAGGCGCGGGTATAGCGGAAGCGCTGGAAAAATATCCGGATATGACGCTGGTAGAAAGCCAATCCGGTGAATTTACAAAGGATAAGGCTATGTCTGTAACGGAGGCTTGGCTCACAAAATATCCGGCGGGTGAAATAGATGTGATAATTGCACATAACGATGGTATGGCACTGGGAGCGATGAATGCCTGCATAAGTGCAAACCGTCCGGAAATAAAGATAATAGGCATAGATGGCGACTATGAAGCGCTGCAAGCAGTGGTTGATGGCACAATGGCAGCTACGGTAGTGGATTATGTGGAAGAAGAATCCAAGCTTGCCGTAGAGGAGATGGTTAGCATACTTGAGGGTAACACCCCCAAGGGTAAGATACTTTCAGAGTATGTGCCGGTTAAAAATGCTGATGACGCAAAGAAGTTTATGGATCTAAGGTCATAGCAACTTATTTAAAGCACAATGGTAGATGTTCGGGGAGGGTTTTCCCTCCCCGAATATGAGGTGATAAATATGAAAATTTTATTGGGCTCATTCCAGTGTGAATCCAACACGTTTTGTGATGGTCTGGCAAAAACAGGAGATTTTGAAGTTTTTGGGGGAGATGATGCGCTAAAAAAATTTGCTGCAACCCAGGTGTTTGCGGATGCAGGCGCTGAGGCGCTGCCTTTGATATACGCAAGCGCGTTGCCAAGCGGCATGGTTTCTTTAGAGGCCTTTAACCATTTTAGAGATATATTTATTGATCTCATAGCGCAGCAAGAGCAGATAGACGGAATATATCTATATCTTCATGGCTCCATGTATGTGGAAGAAATGGGCAGCGGCGAGCTGGAGTTGATAAAGGCCATACGCAGACAAATAGGAAGCGATATTCCCATCTCACTGGCAATGGATTTTCACGCAAATGTGCCTCCGGAATTAGCCGGTATGGTGAACGCCATAAACGGTTTTAGAACAGCCCCTCATACGGATCATGACGACACCGAAATAAGAGCGGCAAAGTCGCTTTTGAAGTGTATACATACAGATTACAGCAGGGGAGTTTCCATAGTTCAATTGCCGTTTTTATGCGGAGACGCGGCAGTTACCGATAGAACGCCATTTCCAGAGGTAACGTGTATGCTGGAGCAATTGGACGGCAGATTGGAAATAATATCATCTGCATTTTTCAACTCACAGCCGTGGTATGATTCGCTCTATACCGGGGCTTGCGCGCTGGTGAGCGCGGCGGATGGAAGCGGATTGGAACAAGCGCTTAAAATAGCGAAAATGTTTTGGGATGGTCGTGAAAACCTTTGTCTTGATAATGCGATGGCTGTGGATGAAGCGGTAGAATATTCGCTGAAGGCCCATGATGGTGTAATATTTGTAACGGATTCGGGAGACAACACAACGGCTGGAGCTTTAGGATCGGGAACTTTATTGTTGAAAAAATATATTGAGAAAAAGGCTAACGAAGTATTGGTTTGCGGAATATTTGATAGCGCCAACACAAATATGCTGCTTAAAATGAAAACAGGAGAGCGTGTTGGCATAACACTGTGCGCCGGAAAAAATGGGCAGCAAGAGCTGGAAATAACACTGGATGTAACATTGAAAGGTAAGGGAAAGGTTTTTGGTTGGGCAGGAGACGAGGTAGGAGAGGGAGTGCACCTAGCTTGTGATGGAGTAGATATAGTATTGACGAATGCACGTGCGGCTTTCACCACTCCGGAGCATTTTTTCAGAATGAATATAGAGCCAAAGAATTATGAAGTAGTGGTGCTTAAAATGGGATATCTGTTTCCCAAATTGAACAGTATAAGCCAAAATACGGTTATGGCGCTTTCGCCGGGGCAGAGTACAAACGATTTTTCTACGTTGGAGTATAAACAGTTAAAACGGAAAATGTACCCTATTCACAAAGACATAGAATGGGAAGATATAGAAGCCGAGGCTAGGAGGAATGCATTATGAAGCTAATGCCGGAAGCCAAGATTTACAGGCATAAAAATGCTGAAACGAAGCACTTTGATTCCTTGTGTATAAAAGGCGGGCCGCAGGATATTGACCAAATAATGGGGGCGAAGCTGTGGAATGTGCCGAGTCTCGGTTTTGATATGGAATATCCAATTGATATGGTTTTAACACAAAAAAGCGAGACGCCACAAGAAACGCAGGATGCGGGGCTATATGAAAAGCAGGGGTATTCGCTTTTTATTGAGCGTGAGCGTATATCAATAGAATATGCTAGTAGAGAAGGCATGCTGAATGCGCTTTCCACCTGGAAACAACTTATTAAAAATGATGGCACAGGCTATGTTTGTGAATGTGCAGAGGTGGTGGATTGGCCTGATATAGAATTTAGAAGCCTGTCCACAACGTTTTCTTGGTATGCCGGCTATGGCAGGCTGGGTTTTGACATGCAGCTCTGGGGCTTTGAAGAGTGGAAAGAATTTTTGCACATATGCTCTGACTATAAAATAAACCAGCTAAACTTTGTGATGTATGGTTTTTGGCCTTTTGAATTTCAGCAGTATCCCGAATCCGTATTGCGTGGAATAAAAATGCGTATGTGGAATGAGGAAAGTGAAAATTGGGTGACAGTGGAATTTATGCATCCCAATTTAGATAAAGAATTTTTGCCCAAGCTCATAAAATACGGACACAGCTTGGGAGTTAGGTTTTTCGCCTATATTGGGCTGAATAGCTATAGCGGCGGTTACAACTGCGCGCACCCTGAAAAACGCATGAAAATGCCGGAGGAGGGCGGCTTTATAAACGATTTTGACAGTATGTGCCTTAGCCAACCGGATAACATAGAATATATAAAAGCAAGCATAAGACGAATAATAGATCAGGGATTTGACGGTTTTGACTTTGAAGAGAGCGAGGAGGCATTTTGGTATTGCAATTGCGAAAAATGCAAAGCAACTTTTTGGAATGGTGTGGAGACGCCGGAGGAAACGCTGCATGCTGCCAATACTTATTTGCTGAAGATGCTGTACAGCGAAATACGTGCCATATCGCCAGATTGCGTCATAGGCATCAGAGCTTGGCGCCAACCTCCGCTCATTCGTTCGGATGAGCTAATAGCACAGATGGCAGCAAGTATACCAGAAGATATCGTGCTTTTTTGGGCACCCGGTCAGTATGTGCCGGAGGAGGAATTTGAAAAATGGGTGAAGGCTTTTGGCCGTGAACGGATATACGCAAGAGACACTGAGGCGATGGGCTTCGCGGCGGGCTGGGGCAGGCTGGTACGCTTGTTTAAATGGAATGGTCTGCGCGGGGAGGAGGAATCCATCACCCAGTTTATAGAAGAGGATATACGCCAGCACAGGGGATCTGTGAGGCAGCGCGTGAAGGGTATAAATGGTTACCAGTTTGAGTGGTACGGCTTTTTTATGGCGTTCTTTGCGCACGCATACTATGGCTGGGGCGGCCAAAGGGAGGATGAGGATTTTTATATTTATGCTCTCGAAAGCGTTTTTGGAGAGCTGGCAGAAAAAATACAATATATAATAAAAAACTACCTCGTAATACACGAAAGTCAAATAAGTGTGTACAGGTTGGAGTTCCCGTTCGCAAGAAACAAGGTTTGCGAGGCGGATCGGGAAAATATAGAGCGTTCCGCCGCCCAAAATCCCGAACTGATAAAAAGTTTGGAATATATAATAGATCAGGTTAGAAGGGATGCGCGGCTGGCGCACTTTGCGCCGCATTTCAAAAAGTGGAAGGTAACGCTGGAGCGTAGTGAGATAATATATAAAATGGCGCTTGTATCAATTGAGTTAGACAAGGCGGTTTGTGAAGAAAGAGCTGAATTGCTAAATAAATTGCTGAAACTCAATGAAATGGATTTTGACATAATAAAACGAAACTATTTTGACGTGAACCCAATAGATCAAACGGGCGTTAAATCTTGCATGTTTCCATACCACGAAATAAAACGCTCAATTCTAAACGAGTTAGACCCGGAAAATAAAGACTATGTGCCAATATATCCGGGCGTAGAAGCGCTTGGTTGGCTTTGGGCATAGGGGAGGCGCACATGGAAAGAATAGCGATATTTTTTAAGCTAAAGCCGGGTATGGCCGGTGCTTATAAAAAACGGCACGATGAAATTTGGCCAGAGATGAATGAAGCCCTAGAATTAGCCGGCATTAAAAATTATACCATATGGCGGCACGAAGATATGCTGTTTGCATATTACGAAACGCAGAACGCAGAGCGTGTGGACACAGTGCTTCAGAGTTTGCCTATATATGCAAAGTGGCGGGATGAGATGGAGGAATTTATAGACAAAGAGAGCGGAACGGGAAGAAAGGAATGGCCAATGGAGCTTATGTTTTTGCACGAGTGAAGAAAAACATTGCGTAAACGTAATGTGTACGCCTAGCCAGGTAGATTTTAAAGGTTTTGCAGAGTCTTGTAAAACACTGTAAATAAAGTATAAGAGGAGAATGAGATTATGTCATACTACAATGAAAAAGAAACATCTAAACGTATTGAAAGAATTAAGGGTATATTGTCGCAGGAAAAGCTGGATGCGGCTCTGATCTATTATGATGAGCTAAATGTAGCAAATGGCTGGTATCTTACCGGCTGGTGTCCGCAGTTTGAAAAGGGCGCTGTGCTGCTTCCGCTAAATGGAGAAGCGCTACTGCTGGGCGGTCCTGAAAGTGAGCCGTTTGCCAAGATGAGCAGTGCCATCAAAGAAACGCGCAACTTCACGCCCTTCATGGTGCCTGATGAGGAATACCCTAACGCTACTATAATAGATTTTAAAGCACTTTATGAAGAGCTAAAAAAGAAAGGGGTAGAGCTTAAACGTATAGGCATTGTGGGGACTAATGCATTGCCTTATGAAGTATATAAGCAGTTCAGCGAGGGATTCGCCGGAGCGGAGCTGCTTGATATTACTGATAAATATGAGTCTCTGCGTGCATTCAAATCTGAATGGGAAGCTGAAAATGTGAAAAAAGCTTTTGGAATAGCCTTTCAGGCTTACGAAGCAATGAAAAAGAAGGTTGCGCCCGGCGCTTTTGAGCATGAAATAGCCGCCGAGGGCGAATATGTATGCCGCAAGAACGGCGCGAATAGCTTTGCTTACGCAACAATAGTAGGCAGTGGCGAACGTTCAAACGCGGTTGTACCCACCGCAATAAATAAAGAGCTGGCGGACGGCGAATGGGTTATGCTGGGAATCGCGCCGCGCGTAAACGGCTATGCGGGAACATTTGGCGAAACATTGCCTGTATCCGGTAAGTATACGGAAGAGCAAAAAAATGCAATAAATACATTGAGGAAAGCACTGCGTCTTACAAAGGAAACGCTAAAGCCGGGTATGAGCGGCAGAGAAATAGATATACCAGCGCGCAAGCTGTTTGAGGAGGAGGGTCTAATAAAGTATTTGGTATGCCCGTTTGCTCACACAATAGGCCTCATGGAGGCGGAGGGGCCGTTTTATGGACCGGGCGGAGACGATAGGCTGGAGCCAGGCATGACGGTATGCGTGGATGTTAGCTTTTTTGGACATCCAACATTGAATGGCGCGCGCGTGGAAACAGGCTATATAATAACGGAGGATGGCTGTGAGCCGCTGTGCCCGGAAATGGACGAGATATTTTCAAAAGATATATGAAAAAATTGTCGCAAATAATGTTGTGAATTTACTAAAAAATATGAAGAAGGGAATAATAACATGTATATAGGCAAAAAAGCATGGGTTTTTGCGGATGGTGATCTACCTCCTCAGGGAAGCGAGGAGCCGCTGGGTCATGAGGCGCTAATGGTAGTAAACAACGGCGAAGAGGATGCTCAGATAAACATAGATCTGCTGTTTGAGGATAAGGAACCGCATACGGGAATAAAGATGGTAGTGCCCGCAAAGAGGGTGAATTGCTTTAGGATGGACTACCCCGTAGGTGACGAAGAATACAAAATACCTGAGGGTCAATACGCCGTGGTGATGACAAGCAATGTGCCCGTTGTGGCGGTTTTCGGCAGGCTGGACAGACGCAAGGATATGGCTTATTATCCGGTAGCGCCCTATAGTGAATGAACCATGTGAGATGATATCAAATTTGCTATGATATTTGAATAATTTATGCTAGCTTAAAGCCTCACGCAATAAATACTGTGTGAGGCTTTAAATTTATTGTTGAGCTGGCATAAAAAGCGATATTTTTTATGTAATGCAGATAAAAAGCTTGTTTTGTATCTGCAAATATAAAAAGTGGTAAGAATGGCAGCAGGCGCTCTACATATCTTCACAAAGCTCGATCACTACGCCGTTGGGATCGGCTATAAGCAGCGCGCGCTTGCCAATTTGCGGCATTTCGGTCACTTCCGTCAAAAATGGGATATGCCGCGTTTTGAGCATATCGTTCCACGCGGCGAGATCGTCAACGTCAAAGGCGATGTGCCTAAGTCCGGAGTTCGCCTCGGATACCGCTTCATTGGTTGCGCCGCCGCGCAGGTCGAAAAGCTCCATATAGGCGTTTTCACTCACCTTTAGGTATACCAGAGTCACCTCGCCCATATCCGCATTTTGGCAGGGCGTAAAGCCCAGTATATCACTGTAGAAGGCAATGGACTTTTCTATATCTATAGTATTTATAGCAATATGCTGAACATGGTTTATCTTCATATTATGCATCCTTTCAGAGCGGACAGAAGATTTATTGCCTTTTAAAATCTGTCTTTATATTCGCCGTAGCCGCCCTGCTTTGTTACATAGTCAAACTGATAGTCCTGACCCTCGCCGCAGATGCGCCGCCATTGGCTCATGTGGAAATACTTTGCGCCCACCGCTGTCATGGCCTCCGCTTTTTCGCGTGTGCGGCAGCGTCCGGCAACCTCTATTTCCAGTTTGTCTCCATAGTGGTCATTTATATATTTTACGTGCTCTACCTTCATATCTCCAAAGTGCAGGCCGGGGTTCGTTTTTACAGTGGTTATGCCGAGGTCTATATACATTTGGCAGATCTTGTCCAGTGTTTCAAACGGCACCTTTATTACCCAAGAAACGGGTATAACGTTGAGCTTACCATCCGCCGCCTCCAGTATCCGCCTGAGTTCTTCACGTGCGCGCTCCCAGTCTCCCGAAAGCACGGCGTTTATATTTATGCCTATGTCCACCTCGTCTAGCTGCATATCTACCGCGTATTTTATTAGATTGAGCTTCATTTCTGTAGTAAGGCCGCCGAACGGATAACCAATCGTTATTCCGGTACGAGTTATGCCGTTTGCGCACTCCGCTTCTATTTTTTTGAGCAGCGGCGCCTGATACGGCTCCACTATTATGGAGCGAACCTTTTTGGCGTAGCCGTCGCGTATCTCCTTTTCTATTATGTCGTTGGGGCAAAAGGAAAGGAACGGTGAGAGTATAGCCCTTTCAAACATTTGGCTGTCATACATTTTAAAAAATCTCCTTTATGCTATTTCTGATATAACTTTTTTTGCCTGTTCTGTGCTTACGCTGTCTGCGCCTGCCGCTACGAGTTCTTGAGCTAAAGCCGCCGTATGTATATAGCCTTGCGCCTCCACGGCAACTTTATTGCCCAATGCGGATTTTAATAGCTTTACGTCTTTAACATTGGCATAGAGCGGTAAATCATTTTTATTTTCATCCAGTGTATTATAAAGACCTGTAGAGGTAACTATGCAATCTATACCTGCGCGAACGGCAGCAGCACATACGTGCTGGACCTCCTCATCAGTCAAAACCTCTATCTCTATTATGAATTTTACGGCGGCTTTTCCGGCAACGGCCTCCACCACCGTGTGCATCTCGCGCTCTATATAGTCAAAATTTGCGGATTTCGCCTCGCGCGCGTTCATAACTACTTCAACCTCGTGCGCTCCGCGTTCTACGGCATCCTTGGCCTCTGCGGCCTTTTGCTCTATAGAAAAACCGCCGTGGGGGTAGGAGATGAGCGCGTTTATTTTTATATTTGGGTTGGTGAGCGTTTCCGTGCACATTTCCACCATGCAGGGGAACACCTGCACAGACCTAAAGCCGTAGCGCTCCGCCTCATAGCATAGGTTTGTGACCGTTTGGTAGTTTATGTTTATGTCAAATATTCTAGATTGCATTCTTGCTGCCAATTCTGCTCTGTTCATATATTTTAACCTTCCTGTTCGAATGATTTTGCGATCTTTATTGCGGAGGCGGTGTTTATGCCGAAGCGCGTAACGCCTATATCAAGCAGCTTCATAAAATCGTCGCGTGTGCGAATACCGCCCGCGGCCTTGATTTCTATATCGTTATGAACCACTTCCTTTATTCTGCGTATGCGCTCTATGTTGGCATCTCCCGGTACCCAGCCAGTGCCGGTTTTAACAAAATCCGCCCCGCTTAAAACGGCCAGTTCCGCCGCTTTCACCATCTCCTCGTCTGTGAGACAGTTTATTTCTATGAGCATCTTTGTTTTTATGGGTCGTCCGGCGTTTTGGGCAAGACCTATTATCTGTTTGACTTCATCTAAAACGTAGTCATATTCGCCGTTTCTAAACTTGCCCACGTTCATCATTATATCCATCTCTTCCACGCCGTCCGCTATCATGCCGCGCGCCTCCAGCAGCTTTGTTTCGGTTTTGTGCGCGCCTGAGGGAAAGCCCACGGGCGCTCCCACGTATACGCCGTCTACACCGGACAGCATTTTTGCCAGCGTGCTTACAAAGCAGGGCAGTACATGCACGTTTATGAATCGATACTGCTTTGCGTAGCCCACGTTTTCCTCTATGTCCGCCATGCTGCTGTGTGTGCGCACGGCACTGATGTCTATGAGTTTTGCCACCTCGTTCGCGTTCATTTTTCCTCCTTTTGCCGCATCCGCAATAATAACGGGACGGGTGTGTTATATTTTAACGAAAATACTTTCGTTGATATCAAATTAAAGCCGCTGTGCGGCGCTTTTTTGGCCGCTGCCGGTCGCCCGGCAGCGGCCGCGCCTCCGATTACTGCGGGAATAATTCAGCTACGTTGTCCTTGTCTATTATCATGGAATGGGAGGCCAAAACCTGCTGATCTGGATCTTGGTCCGCAACTACTTTGTTATAAAGGTACATAAATCCGTCGAAGGATACGCCGGTGGGGTTTTGGCCTATAACGGTCATTTCGCCCTTGCGTACATAGTCTAGATTTTCTGCCGTCTCGTCATGGCCTATAACGTATACCTCACCAGTTTTGCCAGCGTCCGCAACTGCTTTGGGTGCGCCGTAGGGGCCGCCTGCTACGCAATATATGGCTTTGAGATCTGGGTGTGCGGTGAGAAGATCCTTCGTTATTGTATAGGTCTGGTCTGCGCTGTCCTTTGCTTCATAGTCACCCACGCTCACATAACCTTTGGATTCCAGATAGTCTTTTACAGTGTTGCGCTTTATTTCAAGGTTTTCCATCGTGAAGCTGGCTGTGATTATTGCAAATTTTGCGCCCTTCTCTCCGCCCAATGCAGCGTCTATGGCCTCGGCTACAGTTTGACCTGCCTGTTTGTTGTCCTGACCTATGAAAACAAGACGCTTGCTGGGCTTGTCGCTCTCGCCGTACAGCGTTACCACGGGTATGCCGGCATCTACCGCCTTGTCTATATAATTTTCCACGCCCGTTACAAAGGGGGTGGTAACTATGCCGTCATATCCCTGTGCTATAGCCGCTTCAAGGCCGTTGTTTATAACGGTAGCATCTATATTTTCGCCCAGATTAACATTGTCTACAGTCACGTTGTGCTCTGCTAAAAATGTGGTGGCTTCCTTAACGCCGTCCTGCACCAGATTCCAGAACGGGTTGTTTTGGAAACCCAGGAAAGCGAACTTCAGTGGCTCTGCCGGATCCTGCTCCACTATTTTCACATTGTCTACCTCACCCACGCGCTTGTATTCGAACGCGCCTGTGGCGGCACTCTGTGCGGGAGCTTCAGATGCCGGAGCGGCAGCGCTTTCTGAGGGCGCCTCCGTTGCGGCGGGTGCTTCACTTACTGCAGGAACCTCGGAAGCGGGTGCTGACTCGCTCTGAGCCGGAGCGGATGATGCCGCAGGGGCGGGCTGTGAGCAGCCTGTTACAATAAGTGCTGCTACAAGCAATACAACTACAAATAAACTAATGGTCTTTTTCATTTTTTCCTCCTTGGAATGTGTTGTTTTATTGTGATTAAGCGTTCCGCTTAAACTTAGATGATCTGATTCATATATTTTCACATGCCTTGCAGCGCGGTACGAGAGTGTCAACTCAAGCTGGTTTTTCGCTGACCGGTGGCAAAGAGCATAACGTTTTCCTCTGAGTATTCGTGTGGCTCTATTATGCCGGTTATACTTCCCATGCTCATCACCACTATTCTGTCGCTCAGCATCAAAAGCTCGGGTAGCTCTGAGGATATCAGCAGAATTGTGATGCCCTCATTTGCCAGATTGCGTATTATTTTGTATATCTCTGCCTTTGCGCCCACATCTATACCGTGGGTTGGCTCGTCCAATATAAGTATTTCAGGGTGTGTGCGCAGCCAGCGTGAGAGTATTGCTTTTTGCTGGTTGCCGCCCGAAAGCTCACCTATGCGCTTATTTATATTGGTAGTCTTTATATTCAGCTCGCTGACATATTTTTGCGCGGAGTCGCTCTCCAGCTTTTTGCTTATCAATTTGCCCTTTTTTAGAGAACGATAGCTTGCCATGTTTATGTTGTCAGAAACACTGAGATCGGGGAACAGCCCCTTTACCTTGCGCTCCTCGGGCACCAGCGCCAAACGGTTTTGCACTGCGTCATACGGGCTGCGTATGCTCACCGCTCTACCGTTCAAAATAAGCTCGCCGCTGTCCGCCTTGTCAAAACCGAAAATGGATTCCATAAGTTCGCTGCGTCCTGCGCCAACCAATCCGCCAAACCCAAGTATTTCGCCTTTGCGTGCCGAAAAGCTTATGTTTTGGAATTTACCCTTGCGGCTGAGATCTTTCACTTCCAGCACTACTTCGCTGTCAATAGCGTCCGGGCTGCGCTTTTCCGCGCCGCCAAGCTGCTCTTCAAGGTCTCGCCCCACCATTAGCTTTACGGCTTCCTCTATGGATATTTCATCCTTTGGTGATGTTTTTATCATGCGGCCGTCGCGCAGGACGGTTATTTTGTCCGCTACCTCAAACACCTCTTCCATGCGGTGCGAAACGTATACTATAGATACGCCGTCTCTCTTTAGTTTGGATATTATACCCATCAGAGTACGCGTTTCCTTTGCGGTAAGTGCGGCAGTGGGTTCATCCATCATTAGCAGACGAGGCCGTAGAGATAATGCTTTTACTATTTCTATAAGCTGCTTTTGAGCCACGCTGAGCTTGTCCACAGCAGTGTCCGGGCCTATTTCGGGAATGTCCAGCTCGGCAAGCAGTGCTACTGCGTTTTTACGCAGCTCACGCTTGTTTATGAATGTGCCGCGCTTGGGATAGTGGCCAAGAAATATATTGTCCATAACACTCAAATATGGTATGAGCGAATTTTCTTGATGTATCATGGCTATGCCCATGTGCTGTGCCTCTATGGGAGATTGCAGCTTCACGCTCTCCCCGTTCCATATCAGCGAACCTTCCTCCGCGTGATAATAGCCGAAGAGTATGTTCATCAATGTTGATTTACCTGCGCCGTTTTCGCCAAGTATGGCATGAACCTCTCCTGTGTGAAAATCTATGTTTATATCGTTCAAAACCTTCACGCCGGGAAAGGATTTTGATATGTGCTCCACTTTGAGCATGGCTGTGTTTGTCATAGCTGTGCCCTCACTGTCTGCTGCGGCGGAACTGGTCGAAGGCGCAGGCCGCCACAATTACAAGGCCTATGGTTATCATCTGCCAATAAGAGGAAACCATGAGCAATATGAAGCCGTTTCTAATAACGCCCAGTATTCCCGCACCTATGAGCACGCCCACAATGGAGCCCTGCCCGCCCGAAAGGCTGCACCCGCCAATTACCGCCGCCGCTATAACGTCCAGCTCATAGCCCGTGCCCGCCGCCGTGTCCGCAGAGTTTAGGTTTGCCGCCGTTATTATGCCGGTGAATGCCGCCAAACCGCCTATTATGGCGTATACGGAAAGCTTTACCCGCTCCACTCTTATGCCTGAAAGCTTAGCTGCCTTCTCGTTGCCGCCCACGGCGAAAACGTTGCGCCCGAATTCCGTTTTGGTAAGCAGTATGTGGCCTATTATTATTATCACGAACATCAATATTATGGGAACGGGCAGCTCGCCTATTGTGCCGCCCAGAAAGTCTATTTCGTTTTCAAAATTTATGGGCAAACCGCCCGATATCAGATAGGATATGCCTTTAACTATGTTAAGCATTGCCAGTGTAGCTATGAAGGGGTTTATTTTCAGCTTCACTATTATGGTGCCGGATACCATACCCAGTCCCACGCCTATGGCCACTGCCAGTATCAGCGCAATCCAGGGGTTTATGCCCGCCGTTATCATGAATGCGCAGCTCACGCCCCCCAGCGAAAGAAAACTGCCTACGGAGAGGTCTATGCCGCCCGTTATGACCACGAAAGCCTCGCCCACCGCTATTATTGCCATTACTGATATCTGGCGGAGCACGTTTATTATGTTGTTGGGAGAAAAAAACACGTTGTTGAAAATGCCTATGATCACGCACAGCGCGCCAAGCACTATCAGTATGCCCAACTCGTTAAAGGATTTCAGCTTGCCGGCGCTTTTTGTGCCCGGCTCTGCCGGTTTGTTAGTAGAAAAATTCTGCATAGTTTCTTATCCTCGCTTTATACTAATACTGGTATCAAAGAAAAACATGGCTTTTCTTTGATGACGCTTCGCTTTGCGAAACTTGTGCTACCCCATACAAAAAAATATTATGGGATCAATTTATTTTGCTGTATTCTTTGTATACCGGCATGAGCTGCTCGTAAAAATGCTTGAACACGGGCAGCAGCTTTTTGTATTTTTCCGCGTCCTCCGCTATCGGCTCCACGCTGTCATTTATTTTAATTATGTCATTCGCCACGTCCAGACTGCCTATGAGACCCGCGCCCACACCCGCTATGAGCGCCGCTCCCAGCGCGCCTATGTGCTGTAGGTTTTTAGGGCGCACCATGCGTACCCCAAACATGCTGGAAAGCATCTGCATCCAAAGCTTGTTGTTTGCGCCGCCGCCAATCAGCCTCGCCTCGCCTGACATCACGCCCATCATTTTATAGAACTCCACGCCCATCATAAGGTCAAAGGCAGAGCCTTCCATTGCCGCGCGTATTATGTTGCCGCTGCTGTGGTGCATACGCAGCCCCAAAAAGGTGCCGGACAGGCTGGAATCGGAATAAAAAGTGTTTCCACTGAACATGGAGGGGAGGAAAAATACTCCGTCCGCGCCGGCGCCCGCCTCCGTAGCAAGACGGGTGGCTTCTGCGTGCAGACCGGTGCCAAACTGCTTTTTGAGGTCGGCGCACATGTTGTCTATAACCCATTCGTAGGCCACGCAGGCCGAATGTGAATGCGTGCTGGTGAAGTATGTGCCGTTACCCACGTACACTATGTTTGACATGAAATCAGGTGATATGAGCGGTTTTGTATCGTTTACACCCACCCAGCCCGCCGTGCCCATGCAGGTGACGAAGGTGCCCTTTTTGCGCACACCGCCGCCCAACGCGCAGGCGTAGTTGTCCCAGGAGCCAAGAACCACCAGCGTGGCCGTAGTAAGCCCCATTTCCTCCGCCGCACTCTTGGTAAGGCTGCCAACGGGCGTTGTGTTTTCCGCCGGGATAAGCAGTTTTTCATCATCCACTTCGGAAAGGCTTAGTAGCTCTGCATCCCATTGGTGGGTATTCATGTTGTAAAGACCGCTCATGCCCGCATCGCCGTAATCTGTATTTTGGTATTTGCCAGTCATACGGTAGGCAAGGTACTCCTTTGGGTTCAAAAATTTGACCGCTTTTGAATAAATATCCGGCATATTGCGTTTTATCCACAGCAGCTTGGATGCTGGGTACAGCGCTATGTCAAAGCTGTTGCCCGTACGCTCGTAGCGTTCGCGCGCATCTATATTCTGTAGAATATACTCGCCCTCACGCTGGCTGCGTGCGTCCATCCAGGTCATCACTTGATCAAGCAGCAAATCTCCGTCCGCATCTATTGGTATGGCGGTCATGCCGTGGCTGCTGAACGATAGCGCCGCGATATCCGCAGGAGCAACGCCGGATTTTGCCACCACCTCATGCGTAGCGTCACGCACGGCTGCCCACCAATCCTCCGGGCGTTGCTCCGCCCAGCCGGGTTGTGGATAATAGGTTTTTATGGGATAGTAAGCCTCTGCCAAAAAGCCCCCATCCAAATCGAATATGCAGGCTTTGTCGCCGCTGGTACCAAGATCATGAGCCAATACATACTTTTTGTTCATTTGTAGAACCTCCCAAATATATGGTGATTGATTACCATTATGACAATATATTTTCATTTTAGATTAAAAAAAGAGAATACAATAAAATCAATCAGACTGTGGAAAGAGTATTATACATATTTTCAAACACGGATAACGTTTACTCCACTGCTTTCTATTTTTTCAAGTTCATCCTCATTTTCTGGGGATGCGTTTGTTATAAGTAGGTTTATTTTGTTTAAGTCGCACACCTTATATGCGCTTATATTTCCAATCTTAGTGTGATCACACAGTAAAATAAATTCACGGCTGTGCTCCTCCACTGTCTGCTTTAGACGGCAAAGATCATATTTCGGAAGGGTATACCCGTTTTTTAGATTTACTGCTTGCGTGCCTACAAAAGCCTTTGTAAAATTGTAATTCCTAAGCACGTCTATTGTTATTTGTGATGCCATGCTCTCATCCTCCGCAACCAGTTCTCCGCCAGGCAGAATAACTTTGAATATTCCGCTACCCACAAAGCAGCGCGCTATGTTCATTGCAGAGCAGACAATGGTAACATTGCAGAGATTTTTTTGCTGACTCAAAACTTCAGCAAATTCAAAAGTGGTAGAGCCTCCGCCTATATAAAGAAAATCGTTGTTTTCAACAATATTTGTAGCGGCTCGCGCTATTATGCGCTTTGCTTCAATATTTTTTGAAGTACGCTCAGAGAATGTACCGTACCCGGTGTTTACCGAAACTCCGCCATGAAAGGAAACTATTCGTTTGTCATCCTCTAGAGCACGAAGATCCCGCCTAATAGTGGATTGGGATATATTCAATGCCCGGCTTATTTCCTGAATGGTCACCACATTGGATTTTGCAATGTAGTTGTATATCTCTTCCTGACGCATGGATATAAGACTAGAGTTCAAACAAATCACTCCCTTTTGACGCAATTATACCAAAATGAAAATATATTGTCAATTATTTTTTTATAACGAATTTGAACGCTACATTCAACACATATTTTAACATAAAGGCAGTATAGTTGAAAGTCTGTGTATGCATAAAAATACTTGCCTTGGAAGTGAGAGATATGTGCGAAACCTAAATGGGTTGCCACGCCATTGCGTAAGCGGCCAT
>CAYXBW010000004.1:0-50351 GCA_964463305.1 uncultured Christensenella sp. | reverse complement strand
AAACAGCATTTGGGCTCTTTTATATTTTCACCTTTGGCGGAAAGACCTCCGCACACGCTATTTTCTCTTTGCGGCTTTGCGTCACTCTCCGTATATCTCTTCTTTTGTGAAAGCTCCGCCGTCAACTATTATTTTATCTATATTTTTCGCCGTTACAAGCTGCCCGGTTATAAGGTAGGCCTCAATGCCCCCCGGTGTGTTGTTATCAAATTTGGAATTAACATCCACTTCCTTTCCCGTTGCCATGTTATACGCCTCGTCAACCGCTTTTTTAGCAAGCTCCTCAAGGTTCATATAAACTGTAACATCCTGCTTGCCTTCCACTATTCTCTTGAGCGCATCCAGCTCTGCATCCATGCCTGTTATTGCCACGTGCTTATCAACACCCAGCTCCTCCAGTGCAGCCGCGCAGCCTCCGGCTATCTTATCGTTCGGCGCCAGTATGGCATCCACATTGTTTCCGTTTGCCGCAACAGCTTCCATTACCATTGCTTTAGCCTCATCCGGCGACCAGCCGGCCACTGCGCCCTCCAGTATAACATTAACATTTGGGCGTATGGGGTCTATATGCACCATAGCTCCGTCATTAAGCAGCTTTGCGTTAAAATCACCCGAATCCCCGCTGAGCAGTATGTAATCACCACTATAAACCAATTCCGAAAGATACTGACCCAGCATCTGGCCTATACGCCGGCTGTCATAACCCACAAATAGATCTACATTATCGTTGCCCAGCACCACGCGCGCATAGTTTATTACCTTAACCTTTTTGGATTTTGCGTAATTCAGCACATCTTCAGCGTGTTCTGCATCTCTGGGAGTATATATGAGCACGTCTATACCGCTGTCTATAAGCTCCTTGCAGTCTTCCAGCTGGGGCTTTGCCGCTTCATCCGTATTCAGCCTTATCTCCATCTCCACGCCCAGTTCCTTGGCGCGCTCCTCCATATAAGCCTGTTCTTTTGGCCAGCGCGCCGCCGCGCCCACGCCAAAAGAAACTCCAACTTTTGGGGCTTTAGCCTGCCCTGCGCATCCAGCCACACCAAAAATCAGCATCGCCGCTAATATAAAAGTCAATAATCGTTTCATCATAATGTCCCCCTCCGAAATATCTCTTCAAATTTTTCCATATCAACCGGCCTTGAGTAGTAAAATCCTTGAGCAATGAAGCAGCCGGATTCTTGCATAAGCTCTATATTCTCCTCAGTCTCCACGCCCTCTACTACCACCTCTATGCCAAGCTTTGCTGCCATTTTGGCTATTGTGGTAAATATAACGCGCTGCCGCTCGCTGTCTGTGGTATTTTTTAAAAATTCTCTGTCTATCTTCATAACGTCTATGCAGACATCTTTGAGCATATTGAGAGATGAGTAACCGGAGCCAAAATCATCCATAGATATGGACAGCCCCTTTTCATGAAGCACCTCTATAAACTCTGATATAGTTGTGTAATTATCGAATATAACGCTTTCCGTCAGCTCCAGCTCCACCAGCTCCGGCGGTACGCCATATTCATCCAGCTTTGATACTATGGCATCAACAAACTGATCATTCAAAAGGTGCATACGCGAGAAGTTTACAGATATTGGTACACATTGCTCGCCCGCCTGTACATGTTTGCGCAAAAATGCCAATGTTTTCTCAAACACCATCATATCCAGCTCCGCAATAAGGCCTGTGCGCTCACACACAGGAATAAAATCTCCCGGCGGAATGAGCACCCCGTCAGAAGTGATCCACCGCGCCAGCGCCTCCGCGCCAACCAGCTTGCGCGTTGTCACGTCCACCTTAGGCTGGAAAAACGGCACTATCTCGCTCATAGCAAGCGCTTTTTCAATTGCACGCTTCATTTGCTCGTTCTTTATCATTTGTGTGTCATATATATCGGAATAGTAGCCCAGAATGCGGTGCGGTATTCCCTTAACTTCCTGCACGGCCATTCCCGCCTTATCCATCATCATGCTCACGCTTTCTTCACGGTTGATTATTTTATAGAGTCCGGCGGAAATATATACTTTGAAGCCCTCCGTCTCCTGCACTTTGCGCAGTATCTCTTCCAACCGCTGCGGGTCATCATTTTCTATAAGCGCAACAAAATGATCGCCAGATATTCTGGCAAGCATTTCGCCCTCACTCAGCTTTAGGCTCACTTTCTGGTATATGCTTTTAAGTATTGTATCTCCGTAATCAAATCCATAAAAATTGTTTACATATTTGAAATTGTCTATATCAAATGCCAACAGGCTATAATTCTTATCCGGGTTGTCCTCCAGCAGTGTTTTTATATCCGTTTCAAATTTATTGTATGTATTGCCTCCTGTAAGCGAATCCACAAAGGCTATGCGCCGCAGCTCCATCTGCTGCCTGTTTTTATAACGCATAAAGTACAAAATCAAGAAAGTGAACGCCGCCACCACGAATATGAGTATCACATAAAACATCATCACCACTTCATTCGCGTTGGATGATACCGCATTCGTTGCTACGCTGGTTATAAGATACCAGTCATGCAATTCTTCTATTGGTGTATAAACCGAGAATGTGGGCGTGCCGTTTACGGTGGTTTTTATGAGGCCATCCTTATTTGAACGAATATCCGCCTCCAGCTTTTGCGCCTCACTCTGGTTCCCCTGTGAATAGAGCATACGATAATAATTTACAGATTCATTGTTATACTCGTCACTTGCCGAAGAAACCACCACATATCCGTCGCTGTTTATTATATTGGTGTAACCCTGATTGGAGAAAAGCGATACCTCGCACAATTCATGCATTTCCTGCGGTGTAAACTGCTTTTGCAGCGTACCCACAACTTCTTCATTTACATAAAGCGGTATGCTTATAATAAAAACATCCTCGCCGGAAGTTCGCGAAACCACCATGTCAGATATATTCATTTCACCTTGCAGCGCAAGCTTGTAGTAATTTCTGCCTGAGATATCAATCTCCGTGCCGTCAGGAAAATAAGCCTTGCCGTTTTTATCTGCTATGAACAGGCGGGTATCTCCGCCATTTTCTATGTATTTAATAAATGAGTCGCGAAGCTCATCCATACCCGCGCCGTTATCATTATTTATTGGCTCGGTTATTTGTTTGCCCGCAAATTTTAAATTGTTTGATTCTATGGATATCCTGCCCGTTATCAAATCCTTGTTTTGAGTAACTATTTCGCTGAGGTTTATTTCCGCATCATTATACAGCATCGCTTGAGCCATACGCATTATTGCAAGTACGGCTAAAAAGGCCAGTGCCATTACCACGATGACCAAGATGCGTGAAATATTTTGTCTCAACTTAGACTTTACCATTTAACACCACTCGCAAAATAAAGCTGCGCAAAAAATATCCTTTAGATGCCCCCCGCTATTATGCAAATTTGTGCGCTATATATCCAATTATATTCTATAGCTTGTCCATCTGCAACCGTTATAACGCAAACCCGCTATAATAAAATTCATATAGCACATATAAATTTTGGGCAAATACGCTGTTAAAAGGGCAGGCAGGCAACCGCCGGCAATCAAAATATCTGCCGGAGTGCAGCCCCGGATCTATCGGGCTTATACCACTCTTGCAGATTGCAGCATACCGTACAGCATATTTACCGGCAGACCTACAACGTTAAAAAAACAGCCTTTCACGCCGCGTATAAATTTTGCCGCGCCGCCCTGTATCGCGTAGGCTCCAGCTTTATCAAGCAATTGCTCCGTTGCAATGTATTTCCTCAGCTCTGCTTCCGTTATTTCGCAAAATTCCACCTCTGTAACGCAATGCTCCAGCAGCTCCCCTCCGGGGTACACTACGCACACACCCGTATATACACTGTGCGCGCTGCCGGACAAAAGGCGCATCATGCGCCCCGCATCGTCAGTATCTACAGGCTTTTCCAAAATTTCTCCCCGCGCATACACAACGGTGTCCGCACCTATCACTATATCATTGGGGCGGTGCGCAAAGACCGCGCGCGCCTTCCTTTGGGCCAGGCACATAACGCGGTCCTTCGGTTCCATTATATCCGTACTTTCATCCTCGCCGCTAACAACAACCTTGAATTCATCTGTAATAAGAGACAGCAGCTCCCTGCGTCGTGGAGACTGCGAAGCCAGCACTATCATTTTTGCTCTCCATCTGCGGCTTTTTCCGGTTTGACTTTCTTTGCCGCTTTTACCGCAGTTTCTTCGCTCTTTGTCTCAGCCTCCGTATTGATATCTGCGTTTTCCGCAGCATCCTGCTGCGCCGCGCCCTCCCTTTGAACCAAATGTATGGCGTCCTTCTTGCATTTTTCTGTACACAGCCCGCAGCCACGGCAGCCCTCAAGAACCTTGTGAGGCTGCTTTACCTCTCCTTCTATCATGCCAAAGGGGCAGGCCTTTTTGCAAAGATTGCATTTTATACATTTTTCCTGATCTATAACGGCTATCTTGTCCGGCTTTGTTGTAAGTATACACTTGCGCGGGCATTTTTCCACACATACCCAGCAGCTTCTGCATTTTTCATAATCCACAACAGGCAGGTTCTTTTTCATTGCTATGGCTTCAAACGGGCAATTTTTGGCGCAGATACCGCAGCCTATGCAGCCGGCAGAGCAATTCTCTGTTACGGATTTGCCCTTGTCTATATTCGTGCAGCCGGCGTATACATCTATGTGCCTGTCCAGCACGGCAATAGAGCTTTGCGGGCACTGCTCCACGCAGCAGCCGCAGCCCGTGCATTTTGCCTCGTCTATAAAAGCAATGCCGTCCTCACCCATTTTTATAGCGCCAAATTTGCACACCTTGGCACAGGTTCCCAGCCCCAGGCAGGCAAAACGGCAGGCCTTGAAACCGCTGGCTATAGAATAGGCCGCACGGCAGTCCTTTGCTCCGTCATATATGAATTTGTCGCGGCAGTGCCCCTCGCTTCCAAGGCACATTATACGAGCCACCTTGGGCACAACGGCTCCCGCGTCAACACCCATCACCCCTGCTATAGCCGCCGCACCGTCAGAAGACAGCGGCGCACAAGCCGTTATGGGAGCGCCATCTTTCACAATTGCCGCCGCCAAACCGTCGCAGCCGGGATACCCGCAGCCGCCGCAGTTTGCACCCGGCAGCAAGCCGCGCACCATGTCTATGCGCTCATCCTTATCCACACGAAATTTTTTAGCCGCCACGCCCAGCATCGCCCCGAAAACAATGCCCAGCCCTGCCAGCACGACTATAGACCAAACAATCGCCATGTCAATATATCTCCCAAATAGCTATTTTATTACACACAATGGTCAATACGCCGCCCTTAAGCGCGTACTGTCCCATACATTCTTCCTTTTCTATACAGCATACCCCGCAGAGTTGTTTATATAGATCGCCCTAGGCGCGCCGCCATGCAGCATTGCGCGTCTTCCCGGAACGCTGCCGCCACCCATAAAAGCGCCTTGCTACACTATTGCCAAACCGGAGAAACCCATAAAGGCTATACTCATAAGAGAAGCGGTCACAAGAGCAATGGGGAAGCCCAAAAACGGCTTTGAAACCGGCGCGTGCTCCATCCTCTCGCGGATGCCCGCAAAAAGAACTATTGCCAGCGTAAAGCCCAGCGCAGCAGCCGTTCCGTTTACCACCGTTTCAAGCAGGTTGTAATTCTCTGTTATGTTTATGAGCGCCACACCCAGCACCGCGCAATTGGTGGTGATGAGCGGCAGATAAACGCCCAGGCTCTGATAAAGCGCGGGGCTGGTCTTTTGCAGCATCATTTCCACAAGCTGCACCAGCGAGGCTATTACCAGTATGAAAGCTATGGTCTGCATATATTCCACGCCCAGCGGCACAAGTATATAATACTGCACCAGCCAGGTTATGAGCGAGGCCAGCGCCATAACGAATGTAACGGCCATGCCCATGCCCATGGCGGTATCCACCTTTTTGGAAACTCCCAAAAAGGGGCAAATGCCCAAAAAGCGGGAAAGCACATAATTGTTTACCAGTATGGAGCTTAAAAGTATAGCCAGTATCTTTATAAATTGTTCCATCTACTTCACGCCCCCTTTTCCTTTTTGGCAAGCAGCTTGTTTACCATTGCCAGCAGCAGACCCAGCACCAAAAAGCCGCCCGGCGCCAGTATAAACAGCAGCGCACCCTGATAGCCGTCCGGGAATACCGCAGCGCCAAACAGAGAGCCGCTGCCCAAAAGCTCACGTACAAAGGCTATCATCATAAGCGCCAGCGTAAAGCCAACTCCCATGCCCACGCCGTCTATTGCCGCCGCCTTCACGCTGTTCTTGCCTGCAAAGGCCTCCGCTCTGCCCAATATTATGCAGTTTACCACAATAAGCGGAATGAATATGCCCAGCGATTGATCCAGCGCGGGCAAAAAACCTTTAAGCAGCATCTGCACCACCGTAACAAACATGGCAATAACCACTATATAGCAGGGTATGCGCACCTTGTCCGGTATAAAATTCCGCAATGCGGAAATGAGTATGTTGGAGCAAATGAGCACGAATGTGGCCGCAGCTCCCATACCCACAGCATTTGTGAGAGAGGTGGTAACGGCTATTGTGGGGCACATGCCCAGCACCAGCCTGAATATGGGGTTTTCATTTATAATGCCGTTTATGAAAATGCCTTTCATAGATTGCTTGCTATCCATGCCGCTTATGCTCCTTCCGCCAGATATTTATTATAGTATTCACGCGCCGCGCTGACCGCGTCCGTAACGCCCTTAGACGTTATTGTCGCGCCCGTTATTGCGTTTATTTCGCCCGTCACGCCCGTGGCTGCTTTTACCACTGTATACGGCCCGTCCACGCCTACATACTGCGCCAAAAACTCCGGGTTTGTGGCGTTAGCGCCCAGGCCGGGTGTCTCCTCGTGGCTGCCTATGTTCACACCGGTAACCACGCCGTTCATATCAATGCCCACCGTCATCTTGAGGTTGGGCGAAAACGCCTTGGTGGTTATGGCAAAGGTGTAGCCCACCGGGCTGCCTCCCGCAGTTCCCTGATACACCTGCTGAACTATGGCAAAGGCCTCATCCGGCTGAACCTCAAGCTGCGTAAAATCATCCGCCTGCGGCAGCACGTCTATGCGCGCTTCCGTTTCCTGCTTTATGGTTTGCTGCTCTATTGGCGTTTTTGTGACCGTGTATGCAAGCCCCAGTATCAATCCGGCGCACAACGTTATAATGCCCAGCCGCACCACAAGGTTCACAATTCCGTCTCCGCTCAAAAGGCGTTTCATTTCCTCATTTTTCAACGCGCTTCACCTCCCCGAATATACGGCTCTTAAGTGACTTGTCAAGCAGCGGAGCCAGCAGGTTCATAAACAGTATGGAGAAGGACACGCCCTCCGGATACCCGCCCCACAAGCGTATTACCATTGTTACCACGCCGCAGCCAATGCCAAAAACTATCTGCGCCTTGGGCGAGGATGGGGATGAAACATAGTCCGTTGCCATGAAGAACGCGCCCAGCAGCAGCCCGCCCGAAAGCAAATGGAAAAGCACCATGCCCGGCCCGCCCGTGATAAGCGCAAATATTGCCACCGTACCAAGGTATGCAAAGGGTATGCGCACCGTTATAACTTTTCTTATTATGAGATATACAAAGCCTATTATGAGCGCCAGTGCGCTTGTCTCTCCCATACTGCCCGCAACTCCGCCAAAAAACAGATCTGCCGTCTGCGGCATCACGGTTGCCGTTCCCTCAGCCAGCACGGTGAGCGGAGTAGCCGTGGCTACAGCATCCACGCCGCCCGTGGGGGAGAGGAAGGTGGTCATTGCCACCGGCCAGGATATCAGCAAAAAGCAGCGCGCCGCCAGCGCGGGATTCATAAAATTGTGCCCCAGTCCGCCAAAGAGCTGCTTTACTATTATTATTGCGAAGGCCGATCCGCACACCGCCATATACCATGGTATGCCGGCCGGCAGATTTAGCGCCAGCAGCAATCCGGTAACAACGGCGCTAAGGTCGTTTATTGTTATTTCGCGCTTGGCTACGTATTGTATGAGCGCCTCGCAGCCCACCGCGCTCACTATGCAAAGCGCCACTGTGGAGAGCACTCCCGCGCCGAAAAAGTATACCGCCGCAATGGTGGCGGGCACCAGCGCTATAAGTACATCCAGCATTATACGCGTTACGCTGGCGTTAGATTTAACGTGCGGAGAGCCGGAAAGTATCATTTGCTGCATCAGCTTTGCCCTCCTTTTTCCGCGTTTTCACGTTCGCGTTTTTCCTTTTCTTTTATACGGTTCACCATTATCATTTCCTTGGCAAATTTTATGTTTTGGGCTATTGGCTTTTTAGCCGGGCAAACATAACTGCAGCTTCCGCAGCTTATGCAGTCCATTGCAAAAAGCCCCTCCGCCTTGTCAAAGCTCTCCGCCGTGGCCGCCTGAGATATGGCGGCGGGCATAAGATGTATGGGGCAGGCATCCACACATTTGCCGCAGCGTATGCAGTTTAGCTCCTTTTCCTTTTTGGTGTATTTCTTATCCAGCACCAGTATGCCGGATGAGCCCTTCACTATAACGCATTCGGTAGTGGGCACAGGCAGCCCCATCATGGGTCCGCCGGATATTATTTTCAGCGGTTCGGAAGAAAAACCGCCCGCCGCGTCTATCACATCCTGCATGGGCGTGCCTATGCGCACCATAAAGTTTTGCGGTTCTTTTACCGCACCCGTAACAGTTACCACGCGCCGAATAAGCGGCTCTCCAAACAAAAATGCCTCCGCAATGGCTGCGGCGGATGAAATATTCACCACCACCACGCCCGTGTCCATGGGAAGCCCGCCCGAGGGCACCTGTCTGCCAGTTATTGCGTCTATGAGCTGCTTTTCAGAGCCCTGCGGGTATTTCGTTTCCATTGTAACAACGCGTATACCATGCGCGTCCACCGCGCCGGACATTCTGGCTATAGCCTCCGGCTTGTTGTCTTCTATGCCTATGAAAGCACGCCTTACATTTAGCGCCCGCATTACCACGCGTATACCGTATATCACCTTCTCAGGCTGCTCTGTCATTACCCGCTGGTCTGCGGTCAAAAAGGGTTCGCACTCCGCACCGTTCACAATAAGCAGATCCACCTTCTTATCCGGCGGCGGCGAAAGCTTTACGTGCGTGGGAAAGGCAGCGCCGCCCATCCCCACATTGCCAGCCTGCTTTATACGTTCAATTATTTCCGCCGGGCTCATGGTATCGTAATTTACCGCGGGCATAAACTCCGGCTCATCCAAAAAGTCGTTTTCAATTATTACGGCCTGCACTGGCTTGCCGTTTATATTTGGTATATTGGTGATTTTTTTGACCACACCGGAAACACTGGAATGTACAGGTACGCTCACAAAGCCCTGCGCCTCTCCTATCACCTGACCCATGAGCACCCTGTCTCCCGCTTTTACAACGGGCTTTGCAGGCGCGCCCACATGCTGAGACATTGGTATGCTCAAAAGCTTAGGCGGCGGCATCTGCGCTATGGGCTTGCCCCCGGTAAGCGGCTTTCCTTCATGAATACTGCGAAGCGGATGTATGCCGCCCCGGAAAGTCATTTTTTTTGCCATAGATATTCCCCCATTTGTTCACAAAACAATGTATATTATAACACAGGCTCATTTTTATTAACAGAGCCAAAACCTTTTATTTTTATATTTATGCAGTCAAAATAAGTCAATCCTCTCGCAGTCCCGGCACTTCTTGCGCCCCTTATGCAATAAGTGCCGCAGCTGCATACAGCCGCCCGCATTGCACTGCTTTTATTTCGATGATATAATGACAGGGTATGGCCCCGCATAAAATACTGCGGGTATGTCTGGTATGCGTATCGGATCTTATTTGTAATAAACGGAGGCGTTGTGTGAACGGTATAATAACATTTTTGCTGCTGCTGCTCTTTGTGGTGCTGGGAGCGCTATATTGCTTCGGCGGCTACAAATATATGAAGATAGTAATGTTCTTCTACACTTTTTTCACCGTGATGACATTTGTTTACGGCTTTGTGGAGAACTCCTTTCCAGACCTTGGCATAGGGGCGCTTGTAATATCGCTGGCGCTTGGTCTAATTGCGGGCGCGCTGGTATTGTTCTTTGTAAAGCTGGCTATTTTCGTTTCGGGCGGTATATTGGGCATTGCCCTTTTCTCACTTGTGCGCACTCTGGCTCCCGTTCAATTTATGACTATGGATTCCACTACCGTGCTTGTGGTATCGGTAGTCTGCTTCATTGTTATGGGCGCGCTTATGCTGGCTTTCCAAAAGCATTTGCTTATAATATTTTCGGCTGTGTTTGGCGGATATTCACTCGTTTACTTTGCGGGCATACTTGTAGGTACGCTTTTTACACCAGAGGTGCTTTCTTCTGTGGGTCTCACAAACTTTATGTTCAAATTGGAGCCAAACAGTATATTCGCAAACAGCTCCGGCGTGGTTATGCTGGTTCCGGTGCTGGTATTCTCAATCTTGGGAATAATAGCACAATACCGCTTTTCTTCACGCAAGATCCGCTGAATAATGCTTTTTTTAGCAGCATGCCTGCCGTTTGTAAAGTGTATGCGCCGTCCACATTTTGGGCAGTAAGCAGGCATTGCGGTTATTTACATCCAGAGCGGCGATGCTCAAATACCTGATTTAGTAATATTACTTTTTTGGAGGGAACACACATGACGGATATCTCTAACGCATCCACACCACCCCGGAGCGAATGCAGCGCGTTTTGCCCGGAGTGTGGCGCCGACCTTTATTTTTTGCATGGCGTATGCTATTGCAAAAACAAGGACTGTGCGTATAAATGTGACACCTGCAAGCAGGAAAAGCAGCAGCTGTTTTATACGGACGAGCAATAGCCCCGCTCATATATCTAAAAATTGTTTGATTTAATAATAAACGCCTGCATATGTATTTTTTCAAAATTGCCGCGCGGCTTTTTTGTTATATATTTATTGCCCGCCGTCATAATATACACTTGCTGCGCTTGGCAATTTTGCTTTCTCAAGCTCATTGTATAAGCGTTTGGTCATATTATTTGCTAAGGCAAAAAATTCACTGCAATGCATAAACCCACACACGCTTTTTGCATAAAGTTTTGCACATAAAGGCGGCTCTGCCGCCCCTTATAAATTTTCGTTTGTTTTTATGCGGGTATTTTTTGCAGTATATCCATAAACGGCTTTTGAATATCCGCGTCCGTATTTTTTTGCGCTTACCCTCTATTCTTTACGCTCCGGCCATCGCTTCCAGCAGTTTTTCGCATTCCTCCGGCGAAACCTCCACCGCATTTTTGGACATGCTGGAGCCCATAGAGGCTTTAGCAATATTGGGAAGCAGTGTTTTTTCTACACCCATTCCTGAAAAATCACGCGGTATACCTATATCCGCCAAAAGCTTCTCCGTAAGCCGCACCGCCTCCATGCTGCCCTCCGCTTTATCCGCAAAAGCTCTTCCCGTAAGCTTTTCTGCTATATCCGCATATTTAAGCACTCCCCGCTCTATGTTGAAGCGCATTACGTGCGGCAGAGCTACGCCGCAAATCAGCCCGTGCGGCAGCGGCGTGAGCGCACCCAGACCCGCCGCCAGCCCGTGTGCCGCGCCCAGCCCGGAATTTGTCATGGCTATACCGCAGGCACAGGCGGCTATGCTCATAGTCTCGCGCGCTTCTATGTTTTGTCCATCCGCGCAGGCTTCGCGCAGCGCAGAGAAGGCCGGAGCCATAAAGCCCAGCGCTATAGCATCAGAAATGGGGTTGGCAAACCTTGTGGTGTAGCTCTCTATGAGCTGGCATATGCAGTCCGCACCCGCAGTGGCCGTAACTTCGCGCGGCACATCAAGCATCAGCTTTGCATCCAGCACCGCTGCAACCGGAAGCATGCCGTCGTCTCGTACGCTGTTTTTAAAGTTGCCCTTGGCTGTTATTACAGAGTTTTTAGTGCATTCACTGCCCGTGCCCGCCGTTGTGGGCATTGCCACCACAGGGTATGGCCTTACAGCAAATTTTTTCGGCTCAAAGCCCTCCACATAGTTCATTATATCGTCGCCGTTGGGCGCAAGCGCGCAGGCCGCCTTGGCCGCGTCTATAACGCTGCCGCCCCCTACCGCCAGCGCGCCGTCGCAGCCATGCTCACGCATAAAGGCTGCGGCTCTGTTTATCACCTCAGGCGACGGCTCGCCCGTAATGTGCTCGAACACCGCAAACTTTACCTTGTGCTCCCTAAGCGAGTGCGTCAGCAAATCGTGCGCGCCGGAAGAAAAAAAGCGCTCACCATAGCGAAATATGCAAGCCTTCTTCATGTGCTTTGCACACACTCCGCCTATGCCGGCCGCACCGCCCCGCTTCACCATTACGTCAGGTGATAAAAAACTGAAATCCATACCCAAAAGCCTCCGTTTCTTTGCTTGGTGTAAATATAGCTTGCTTGAAGCCACACTCCTTTACACAATATTGCCTCAACTCAATTATACCATGTTGAAAAAGATTTGGAACGATGGTAAAATCAAGTTGTAAATTAAAAATGTGCAGAGTAGGTTTTGTGCGTTCGCGCGTTATGCGCGCGTGGAGTGCGCGGGGATGGGATGTCGCCCCGTGACGAAAAGCGTTTTCGCTTACGGTACAATGCCGCGTCCGCTGCTCACAAAAGCAGGTTTGATAGCCGGACTTTCTTTTGTAGAGGCGTTGCCATTTTATTTGCTTCTAATCAAAAAGAAAGGAAGGTTTTTTTATGTCTCTAAAAACCAAAAAACTTGTATACGGAGCGGCCTTTATTGCCATATCCGTAATACTTGGCAGCTTTTTTTCATTCTATCTCACGGACAGCATCAAAGTAACGCTGGCCCCGCTCGTTGTTATGTTTGCGGGCGCAGCTTTGGGTCCGGTTTGGGGCGCAGCCACGGGCGCTATCACAAATGTTCTTTCCTACCTGATAGGCGGCACTGCCATAGCCCCCTATTCTCCCGGCCCCACGGTTACAATGGCGCTTTACGGGCTGCTGGCAGGGCTGTTTTTTTACAAACGCCAAAGCACACTGCCCAAAATAGCCATAACCACCGTGCTTATACAAATAGTGTGCTCACTTCTTTTAAACACTCTGTGGATGTCTCTTATGTATGGAACGCCGTATCTCGTTCAATTAGCAATGCGCGCCCCCACCAGTCTTATTTCCTGCGCCATATACGTTATATTGCTTTGCCTGCTTATGAAAAACAGGGAAAAAATAGTGCGGCTATAGGCTCTGGCACAGGCCTTTATATGTTATGCAAGTCACAAGCCAGTGCCGTAATGCAGTTCATTTTAACACAAAATTCTGTAATAACTTACGGCTGAAACGCTGTTGATTGCAACAAAATTTAATGTTTTGCGCACAAAGCGAAAACCGGACAATTCTGTCCGGTTTTCTAAATAATAAAAGGGTGGGGATTGATATATCTTAATTTCATGCAATTAAGATAGGCTTATTCTATAACAAACCTCCAGCCATTGCAAGCTATATTATAACTAATTTTTCACGAATAACCACGTTATTCACTCAGTAAATCTTTAACATAACTGGGTAAGCAAAAACATCCCCTATGCAAATCTGTGTTGTAATATTTGGTTTTTATGTTTTGCGCCACCCACCAATCCGCTTTTATATCTGCAACGGGGTCCACAGTTTTGGACGCAAAGCCAAAAAGCCAGTGCCCCGAAGCATAGGTGGGCATGTGGAACTGATACACTTTAGCTATGGGAAAGGCTGCCTTGAGCTTTTTGTGCGCACGCACCATCTGCTCTGCGTCCCCCGCATAGTAAGGGCTTTCGTGCTGGTTTATAAGCACTCCCCCCTCCGCCAGTATACGGTTCATATCAGCGTAAAAGGAACTGCTGAAAAGCCCCTCCCCCACACCAATGGGGTCTGTTGAATCCACAAGTATAAGGTCATACTTCTCCGTACACTCTGCGGCAAAAGCTACTCCGTCTGTTATATGCAGGCTCACGCGCGGGTCTTCCATAGCGCAGGCGGTCTGCGGCAGGTATTTTTTGCAAAGCTCTACCACCAGCCCGTCTATCTCCACCATGTCTACACGCTCCACGCAGCCATACCTGCAAAGCTCCCGCACCGCTCCGCCGTCTCCCCCGCCAATTATTAGCACGCGTTTCGCGCCGCCCAAAGCCGCCATGGGAAGGTGAGCTATCATTTCATGATAAATAAATTCGTCCCTCTCCGTCATCATTATGTAGCCGTCCAGCGTAAAAAAGCGGCCATATTCGTATGAATCGTAAAAATCTATCTTTTGAAACTCACTGGCCGTATCCACAATATGCTCTTTTATTTTTATGCCAAATTTCGCGTCCGGCGTAAAGTATTCGTAAAACCATTCATCCTTTAAAATTTCTGCCATAAAAAATCTCCCGCATCTCCGCGTATATTTGCTTTTGCAGCTTAGAGCGCGTTTTTTCCGTAAGCTCGTCCGCATTCAAGTTAAAAAGATAATTATCAAGATCGTAATCCTGTATCATCATCTTGGTGTGAAAAATGCGTTCCTCATAAAGGTTTACATCTATCATGCAATACCTCTCGCCAATACGGCGGGGTATAAAATCCTGTATAGAGCTTATTGGGTGATCTATGAAAAGTTTTTCCCCGCTTGCGTCGCGCGTAAAGCCGCGCACCCTGTAGTCAAGCGTTATTATGTCAGAATCAAAGCTGTCTATAAGAAAAGGCAGCGCTTTGAGAGGCGAAATCTCTCCGCAGGTGGAAACGTCTATATCTGCCCTAAATGTGCACACGCCTTTTTGCGGGTGGCTCTCAGGGTAGGTGTGCACTGTTATATGGCTCTTGTCAAGATGTGCCGCTACATCCTGCCTGCACACACATTCCTCTGCTATAAGCATTGTCACGCTTGCGCCCTGAGGGTCGTAGTCCTGCGTGGCTATATTTAATATATGCGCCCCTATTTTTTGCGTGACCTCTTTCAATATCTTTTTCAGCCTGTCCGCGTTGTATATCTCGTCTATGTACCTTATATAGCTCGCCCTGTCCCGTGCGCTGTTGGCATAACATATATCATATATATTGAAGCTGAGCGTCTTTGTAAGATTATTGAAACCGTACAGCTTTATCTTCTCCAAAAAAACATCCCCCATCCGAGCCGTTATCGTTTGATATTATACTCCCCCTGCGAAAAAAATTCCACCCCGTAAAAATCGCATGCCGCCTTTCGCATAAAAAAACCGCCGTAGCCAGTGTTGCCTCGCTTAGGCGGTTCATATTCCGTGCTTAAAGCACGCCGTTTTCAATGGGTCAATTTGTATCGCCCGCAGCCGCCTCCGCCTTGGGCGCGCGCGTGAAGTAATAGCCCACATCATCTCCCCGCAGCTTGGCTATCTGCATCAGCTGGGTCACCGTTACAAACTGGTAGCCTTTATCTTTCAATTTTTGTATTATTTTTTTAGTTATCCCGGGAGCGGTGGAGTGCAGGTCGTGCCAGAGCACCATGCCGCCGTCTGAAAGCTCGTTCATAGCCTTTTCCACCGAAGCGTCAGCATCCTTGTTTTTCCAATCCTCCGTATCCGCAGTCCACATTATTTGCGGGCGTTTTATTTGCGCCGCAAGATCTTTGCTCATCGCGCCGTAGGGCGGACGGTCTATTATGGTGCGCTTGCCCGTTGCCGCTTCTATTGCGTCGTTTGTGCGGCCTATCTGCTTGGAAAGCACATCATCCAAAGATATTTTCTGAAAGGATGTGTGATCCCAGCTATGGTTGCCTATTTCATGCCCCTCATCATATGCGCGTTTTAAAATATCCTCACGCCCCTTTATGTTTTCACCAATTATGAAAAACGTAGCTTTTACGCCCGCTTCTTTTAATGCATCAAGTACAGCCGGAGTGTTTTTGGATGGGCCGTCATCCATTGTGAGCGCCACCACCTTGCCGTTTATATCTATGCCGTCTATGCTGTGCGGCTTCATGAAGTTATCTCCGGTAGGGAAAAGATCAAGCTCCACAGACTGCGCCGCCGGCGCATCACCCTCTGCGGGCACTTCGCTCTCTGCGGGTGCTTCGCCCTCTTGTGTCGCACCCTCTGCGGCTTCGGCTCCTGCGGCAGCTGAGCTTCCACCCAATATCATTGCCTTATTTTCTGTGTTCAAAAGAGATTCCAGCTCTGCAAGAGGTATGCAGACCTCTATGGCTCCCGCTTCCACCGGGGCCACAGCACCCCTGTTGAAGTAGAAAAGTATCTTTTTCTCTGGTGTTATTATAAAATTTGAAAAATTTTGTATGGTGGGGGTCACGCCCTCATTCAGCAGCGCCTCATCCATATTTTCCTTGAGAGCTTCATTTCTAACAAGCGATTCCTTAACTTTTGAAGCCACCTGCGTAAGATAGTCCTGAGAGGAATCAAAAACATCATCCAGCCCCAGCCGCTGAGAGCTTTTTAGATCGTAGCTGAATGTTTGTATATAATTTTTTCTGTCCGTTTTGCCGCTGAAGGCCGTTTCCGTGAACTTTATGCCCAATAGGTCTGCACCCACAGCATAAGGCTTGTATGTGAGCGTAAAATTATACAACCCGTTTTTTTCATCGGGCGCGCCCATGTCTGAAGCTTCTGTTTTAAACTGCTGCACCTCGCCATCCACAAAGGCTTTAAGCTCTGCAGAAACGGTTTGGTTTTGGGGTATCTCCGGGCAATCTGCCGAAACCAGAATATCTCCATCCGTCTCCAGCAGCGGAGTTCTTGTAACTCCTCCGTCCTCTGCCAGCTTGCGGTTTTGCGCAGTCAGCGCAAATTGTGCACGCTGCTCTTCCACATCCACAGGCTTATCCTGCGCCTTAGACATAGAACAGCCTGCCATTCCTGCCGCCAGCGACGCGCAGAGCATTATTGCGATCGCTTTTTTATACCAACACATAAATTTACCTCATATAAAATCAAACATTATTTTTTACATTATACCACAGCCTTACCAAGTTGTTTAGCCCTTTTTAAGAATTATTACTAAAATCTTCTGTAAGTCTCTGCGCAAAGCATCCAGAATATAAAATGAGCCGCTGCGGTTATGCACCGCTGCGGCTCTTGACTCTTTCAATCAACCGGCTTTTCTGTATAGGCTGTGCAAAACATAATATAGAGCGCTTGCCTACGTCCTTGTGCCTTGCACCCCGCTCTGCAGAGTGGCGCATCACGTTATCAAATTCAGTTGCCGTCGTCTGCTGGCTCTGTTTCACCACCGTCCGGCACGGCGTTTTCCATGCTGTTATCGCTCGCAGAATAGTCACCTTGATCGCCATCCCCCGTGTCCGAGCCTGCTTTTTCTTCCTCGCCGCTATTTGTGCCGTCCTCGCTCTTAGCCGCTTCCGCGCCCGCCTTAGGCGCACGTGAGAACAGGAAGCCAACATCCTCTCCGCGCAGCTTTGCTATTTGCATAAGCTGGGAGATGGTAACGAACTGGTATCCGTCTGCCTTGAGCTGTGATATAAGATTGCGCGCTATCGCCGGCGCAGTGTTATGAAGATCGTGCCAAAGTATTACTCCCCCGTCGCCGATCTCGCCCATAGCCTTGTCCGTAGCCGCTGAAATTGCCGCGTCCTTCTCCATATCCCGCTTGAATTTCCAATCCTCAGAATCTGAGCTCCAAAGTATTTGCGGGCGCTGCATCTTTGCCGCCAGCTCTTCCGTTATAGCGCCTCCCGGCGGGCGGTCCATTATGCTTCTCTTGCCTGTAGCCGCTTCTATAGCATCGTTAGTCTTGCTTATCTGCTCATTCATAAGAGTGTCAAAATCCAGTTTAGTAAATGATTTATGATCCCAGCTATGACCGGCTATTTCGTGCCCCTCATCATATTCTCGCTTTAGTATATCTTCCTTGCCCGCTATGTTTTCACCTATTACAAAAAATGTAGCCTTAACGCCCTCATCTTTAAGTATATCCAGCACCTCCGGCGTATTTGCCGAGGGGCCATCATCCATTGTGAGCGCCACAATTTTGCCGTTTATATCTATACCGTCTATGCTGTGTGGCTTCATAAAATTATCGCCCGTGGGAAACAGCCCCAGATCAACCGTTTCGCCTGAGGTTTGAGCCTCTGCGTTTTCCTCCAGCTTGCCCTCCACAACAATTGCGTCCGCCTCGCCAGCCTGCTTGCTCCCTATTGGTGCCTGCTCTTCCTGCTTTTCTTGTGACTGCGGCATAACAGCGCTTTCCACCGTCTCAAGCTGTGCATCACTTGCCGTATGCTCCGGCTCTTCCGCGCTGGCACGCGTTCCGCAGGATACCGCCATAAAGGCCACCAGCATTACCGCCGTAATCACGGCAATTATTTTTACTATGTTTTTTCTCATCATTCACCTCTTATTATTTTGCAGCTTCCACAAAATTATGAATACTGCGCTGCAGCTTTCTTTATACGCCCGTAAATATCAAGAATATGGCATAACAGCGTCTGCAATTTTTTTATAATCATATTATATTTGACGTCTTTTTGTCATGTTTTGTTCATATTATTTTACAAGTACATTTAAAACTACCTATCCACCCCGCAATTTTCTCTCCGCCATAAGAAGTTTGGTATATGTTCATTATGAACAAAAAATCATACCGCTTATACAAATAAAGCCGCCGCTTACTTCAAAACGCTTTTTTACAAGCTCATACTATTGTATAATCTGCTTTGAAGGGAGGGGTTGGCTTGAGAGTAAGTATAGAAGAAACGCCCGGCCTTGCCGAGGACGAAATAATAATACGCTGCGCCAAAGCGGACGATAGCATCCGAGCATTATATGCCAAGATATCCGGCATATCCGGTCAAACGCCGCGCATAGCGCTATACAAAGACCAGAGCGAATATTTTTTCTCACTGGAAAACGTGCTCTTCTTTGAGACGGAGGGAGACTCCGTATACGCACACACCGCGGCGGACAGCTTTCAAACCAAAAGCAGGCTGTATGAGCTGGAAAAGCTGCTGCCCGCCGTCTTTATACGGGTTTCAAAATCCACTATATTGAATGCGGCACGCGTGCTGGCAATAACCCGCAACCTCACCTCCGCAAGTTTGGTAGAATTTGAGGGAACGCACAAGCATGTTTACGTATCCAGAAGATATTACGCCGCGCTGAAAACCGCGCTCAGCGAAAGGAGATAAAATGAAATGAAAAAGAGGAACATTTTTTGGGGGATATTTTTTATACTGGCTACCGTTATTTTGATAAGCAGCCAGTTGGTATCCTTTATGCAGCTCAATTTTTGGAGCGTGCTGGCCACAATATTACTGGTGGCGGTCATTATACAAAGCTGCGTGCATCGCGTATGGATAGGGCTTTTCCTTCCGCTGGCATTGCTTTATATGATATACTGGCACCCGCTGGGTCTGCCAGACATAGCGCCGTGGATACTCATAGTTGCCGCGCTGCTGCTCACTATAGCTTTCCACATACTTTTTAAAAGCAAACCGCCCGTATACTATATACACAACCGCAAAGCAGGCATAAATGATTCAGACGGCAACGTGTCTGAAAACGATGACGAGAACCATCCCGTAATAAGCGTAAGTCTGGGCGCGGCGGTGCGCTATCTGCGTTCCAACTGTCTGGAAACCGCAGACCTCAAAGTAAGCCTGGGCGCTATAGAGGTATATTTTGACCACACCACACTCAGCCCAAGCGGTGCCGAAGTTTTTCTAAACTGCCATCTTGGCGCAATAAAACTGTTCATACCAAGAAACTGGCCCGTCATAAACAACACCAACGGCAGCATGGGCGGAATTGAATTCAAAAACACCGGCCTTTCCGCACCCGATCCCTCGCTTCCTACGCTGCGCCTTTCCGGCAATGTCAGCATGGGGGGCATAGAGGTTGTATACATATGAGCGTGCCCGCTGATATATAGGGCGCTCATGTGAACAAAAAGCGGAGAGCCAAAATGGTTCTCCGCTTCAGCGCTTCATTCTAATTCAAATCATATATCAAACACAAAGTATGTTTTAAAAGCGTACAACACAAATAAAACTCCGCACTTTTTTGCGCCGCTGCAAAATCTTGCATAGCGATTCATCATAAAATAAAGCAACGTTTAAAATTTTATATAGGCACTACATTATTTCGGATATTTCCAAATGCTCTCCATCCGGACCGCGGAACATGAGCCATTTGGCACCGTTGGGGAATACCCTCTTATCAAATACCGGCTCGGCAGTTTCAAACTCCACGCCGCGTTCTATGAGCTTTTGCTGCATAGCTTCTATATTGCGCACACGCATGGCTATATGATCCACAACGCCGTCACCGCTGTTTGCCCCTTCTGCGCGCTGCACCACCTCAATTGTGCAGTCTCCGTTGCGTATGAATGCGATCTTGCACGGCCCTTCCAGCTCGCACTCCCATATTACGCTAAACTCCAGGACCTCCGTGTAAAACTTTACAGAACGCTCCCTATCCGCCACAAACAGGCCTATGTGCGCCAGACCGCAGATCTCACCTTTTTTCTCCATATTCTGTTTACCTCCGGGATAATATAATAGAAATCATTTCCTATTATATTGATTGTACATCTTTGCGCCGCACCGGGCAAGCAAAAACGCCGAATAATTGGCAAGCGCGGATTTTTCGGGTTCCACGCAGCATTACTCCCCCATTTTTTGATGCACAGCTCAAATAAAAAGCGCGCCCTCCAAAATTGGAGTTCACGCCATTCATTCAAAATATCGGCATCAAATACTTATCAAAAATCGAAAAAGTCCTGCTTTTCCATATATGCGTTCAATGCCTCTGTATGTGCTTCTATACGTTCATCCGTTGTAATGGGCAGCGTGGGCAGAATATATTTCACCAGCAGCGCACGCTCTGTATGCAGACGGTTTTCCGCCTCATCAAATATGATGGATACCTCAGGGTCGTCCATTACATCGCTTGTTATTTCCACTCCACGGTTGGCGGGCAGGCAGTGCAGCGCCTTGCAGCCCGCGGGCGCGTGGCTCAAAAGCTCGCGGTTTAGCTGATAATTTGGATAAAAGGCGGCATAGCGCTCGTCCTTTTCATCCTCATAGCCGTAATACCACCAAACGTCAGGCACTATAAAATCTGCGTCCGCCACCGCTTCAAAGGGATCTTCTATCACACGGAAGCTGCCGCCCGTCTCCTTGGAGCGCGCGGATATCTTGGCTATCTCCTCTTCGCCCATAGAATATTTTTTGGGCGAGGCTATAGTGTATGAAAGCCCCAGCGAGGCCGTTATGTGGCCTATTTCCGTTGCCATTATGCCAAAGTGTGAAGAATCTCCCACAAATGCTATTTTTATATCCTCCAGCGACTTGCCGGGCGGAAGATGCTCTGACATAGTAAAAATATCACACACTCCCTGCGTGGGATGTATATAGTAGGTCATAGCGTTAAAAACGGGTACGCTTGCCTTCTTCGCCACCTCCAGCACTGTCTCGTGCTCCACCGTTCGAATAACTATGCCCCGGCACATGCGGGAGAGCACCTCCGTGGTATCTGCCAGCGCTTCGTGGCTGCCAAAGTGTATTTCGCCCGGCTTTAGGTAAAGCGCATGCCCGCCCAGATCCTTCATGGCCACCTCAAAGGATACGCGCGTGCGGGTGGACGGCTCCTCAAATATTGTGGCTATGGAAACATCCTCCAGCATGTGAAATTTCACATTGTCATAGTCTGCCGCCTTCAATATGGATATAAGCTCAAATATATCAAGCAGCTCCTGCTTTGAGAGTTCTATATTGTCAATAAAATGTTTTACCGGTTTAGTCTTTTTCACGAAATTTACCCTCTTTCTATAAAAAGTGTTGTTTTTGGTATGGAGCTGTTTTCAAATTTATGATTTGCATTTTTGTTGCAATCAAGATACCATAATATTTACATAAATGCAATATTAAGTTATTGACAATACATTAAAAATGTACTATTCTCTAATCAAGAAACAAGTCTATATATTTTATCCAGATTTTAGAAATATCAGCATTCCGGTCACATTGCCGGAGTATAAAAAATCAGTAGTTCAATTTATCCCAAAGGACCGGATATTGGATCTGCTGTGCAACAAGAGCTGCATTTAGCCACATTATATTTCATACAAAACATAGGAGAACGCTAAGCAGCACATCAATCTACCCCATTTGCAGAAACATATGATCCCTTATTTTCTGCAATGGATATCTGCTTTTAGCATTCCAAAATCATATATGTCGGAGGTATATCTGATGAACGAACTTTCCGCAAAAAAGAAAGCTTTGGGTGGCATAGACGTATTTTTGGGACTGGTATGCGCCATACTCTTTGCAGACCTAATAACCTCAAACACAAGTATGGGGCCATCTGTTATAACCTGGTGGATAATTGCCGCAATCATAATATTTATACCAAACGGCCTCGTTACTGCTGAGCTGGCCTCCACCTATCCTGATAAAGGGGGCATATACGCCTGGACGCGGCGTGCGTTCGGTGCGGTGTGGGGCGCTAGGCTGAGCTGGTTTTACTGGGTGAACATAGCGCTGTGGGTCCCCTCTGCCTACACCTGGATATCCGGCGCGCTGCTGCAGGTGTTCTTCCCCAATGCGGGCTACCTTCCTGAGGTTCTTATAGCCATAGCGCTGGTTTGGCTGTGCGTATGGCTGTGCACAAAAAAAATGGCCGATGCAAAATGGGTAATGAATGTGGCCGCCGTCTGCAAAATACTAATATTTGCAATAGTGGCAATAGCGGGCATTTCCTTCATAGTAAAAGGCGCTCCCATGGCAAACGAGGTAACCCTTTCCTCTATGGCACCCACGCTGGACGGTAGCCTGATATTTTTGCCGGTAATAATATATCTTTGCTGCGGCATGGAGGTTCTTTCAGCCAATTCGCAGGAAATGCGCAATCCCAAAAAGGATATGCCGCGCGCTGTGCTGGGGCTTGTGGCGGTGTGCGTGGTGTTCAACCTGCTGGCCTCATGGGGGCTGCTGGCCACCGTGCCGCTTGGCGAAATAGACCTTCTCACAGGACTGCATACCGTTATGCTTATCGCCTTTGGCAATGAAACTCTTGCCGGCATAGTGATGGCCGTGCTGCTGTTTTCCGTTTTTGCCCAGGTTATGGTTTGGATGCTGGGCGGTGCTGTGGGCGCTATGGAGGCAGGCCAGGACGGCGAACTGCCCAAGGTGTTCTCACACGAAACAAAGAAAACAGGCGCTCCCATAGGCGCGCTTATACTCACTGGAATAGTTTCATCTACAGCAATAATTGTATACGGATTTATGGCAGAAACTGCCTCCGCGCTTTTCTTTACCCTGCTGGCTTTCAGCTCCATAGTGTACTTTTTCCCTTACCTAATAATGTTCCCCGCCTTTATAAAGCTGCGCAAAACAGATAAAACGCCACGTGCCTTCAAGGCTCCGGCGGGAAAATTTCTGGCAATTCTTTGCGAAATTGTGTTAATATTTGCAGTAGCGCTTTTTGTGTGGCAGCCCAATGACGCGCTAGATTTCAATTGGGGCGTTTCACTCCCCATAATAATAGGAGTGCTGGCAACGGTGGTATTGGGAGAAATCATTGTTCGGCGTATGCTTAAGAAAAAGGCAGGCTTACGCGAACCTGAGCAGTGAATTTGACATTATTAAAAGTTACAGCGCGTATGTAAACGCACGAAAAGCATACCGCAAATATCATAGCCTCAATTAAGCGAGGCGTTTTAAAAGCAAAACAGCACATTAAATTTTATGTCATTATTAAATGTACGGGGAGATGTGAAAAATGTCGGATTCAATAAAGGCTTTCGACAGTATTGATTACGAAATATTAAAAATGCTGCATGAGGATTGCTGGGTGCCGGTGGCGCGTATAGCACGCACTCTGGGCATAAATGAGCGCACAGCCAAACGCAGGCTCATGCGCCTAAAGGGAACGGGGGCAATACACCCCACGGTCATAATTTCGCCGGATGTGTTTGGCTATACCACAATTGTTGACGTGGAGCTGTGCGTAGAGGCGGAGCGCTATGACGAGGTGGTGGAGTTTTGTTCGGGCAATGTTTCGGTCTCATACCTTTCCTCCGGCTGGGAGGAGGATATGAACCTGCTCATTCAGGCGCGCTTCAAAAACAGCGAAGAAATGCACCGTTTCATAAATGAGACGCTGCCGGGAATACCTGGCGTAGAGGTAAAAAAATACAGCATAGTTCCTAAAATATTCTTCAATACAGACAAATGGATGCCCTCAGAAAATGATTTCAGAGAGCGTTAGCGCAAAATTTTACAGCTCAACAAACTGCACCCGTTAAATACAACGTGGCGCAGTTTTTTATATTTCAAATTGGTGCGGTTCACTATGGTTTTGCGCTGCAGATATTTTTTGCGAATCGTATATAATAACGCTTCGCAAACATTTTGCTCTGCCACAAAATTCGCAATTATCTAATAATATGCAATCCGGCGCGCCCGGAAACATTTGCCTTATACATAATGCGCAATAAAAAACGTCTATATGGAGCCTGCGATCAATGCGGCTTTGAGCCGCCGGGTATAAAGTATCACTTTTCGCCGTGCTCCTCACATATGCCGCGCGCCGCAATTATAAGCTTTTCAGCTTCGTCCAGCCGCTCCATCAGCTCCGGTATGGGCAGCTTTTTTTTGTAGCGCTTATCCACATCGTTTTCCATACGCAGATGCAGCATGCCCATTATGCGCCAGCAACGGCGCACCTGCGCTTTGATTGCCGAAAAATCCGATTCTGAAAGATAGTCGTCTTTAGAGTAGCTCTTTATGTTAGACCACCTATCTACTTCCCTCTCACTGCCCAAATATACTCACTCCCGTTTATCAAGCTTTTCATGTGCGCGTTCATCCAGCTTTATGGCGGCGTTTCTTGCCTTTTCCGTGGCGTTGAGCGCCGCCTCCTGCCCTGCCTGCTTTGCCGCCTGCGCCGCCTTTACTGTTTTGTCTTTAACCATCTCAGCAGTCTGAGTGGTCTTTTCTGCCACAGCTTGCGCCACATCTTTCACCTTGCCCGCTATTTCACGGCTCTTGTCACCGGCATTCTCTATAAATTCATCCGCCTTGCGTCCCGCTTCTTCCAGCTTTCCCATTTTCTGTGCCTCCGTTATATTTGTATTTGCATATAATATACACTTTATTTCGCAATCTTAATCAAAAAAAACAGAGCCGCCTCTATATGAGACAGCCCTGTCCATCCGCTATGCGGTTTACACCAAAACGGTATTATTTTACTTCTACGTCCGCGCCAACTTCCTTCAGCTTCTCAGCCAGGCCGTTTGCATCGTCTTTGGATATGCCTTCTTTAACAGTGCTGGGAGCGCCGTCAACCAGCTCTTTTGCTTCCTTCAGACCAAGGCCGGTCACTTCGCGAACAACCTTTATAACCTTTATTTTCTCAGCGCCTGCGCTCTTCAAAACAACGTCAAACTCTGTTTTCTCCTCTGCGGCACCTGCGTCTCCGCCGGCAGCGGGAGCGGCAGCGGCTACAGCCACGGGAGCGGCAGCGCTAACGCCAAATTTCTCTTCCAGTTCCTTAACCAGCTCGGCCAGCTCCAGAACGCTCATGCTTTCAATAGCTTCTATAAGTTGTGCTTTATCCATTGTTTATTATCCTCCAAAAATTTTTATATTTTATTTTGTTTTGAGGGCAATGCCCCCCGTTTTGCGCCCTCGCCTCAGGCGATCCGGGCTTTTCTGTTTGCCGTTAGGCTTCCTTTTGCTCGCGTATGGCGTTGAGCGCGCACACGAGGCTCCTGGGCACCGCTGCCAAAACTCCCACAAAGTTTGTGATGGGAGCGTTCATGCTGCCCAGCATCTTTGCAATAAGCTCTTCCTTGGAAGGCAGCTTGGCAAGATTTTCCACGCCGGAGGCATCCAACACCTTGCCCTCCAGTATGCCGCCCTTTATCTCTGTTTTCTTAACGTCCTTTATGAACTTTGTAAGTATCTTTGCGGGCGCTACGGCATCGTCATAGCCAAAGGCCACGGCTGTGGGGCCTTTGAAGATATCTTCTGCACCCTCCACACCTATGGACTGCGCAGCCCTCAGCAGCATGTTGTTCTTTATTACCCGGTATTCCACGTTTGCCGCGCGGAACGTATTGCGCAGATTTGTTACCTGCTCAACGGTGAGACCGCGGTAATCCAGCATTATCATGCTCTGGGAGCGCTTCATTTTTTCAGCTACTTCCGCAACGGATTCCTGTTTTTGCTTTAGCTTTGCTTCTTTCATTATTTCACCCCGTATCCCGCGTATGAATTAAAAAATGCTCTCAAGCCGGCAGACTTGAAAGCATATCAATATACTTTGCAATAGTGCGTCCGCCTCGGCAGGATATTTACTCTCAGATTCTTTCACAGCACCGCCATTTGCGTATACTACTTCACAATCTTCGTCCCTGAGTCTGTGGCTTTGTTTTGCGCATTTTTCACGCAGGATATATTTTAGCACAGAGGGAATGGCGTGTCAAACTTTTTTATTGTTTTTAGCTGATTGTAAAACTTTTGTTTACCGTTTTGCCTGCTTAGGTAACATATGTTATACTTATTCCATACCTATCGGGTAATAAAGGACATTTTGCCCGGTGCAATCAATTGATACACGGAAGACTTCATATGGAATATTTTGAAATGAACGGACCCGGCAATACCAGCTCTAAAGGCGCATCGCTTTCCACCGGCTGGCGCAGAGAACTCAAGCGGCTTTGGTGGCTTTTGCTGTATCCGCTGGCTTTCATACTTGCCCAGCTTGCAGCGGCAAATCCCCAAATTGTGGAAAGCGTATATTCCAACGTTGCTTTCCGTATGATAAGCGGCGTAGTTTCCAGTATTTTTGGGGTCTTTCCATTTTCCTTTGCAGAATTTTTGTTATATACGCTCTTTGCCCTGCTTGCAGCGTGGATAATATACACTGTATATAAGATAATAAAAAAGCAGTTCAACGTGAAAAAAACCGTTCGCACACTCATAACCTTTGCAATAATAGTGGGCGCGGGAATAAATATATTCTATTTTTTCTGGGGCTTCAATTATTACAGAATGCCTCTTGCCTACTCTATGAAGCTTGATGTCAAGGAGCGTGCGCCGCAGGAGCTTGCAGACCTCTGTGTGTCTTTGGCCGCTGCCGCAAACACGCTTAGAGCGCAGCTTCCAGAGGATAGCGAGGGTGTTTTCAAGCTTGATACTCCAACAGAGGAAATGCTTAAAAAAATACCAAACAGTTATCAGTCACTTGCAGAAACATACCCTCAATATGGCTATAGGATACCCGCGGCAAAACCCGTTTTAGCATCTGAAGCGCTGAGCGCCGCAGGTATATCCGGCATATTCATACCCTTCACCGAGGAAGCCAACGTGAATGTACACCAGCCGGATATGCTGCTGCCCGCCGCCGCCGCTCATGAAAGCGCGCATCTTTTGGGCGTGGCGCGTGAGGACGAGGCAAACTTTTTGGGATATTTGGCCTGCCTTTCCTCAGAAGATCCCGCCCTTAAATACTCCGGAATAATTTTGGCACTTATAAATGCAGGCAACGCGCTAAACGACATAAGCCCCCAGGCTTACGATCAGCTTCACAGCTACTACAGTCCCGCCGTACTTCGTGATCTGGCGGCGCATAACGCATATTGGGAACGCTATGATGGTGAAATAGAAAAAACAGTTTCCCGCATTAATGACAGCTACCTGAAACAAAACGGTCAAAGTGACGGCATTATGAGCTATGGCCGCATGGTTGACCTGCTGCTTGCCTATTACGATAAGCTGAGCGCACAATACTCTACGCAGCAGCAGCCCGTCAACAATTGATAATATTTCGCATATGAGCGAGCCAAACCGCCTCCAAAGTCAACATTTAGCGTCTTCTTGTCTGTTTATGTGTATTTTATCTCAGTTTATTGACAATTCAGCGATAATTTGTTAATATTTTTCACAGGGTTGAATATTTCATTACAGCTTTATTAACGGATTGGAAAAAATCCATGTAAAGCAACTTGATTCACAGCAGATGAGTTAGAGCGAAACCGTTTCCGGACTAAGTGTGCAATGGCGCGGTCATAAATGCACCTATGGTAATTTTTGCAGCATAACATAAAAGCGTTTTGCCCAACAGTACAATTTTCAATGAATTAAGCTGCTCTACAAAAGCTGTCAGACAGCATATTTTTATTTTGCTGCGTACTTTGCTTTATTCACATGCTGCAATGCGGGGGAAATTATGAAAGAAGGGCTACAACAGCATCTTGCGGCCAGCTCTGAGCTGGCTCGTATAACTATGGAAACGGTGCTGGACAATATTCCTACTTATATTTACGTTATGAATCCAATCACCGGACAGATTATATTTGCTAACCGGTCTTTTTATGCAGACTTTCCGGGCACAGTACGCGAGGGGCTCTCGCGCAGCGAATTACACGAAAAAATATTGCTAAACTGCAAAGACTGCCCTCATTTTGGCAAGGATCTCACACTCATAAAACCGCACTACTTTGAGCTTGAGTTTAAAAACCCTGAGCAATGGCTGGGTGTACAATGCAGCCCGCTGCGCTGGCTTGACGGCAGCAGCGCGCGCCTTTTTTCCTGTCAGGATATATCTGAAAAAAAGCTGCACGAGCGCTACGTGCAAAGCGTTTCATTTACAGACATGCTCACCGGGCTGCCAAACCGCCGCCAATGCGAGATTGATCTGGATGAGACCAAAAACCGCGAAGGCAGCTATTTACTATATATGGATCTGGATGATTTCAAAATAGTGAACGAGGGCTATGGCCACGAATATGGAGATCAGTTGCTGGTACTGTTTTCAAGGTACATATCCGGCATATTTGGAAAGCACAGAATATACCGTTTTGACGGAGATGAATTTGCCGTGATAATAGAGGACAGCAATCTTGAAGTGGAAGCTTTGCTGGAAAAACTGCTTCGCCGTACCAAGCGCGTTTGGAAGGTGCTGGATCGTTCCTTTTATTGTTCTATTAGCTTGGGAATAGTGCGCGGTCTTGGAGCCGAGAGCGCAAAAGTTATTTTAAAAAATGCCGATGTGGCAATGTTTGAGGCTAAAAAAACGGGCAAAAACCATTATTTGTACTATAATAAAAATATGCACGACAGCATAACAAGGCGCGCGCATCTTGAAATGATGCTGCGCGACGCTATAAATTCAGATTTTGATGGCTTTGTGATATATTTCCAGCCATATGTGAACACTCAAACCACGCGAATGAGCGGCGCCGAGGCGCTTGTGCGCTGGTTTGCGCGCGGCGGCGAGCCTATAATGCCGGAAGAATTCATATCGCTTTCAGAATATCTTGGCCTCATAGTTCCTTTGGGTGATTTCATACTGCGCGAATCCGTAAAAACACTTAAATACATAAATGACAATATAGATCCAAAATTTATGATATCCGTAAATTTTTCAATAAGACAGCTGCAGCAGCCGGACATAATTCGCCGCGTTGAAAATATATTGGAGGAAGTGGACGTAGACCCCAAAAATCTTGTTTTTGAAGTTACGGAAAGCATGGCATCAACGGAGCTTGAGCGTCTGCAAACAATATGCGAGGGTTTTCGCCGCAAGGGCATAAAAATAGCCATGGATGATTTTGGCACAGGCTATTCTTCACTGGGCAATCTGCGTACTTTGCCTTTGGACATAATAAAAATAGACCGCTGCTTTATTCAGGATATCACAGACGACGAATACTCCAATTCTTTTATAAAGCTCATATCCAATCTGGGGCATTCCATAAATAAAAAAATCTGCATTGAGGGGGTGGAAACAGAGGCTCAAACCTCCTACTGCATAGACGCGCAGGCGGATATAATACAGGGTTTCTATTTTTATCGCCCTATGGCTGAGGCGGAATTTCTGGCTGCGGTGGAAAAAGACCGCAAAGCGCTCCATAAATAGAGAATACAGTGCGCAGCATGCTATATATTCCGTTTTACGCCTGTTTGTTGTTGTTTTTCATCTTGAAATAACTGTTTTAAGTTATATAATGATATATAGCTCTGAACAAAAGGGAGGATGCTATGTTTAAAACAAACGTTAATAAGCAGGCGCTTTTTGGAGAGGCAGACAGGCTGCGCCAATCTATATTGGGTGCGCGCACACTTGCAGATCGCAATAAAGATGCCGTTACATCACATTTCAAACTGGCTTTGGCCTACAACAGCACAGCTATAGACGGAAACTGCCTTGATGAACGTGAGGCTAAAGAGATAATCAAAACCGGTTTGGCAATAGGCGGAAAGCCGCTAAAAGACCATTACGAGATATTGGGGCATGTTCGCGCTTTCGATTATATAAGGGAGTGCGCAAAGTACAACCCACTTGAGCTGAACGAAGAGATGATAAACCATCTTCATCTGCTTTTTTACGCCGGAGTTGATATAGAGAACGCATGGCATTATAAAAAAGAACAAAACTTTATAGAGGGTACAGATTATGTGCCGCCCTCTCCCAAGGTAACTCCCATGCTCATGAAAACCTATATAAACGATATGAACATGCAGAAAAAGACCTACCACGCAATAGAGTATGCCGCAATGCTGCACAAGCGGCTGCTTGACGTACATCCGTTTTTTGGCGGTAACGGCTGTATAGCCAGACTGCTAATGAATTTGGTGCTTCTGGCCGCGGGCTACGGCTACTGCGTGATACCCGTCTCCATGAAAGACTCATATATGGATTCACTGCGCGCCGCGCAGCTGCAGAACGACAGCTCTGCAATGGTATGCCTTGTGGCCGGCTGCCTTATAGAAACACAAAAAATGTATGCGCGCCACCTGAACGTGTCGCTCTGATTTATTGATAATATAATTGCAGGGGATATGCATTATTTTGATGCATATCCTTTTTATTTTAGATGGGCGTACCTTTGCATAATACCCCGCCGCGCAAAGCGGAATACCTTCAAGGCAAATATAAAAAAGCTGCCCCGGCACCGCCATAACAGCTTCTTCTTTGACTTCTATATGTTTATTTTGATCTATAGCCCGCTTACCTTCTTTTTTAAGCGCCTCAAGAAGCGTCGCTTGCCTCACGGTCAAAATCCAGCTCATGCGCGGCATGAAGCTCCCTCACATAAAATGCCGACATTTTGTAGGCCTCTTCCTTTTTTATGCCCATAAAAAGAAATTCAAGCTCAGACCCGTTTTCCGCATTGAATTGAGCGGGATAGGCAAAGGTGTTTCCCACAGTCAATACCTCATATATTTTTCCCTGCTCGTACTTATGCGCCACTCCCGGCGGCAGGCGAAACTTTATGCCCTCAAAGCTCATTTGGAAAGCATGCAGCTTTATACCTTCGCACAGCACATCTGCATCTATTTCTATGCTCAGCGCATCCCCGGCTGTATCCACCTCTGCGCTGCGCGCGCAGGCAATGGCGTAAAACAGGGCAAACAGATTGTATACCGTCCATCCGGCACAAACAACAAGCGGCAATACGTCAATACCCGCGCCCATTTTATATGCCGCAAACCCAAGCGCAATTATGAGCCACACCGCCATAACTATATGCGGCACCACCGGACGCAGGTCTGCATTGCGCCTGTGCTGTGCCTGCTTTGGCGTGACATTGAACTTACCGCTGGTATGCAGCAGCTCCTTTAGCACCGCTGCCGCATGATACGGCGCCATTAAAGTATCGTATATATGCGAGCTGGTATAGGTTCGCACCTTGCCTATGAGCACCCTGAAATTCAGCCCGAAAAGTATAAGGGATGGTATAACAATGAGTAAAAACTGAGGCGCGCTTATATTTACTATGGGAGTGCCAAACAGCATGTACACGGTGGGCACCATTATATATATGAGCTTTTGAAATGATGTGAACCAATACAAAAACAGTTCCAGATATATGGTTTTCTGTTTAAGGCTCAAACCGCGCAGGCGCAGCGGATGCAAATATTTGAAAACCTGGACCGTACCCCGCGCCCAGCGCTGGCGCTGCGCCTTGAGGTCTTTCAAATTGAACGGGGCAATACCAAGAGCATAGGCCTTGTTTATATATATTGTACGGTAGCCCGCATTCTGCAGCAATATGCCTGTTGCCATATCCTCAGTTATGCTGTCTGTGGGTATGCCACCCACCTCGGCAAGCGCGCTGCGGCGTATTATGGCGTTTGTGCCTATATGTATCATCGCATTGCTTTGGGAAAGCTGCGGCTCTATATAGCGCATAAAAAAATCCTGCTCGTTAAAAAATTTCTTGTTGAGCAATTGGAATGGGTCTTTATTATAAAAAGCCTGCGGAAATTGCACCATACCAACGGTATCGTCTTTAAAATACGGATATGCCTCCGTAATTAGCTGCGGCTTCACTATGAAATCCGCGTCCAGCAGCATTACCAGCTCACCGTTTGTAACGGAGAGCGCATGGTTTATATTTCCCGCCTTGGCGTGCGCATTGTCTTCTCGCGTTATGTAGCCCAGCCCAAGCTCCAAAGCAGTCAGGCGCAGCTCCTCTCGCTTGCCGTCGTCACAGATGTATACCCGCTTGTTTTCATATGGAAGAGAAGCTGCCGCCAGCGCGCTTGAAGCCACCAGCTGATAGGGTTCATCATAGGTACAAATGAGTATATCCACAGTGGGCTTATATTCATTATCCGGTTTTTCCGGTGGCTTTCTGTCTGCTTTGCCGCCAAAAAACAAGCTCATTATGAACAATGAAACAATAACTCCCATGGTTTCCGCCGCCACCAGCAGCACTGAAAACAATCCCGACCAAAACGAATCAAAGTTTAGCGTGAATATGAGCCGCCACGCTATATAGGCCGTCATTAATACTATAGTGACAACTATATATATCCTGCGCCATACGGCAAAATGCCGTGCAAGGGCATACAATACTATAATGGCCGCGATGATGATTATAAAATATAAAATTAAATCCATTCCTGTACCCCAATGCAAAATATTTTTAAATCATATAATATCTAAAATACCCGACACAAGCCGAAATAAAACCGCCACTCCATATTTTTGTATTATATTTCAGAAAAATATATCAAAAATCATACGGCAGCCTTCACCGCCTGCCCTGTATGAGGCAAAGCGAGCACAAAAAAGGAGGGGCGCCGCCCCTCCCGTGTTTGCCGTTTATTTGCGTTTAGGCCGCCGCCCACCAGCCCATTTGCGGGCCTATAAGCAGCAGCGCGCCAAGCGCAGCCGTGTATATTGCAAAACCGTACAGTTTGTACTTGCTTATTAAAGCCAGCATAAATTTTATTGCTATGAAACCACTCAGCGCAGCCGTAGCAACGCCCAGCACCAGCGGCAGCACCGTAACATCGCCCATGCCGTTTTCCACAACATCCTTTGCGCCAAAAACCACGCCGCCCAGTATGGCAGGGATAGACATAAGAAAAGCAAATTTTGCTGCCTTTTCTCTATCCGCACCCGTGAAGAGTCCACCGGCTATAGTGGAGCCGGAACGCGAAAGACCGGGCACTATTGCCGCCGCCTGCATAAGACCCATAGCCATGGCCTGCGGCAGCTCTATTTTTTTGCGCTTTTCATAGCGGCTGGAAATTAACTCGCACAGCACCAGCACAACGGTAGTGGCAAAAAAACCGTATGGCAGGTATTTTCCATTCAGCAGATCGGCAAAGGTTTCCGGAAACAGCTTTTCGGCGATCAGCGTTACCGCTATAGCCGGGATAGTTGCCAATATCAGCATGCCCAGCTTGTTTTTTATGGGATGGCTCAGCAGCGCCACTATTTCCGGCCACAACACAACAAAAACCGCTATAAGCGTACCCACATGCAGCATTACATCATAAAAAATAGGCACCTCGCCCACGCCAAATATATTCTGCACAAGTTGCAGGTGACCGGAGCTTGAAACGGGCAAAAATTCCGTGAAGCCCTGTACCAGACCAAGCAGCGCTGATTGCAGTGGTTCCATAAACAACTAAACCCCCTAAAAAATAAAAATTTTGCAATTGTCTTTTATTATACCATGCTTTGCACAGGTTTCAGCTTACAATTATGAAATAAATATTTGCGCCCGCACTGCCAAACGCCGCACACGCTTGATAAACTGCCAAAATGCCGTTATAATTCTAAATGATACTGATTTAGAGAAATGAGGAAAACATATGAAAATGGGAGTCGTGGGGCTGCCAAACGTGGGCAAAAGTACGCTTTTCAACGCGCTCACGCAGGCGGGGGCGCAAAGCGCAAACTACCCCTTTTGCACAATAGAACCAAACTATGGCGTAGTATCTGTGCCGGACGCACGTATGGATTATCTTGCGGAGATATACAATCCGCAAAAATTTACGCCCGCCACAATAGAGTTTGTAGACATTGCCGGATTGGTAAAAGGCGCCAGCAAGGGCGAGGGGCTTGGCAATAAATTTCTTTCCCACATACGCGAGGTGGACGCAATAATAGAGGTGGTACGCTGTTTTGAGGATGACAATATAACGCATGTGGACGGCGGCATAGACCCCATAAGGGATGTGACCACCATAAATTATGAGCTTATATTTGCCGATATGGAAACCGTGGAAAAACGCCTTGCCAAAGCACAGAAGCTTGTTAAAACGGGCGATAAGAAATACGCTGTTGAGGCAGAGCTGTGCGAGCTTTTATTAAAAGAGCTTGAAGCGGGAAATTTTGCACGCAATGTGGAGGTCACAGAGGCGCAGCGCGAGGTTTTGGACGGCATGTTCCTGCTTACGGACAAGCCGGTGATATATGTTGCAAACGTTTCTGAAGAGCAGCTTTCCGGTGATGTGCCCATACTGGAGCCGCTAAGAGAATACGCTGAAAAGCAGGGCAGCGAGGTGGTGCTTATCTCAGCCAAAGTGGAGGAAGAGCTTTCTGGTTTGCCGGAGGATGAGCAGCAGATGTTCATAGAAGAGCTGGGCATTGGCGAAAGCGGGCTTTCAAAGCTTATAAAGAAATCCTATTCGCTGCTGGGTCTTATAAGTTACCTCACCGCGGGCGAAAAAGAAGTGCGCGCGTGGACAATAAAACGCGGCACTAAAGCTCCTCAGGCGGCAGGCAAAATACACTCTGATTTTGAACGCGGCTTTATACGAGCGGAAATAGTGGCATTTGACACTTTAAAGTCGCTTGGGGGCAGCATGCAGGCTGCAAAGGAACAGGGCGCAGTTCGGCAGGAGGGTAAGGAGTACGTTATAGCAGACGGTGATGTGGTGCTTTTCCGCTTCAACGTTTGATATCTATCTTGCCCGCCGCAAAAAAATTTGAAAATATTGCCTATAAAAGGCAGTATGCAGCCTTGCGGAGCAATTGATCACAAAAAACAGCGCGATATCTTATTATTTATTCGATATCGCGCTTTATTTTTTATTATCCGCAAAAAATACCCCGCTGAAAAAACGGCGGGGCGGGTACTATTATAAAATTGCTTATGCGGCTAATTGAAATAGCCGCTTCACGACAAGAGAACCGGGCATTTTTTTCAGACCCGCATTATCTGCGCCTGTTTGCTATAAGCATGAGCCTCAGGAAGGACAGGAAGGCGGACAGCATACCTGCCACATAGGTCATAGCGGCGGCGGAGAGCACCTTTTTGGCCTCGGCCTGTTCCTCCGCCGTAAAAATACCGGAGGCGGCTATGCTTTTGAGCGCCCTTCCGGAGGCGTTAAACTCCACCGGCAGCGTTATTAGCTGAAATATCACCACGGCAAAGTATACCCATGCGCCTATTGTTACCAGCATACCCATGTTTGTGGGGAAAAATATTCCTATCAATATAAGCGGAAACGCCAGATTGGAGCAAATGTTCACCACTGGCACAATGGCGCTGCGCAGCCTCATTGGCCCGTACTTTTTGGCATGCTGCAGCACATGGCCGCATTCGTGCGCCGCTATTGCCACAGATGCCACGCTGGGATCCGCATACACCTTTTGCGAAAGCGATACCGTTTCTGTGCGCGGATCGAAATGATCGGATAGCTCACCGTCTATAGCGGTTATAGCCACGCCGGAAACTCCGTTTGTCTGCAGCATCTGCCGCGCAAACTCCGCGCCCGTTATGCCGCGCGAGTTTCTTACCTGCGAATATTTTTTGTATGTACTTGTAACCTTATACTGCGCGAATATTGTTATTATAAGCGCGGGTATAAGCAGCAATATTGTGGGGTCAAACCATAAAAAGGGCGTAACTGGCATATATATATCTCCTTACAAAATTTTATTTTAAGCCGCCTATATGCTGTGAAATTCCGGCACTCTTTTTGTGTATGTACATACATACTTTATGCCGCACTCCCGAAGCAGCTCATAGGCCGCGCCAAACTCTATTGCCAAATCCTGCGGACGGTGAGAGTCTGAACCGGTGGTAAGTATTTCGCCGCCCAGCTCAGCGTAACGTTTTATTATACTGTAATGCGGCGTGGGGTAGCCGTGCACCGCATAATTGCTTGTATTCACCTCTATTCCCTTGCCGCGGGATATCACATTTTTTAGTATAGCGTCTATTATATCTGTAAAATCTCCGTAGCTGAAAGGCTTTGGGTCTTTAAACTGAGGATATTTGCTGAGATATTTGTCTGCATAGCCAATGTGACCTATTACGTCAAAATCATCAAAGCCCTCTATGCAGGCCAGTATTTCTTTCAAATATACCTCCTGCCCCTCGCGCAGCTCCCATTCGTCATAAAAATTACCAAACCACGGATCTTTGCCCTGCGCCACATGCTGCGAGGCTATTATGAAGTCAAAATCATGCCCGGCTAAATCATCCGCTATCTTTTTTAGCGAGCCTAGTATAAGCCCCGTCTCTATGCCGCGCTTTATTTTTAGCTGCGGAAAAGCGGCTTTCACCTCATCCAGTTTTTTCATATAAGCCGTTATATCTATATCCGGATGATCCTCCAGCTCCAGCGGATAATCAAGCTCATGATGATCTGTAAAGCATATCTCACTCAATCCCTTTTCCAATGCGGCGCGCGCGCAATCACCCGGCTCCGCCTGCGAATCGTGTGAATTGTTCGTGTGTATATGATAGTCAAAGTATTCCCGCATATATATTCCTCACATTTTTCTCACATTGTATATTTGTCACCCATAATTATATTACATAAACCGTCTGCGGCAAAGCCCGGCAAGCCATTGTTTGAATTTTATTTGCAATTTTGGTATACTGTACGCATATTTTGTGGCAGTTTATTGTATCTGGGCCGTGGGCTTTAGTAATAAGTTTGCTGGATAAGGATGGTTTGAGTTTGAGGGACGGAAAAAGAAAAATTAGATTTTTATGCGAAACTGCGGTAATTGCAGCTATTTATGCTGTTTTAACGCTAGTACTGGCGCCCATAAGCTTTGGCGGAATGCAGGTGCGGATCTCAGAGGCGCTGTGCGTTCTTCCCTTTTTCACGCCAGCTGCTGTGCCCGGGCTTTTTATAGGCTGTATACTTTCAAATGTCTTTGGCTCTCCCCTTGGGCTTATGGACGTGGCGGTGGGCAGCCTTGCCACACTGGCTGCGGCTCTTATAGCCTCCAAAATCAAAAAACGCTGGCTTGTTCCTTTACCCGCCGTCATTTTAAACGCTTTTTTGGTGGCATGGGTGCTTAATGTCATGCTGGAACTGCCCTACTGGCTAAACGTGCTCTATGTTGGGCTGGGTCAGGCCATTGCCTGCTATGGCATAGGAATGCCCTTACTATATTTGCTGGATAGAAACAGAAAGGTATTGTTTAAAAATGTTTGATATAAAAAATGTATGTGTGTACGGTTCCAGCAGTGACGCTATAGACCGAATATATTTGGAAGAAGCTTTCGCGCTGGGCAAGATGCTTGCAAAAGAGGGCATAGGGCTTACCTACGGCGGCGGCGCTGTAGGCGTGATGGGCGAATGCGCACGCGGCGTACACAGCGCCGGCGGCCGCGTTACCGGCGTGCTGCCGCGCTTTATGAACGTGGACGGCATACCCTACCGCGAAGCGGACGAGCTTATATGGACGGATACCATGCGGGAGCGCAAGCACATAATGGAGGAGCGCTCTGATGCATTCATTGCCGCGCCGGGCGGTATAGGCACCTTTGAAGAATTTTTTGAAATAATAACGCTGAAGCAGCTTGGCAGGCACGAAAAGCCCATTGTGCTGCTGAATACAAACGGTTATTACGGCGCGCTTTGCGATATGATGGAGCGCTGCGTCACCTCCCGCTTTGCCAAGGATTTTACACTTAGGCTGTACCACACCGCCACAACGGCACAAGAAGCTTTGGACTATCTCAAAAACTACACCTATGTAAAACCGGAGAGAAAATGGTTTTGATTTCATGACTTTGAGCAAAAATTTTTCAAACGCACTGGCTGTATACAAAAAAAACTTTGCAACGCTGTTTGTTCCCCTGCTCATACTGCAGCTTATAGTGCTGCTGCCCATGACGTTTTTCACCATGCCGGGAACTATGAACGCAGTGCGCGCGCTGCTTTCCTCACTCACCTCGCTTTCCCGTACGGGCGATGGCCTAAGCCCCTCCATGCTTCCCGTTTTTGCCTATATACTGCTTATGCTGCTGTTTTTTTCACCAATAATTGTAAGCAACACCGTATTTGTGGTGGAGAAAGATTTTCATGAAAAAGCTGTTACTTTCCGCGAATCTCTTGGCTTTGCAAAGGGAAACTACGGCTGCATGATAAAATCATACTTTGCCGCAGTTGTGTGCGCGCTGCCCATATTTGCCGCAATGGGGCTTGTATTGGCAAGTATGTTTATAAAACAGTTCGATCTAGAATTCATAAATGGTTTTGATCAATTTTTGACAATAGGCTCTCTTATAGCCTTTATGCTGTACGCGCTGGGCACCGTATTTGTACCCTATGTGGTTGTGGCGGAGGAAAAGAGCGGTTTTAGTGCGCTCAAGGCTTCTTTCAGCTATATATACAAAGGGCGTTTTTTGGCAACGGTGGGCAGGCTGGCAGTGGGCGCGGGCGTGGTGGGCGCTTTTGTGCTGCTAATAAACTGGCTGGCTCAGCTGCCATTTGCAGAGCTTTTCGATCTATACCTAAAAGACCCCGCTGCCGCGTTCCAAGAGCCGCTGATGATACTGGCAATAGTATTGGCTGTGGGCGCAATATTCCTTGTGGCCCTCATAATACCCTTCTGGTACGCATTTTCATATAATACATACAAAGGCGCGCGTGAATACTACGCCGAAAAAAACACCACGCGCGGGTAGCCATTTATAAAATTACAAATTACGATATCATATTATAAATTTGCAGCGGCTGCTTGCTGTTAAGCGCAGCATTGAATGCTCAGCTCTTTTTTCCGTGAAAAACAAAATCTATGAGCTTTTTCAAGTTGGCGTTACGCTCAAAATTTGCAAAGTGATAGGCTCTGCCCGCCGCGCCATACTCTGCGCGCTGCTGCGCGCTCATGTCGTACATGTTCATTATTGTTTTCGCCAGCCCGTCCGCGTCTCCGCTCTTTACAGATATTCCTGCGCCGCTGCCGTTTATAAGCTCATAGCCCGCGCCGTCCATTGCAGATATTATGGGTTTTCCTGCAGCCATATAGCTCTGCACCTTGGCGGGTATGCCATACTCAAAAAGATCGCTCTTTGTGAGCGCCACCAAAAGAGCATCCGCTATAGTTTGATAGCGCGGCACGTCCTCCACCGCAACAAGCCCCTCAAACACCCAGTCCTCGCCCATTCCCAGCCTTTGCGCCTCATCCATGAGCCACTGCTTGCTCATTCCCTCGCCCAGTATTATGTAGCGAATTTTATTATAGCCCGCGTCCTTTGCCTTTTTGGCGGCGGCGGTAACCGTTTCAAAATCCTGCGCGGGGTTTATGTTTCCCGCAAAAACTATGTTGAAGCGTCCGTCACAAAAGCGCTTCTCCAGCTTTTCATCGTGTATATCCTGCTCATACAGCTTTTCACACACCTGAGGTATATACATTATTTTTTCAGCCGGTATTCCCACCAGCGTGTTCAGCCTCTCCGCAATGCCCTCAAACACGCCCATCAGCCCGTCCGCCTTACGGTAGTGCCAGTAGGAAAAATTGGTTATCCATTTGCGGAGCGTCTTATTTTTTATATCCAGTATAGAAAAAAGGCTGTGCGGCCAAAAATCGCATATATATATATACAGCGGCGTTTTGCTCCACTTTGCCAGCAATATGGGCATGAACGCCATAAAAACGGGCGAAAGCTGATACACCATTATACGGTCATATTTTTGGCGCAGCAGACGGGGCAGATGCATAAGCTCTGCCAGCGGAAAGGATATAAAGTTCACAAATATGCGAAAATTGCTGTTGTTGCCGCGCGGAATCTCAAAGGCGCGGCGGATGTTGACCCCCGCCTTTACCTGCCTGCGGTTTTTGCGGTAGCCGTAACCCTCAAAAAACTCTCCCTTTGGGTAATTGGGAATGCCGCACAAAACGTCAACCTCGTAGCCGTTTTCCACAAGCCCTTCGCAAATATCCGTTATTCTGAAAGTTTCAGGCCAGTAATGCTGGCATACCACCAATATACGCTGTTTTTCCATAGCCTAACTATACCATAGTACAAATTTGCTGTAAACCAAGCGTACAAGCCGCGTTGCTTCGCAAATAGCGTGCCGCGCCGTTTTCGCTTTTAATAGCGGCAATAAATTGGCAGGGCGTTCTAAAACCAAAACGGCATTCGCAAAAACACCCCGCCCTGCCCCGCGCTTGATTGACCACGCCGACGGGTTGTGCTATCATAAATTATTAGCGCAAAACGCGCAATATTATTGCAGGGGTACAGAATGATAGAACAGGCAAACAGCAAATTCGCCGGAAAGACACTGCTTATCACGGGGGGCACCGGCTCCTTTGGAAACGCGGTGCTGAAACGGTTCATAGACACTGATATAGCGGAGATACGCATATTTTCGCGAGACGAAAAAAAGCAGGACGATATGCGCCACGCCATAAAGAGCGATAAGCTGCGTTATTTCATAGGCGACACGCGAGACAAATCCAGCCTTGACGACGCTATGCGCGGCGCGGATTTTTGCTTTCATGCCGCGGCATTAAAGCAGGTTCCCTCCTGTGAATTTTTCCCCATGCAAGCTTACAAAACAAATGTTGAGGGCAGCAACAACGCGGCGCTCTCCGCCGTGGAACATGGTCTTGAAAAATTTGTGCTGCTTTCTACAGACAAGGCAGTATACCCCATAAACGCAATGGGTATGAGCAAGGCAATGGCTGAAAAAGTAGTGCGCGCCGCTTCACGCAACATAACCGGAAACACACTGCTGAACATTACGCGTTACGGCAATGTTATGGCTTCGCGCGGCAGCGTTATTCCGCTGTTTGTTTCCCAAGCGAAACAAAACGCAGATATAACAATAACAGACCCTCTTATGACGCGCTTCATGATGTCTTTGGAGGACGCCGTTGACCTTGTGCTTTACGCTTTTGTGCACGGCGGACAGGGCGAAACATTCGTGCAGAAGGCTCCCGCTTGTACTGTGGCCGATCTTGCCGAGGCAATAGTGAGGCTGTTCGGCTCCAAGAGCAAAATCAGATATATAGGCACGCGCCCCGGAGAAAAGCGGCACGAAACGCTGCTGACCCGCGAAGAATTTGCACGCGCAGAGGATTTGGGCGGCTATTACCGTATACCGGTAGACGGACAAACGCTGGATACAAACGGCAGCAAACCGCCTGTAGACAACGAATACGAATATACCTCAGAAAATACGCGCCGGCTGGATGTGGCGCAGACGGCGGAGCTGCTGGAGTCAATAGACTATATTAAATACCAGCTCAAAAACGAGGGCGAGGAAAAGGGTCTGGTATGATTCCGTTTTGCGAAATCATATCAGTGCAAAACAACTGATGCAGCACCAGCGCATTTTGCGCATATATTTTTGTCAATCGGCATAGCCTCTGCATCAATTTTATCGGAGATTTTTTATGAACAGACGTGTTTTGGTGCTGGGCGCTCACGGTATGCTTGGCCACGTGGTAACAAAAACATTTGAAGATGCAGGCGATGAGGTGCTGGGCATTGCGCTTGACGGAGACGCGCGCAAGATTTTTGCCATAGACGTTACCAGCTCGGCTTTGGATAGATTTTTGCAGATAAACCGCTTTGATGTGGTCATAAACTGCGTGGGTCTGCTAAACCAGTACGCAGAGCAAAATCCCGCGCTGGCGGTGGCTCTCAATTCACTTTTGCCCCACAGGTTGGAAGAGTTTTATAAGCACAGTGATACCCGTATAATACAGCCGGGCACAGACTGCGTTTTTGCCGGAAATACCGGGCCATACAAAGAAAATTCCCTTCCTGACGGCGAAAAATACTATGATCGCACAAAGGCGCTGGGAGAGCTTAACAACGGTAAGGATCTTACTTTGCGCATGTCTATAGTCGGGCCGGACATAAATTCCGGCGGCATTGGCCTATTGAACTGGTTTATGGCGCAAAAGGGCGATATACGCGGCTTTACGGGTGCCATATGGACGGGCATAACCACTATAGAGCTGGCAAAGGGAATGCTGGCCGCGCTTGACGCTGGCATAACAGGTCTATACCATTACGTACCGGATGAAAGCATAAGCAAGTATGATATGCTGTGCCTGTTCAAAGAGATACTGGGAAAAACAGACGTTGACATAATACCGGTGGACGAACCCAAAATAGATAAATCACTCATAAACACGCGCAAAGATTTTAACTATACGATACCCGGTTACCGCGAAATGTTCACACAAATGCGTGACTGGATAATAAATAATGCCGAGCTGTATCCACATTACAGCATTGACGGCAAAGCGGTGCTTTAAAATGAACAAAAAGCATTCCTTCTTCGGCAGCGCCATTTTTTATACGCTGGGCGTGGTGTTGGGGCTGGGTGCGCAATTTTTGCTTACAACAGTGATATACGGGCAGCTTCTTGGTGCAGATCAGCTTGGATGGACACGCCTTTATTTTACATGGTTTTCCGTTTTTGGCGCTGTGGTAGGGCTGGAAGCGCCCAGTTCCATAAACAATGCGCGCATAAGCTACGGGCAGGAGCAGCTTAACGGCTATTCCTCCTCCTTGCTGGGCATAGGAACTATATCACTTGTTATATCCGGCGCGGTAATGCTTGCGATGCAGAGCATACTGGTGCCCGCAATGTCTTTTCCGCTGCCCGTGCTCATGGCGGCGCTGGCGCAGGGCTTCTTTTATTTTTGCACAATGCTGATCGCGCAAAAATGCCGCGTGTCAAACCAGCCGCTCGGCTTTGTGGTGTGGTCTTCCGCGGCGCCGCTGCTTCGGCTGGCGCTATGCTGGGCCATAGTTCCCCGGCTCAGCGAAAACCAGTATTTGGGCGATGTTTTCGGCTCTATTATAGCCTATGGAGCAACAGGCGTACTTGCAATAATATTCCTCATAAAACAGGGCGGTCTTTCATTTAAGCGCGGCTACTGGCGGTTTTGCCTCATTATAAGCGCACCTATGGTTTTTCACACGCTGTCCAACCAGGTGCTGGGACAAGCGGATACAATAATGCTGGAAAAAATGCGCGGCGTGCGCGAAATGGGCGTATACTCTTTCGCATACAATATAGGCTCCATTGCCAACGCCATATGGCTGGCGTTCAACAACGCATGGACTGTATGGTATTTCGACAAAACAAAAGAGGAGGCCGTTCAGGAGGTTCGCGAGCTTTACAAAAAATATGTTTGGTTCGTTACTCTTATGACCTTTGCCATAATACTGGTGGCTCCTGATCTTGTGCGGCTGTTTGCCAAAGATCCGGCCGTTGCCGCCGGAGCCGGGCTAACACCGGTTATAATGATGGGCTGCTTTTTCATGTTTTTGTACACTTTCCCTGTAAATTATGAAACCTACCGCGCCAAAACTATATACATAGCTATAGGAACGATCTGCGCCGCAGCCTTAAATATTGGCCTTAATTTTTACTTTATACCAATGTGGGGCGGAATGGGCGCCGCCTGGACCACACTTATTTCCTATGTAATGTTGTTCGTTTTTCACTATATAATCTCAAGGTTCATAATAAAGGGATTCCAAATAAAACTGGGCGCACTGCTGCTGCCCGCGCTGCCCGCCGCGGCTATTGCGCTGCTCTCATTTTTTGCCATGGATATAGTTTGGCTGCGCTGGGGCATTGCTGCGGTTTCGCTTGTTTTATCATGGTTTGTTTTTAAGCGCAGCAGGCATATTATGATGTAGTGTATGGTCTGCTTTTTTCGTGGTCCCGTTGATGCGGGCTTTTTTCGTTTTCCGGGAGAAAAGCATTTTTCCCGCGTGATGCACGTTAAAAATATGTATACTGCAAAATTGCTTCACCTTGCTGATGCAGCCACCTCAGTAGCTCTTGTTTGTAAGCATACTCTTCACCGTAACGCCCTCAAGGTTGCCAAGCTTACCCGTAAGCCCCCCAAGCTGAGCGGTATCAAGCTCCACCACCAGCGAAATTATATATATATCCTTTTCAGGGTTTGGTATACCCATACGTGCCTGTATAACATCGTGGTAACCCGAAAGTATAGAGTTTACCTCCGCCACGCTCTTTCTGTTTTGTTCTATTATTATGGCCACTATGCCCAGCCTGTTGCCCGCTTCCATAATCAGCCCCCAAGCTCCGCATGAACGGCATTTAGCGCCGCCCTCACCTGTGGGTCTGTATCCACAGAAAGCCCGGAGCCGTCCTCCGGCATATCCACTATTTCGTCCGGTGTTATGCCTTGCATATTTATGGCCTGCCCACTGGGCGTATAATATTCCGCCGTGGTGATCTTCACGCCGCCACCCGAATAAGGCATGGCCTGAACCGTTTGCAAAACGGCCTTACCATATGTTTTCACGCCTACTACCTTACCGCGTGCCGCCTCCTGCACAGCGCCGGCAAATACCTCCGCACCGCTTGCAGAGCTGCTGTTCACAATTACTGCCAGCGGTATATCGTTATATTCGCCATCCGCCAGATATTCAGTGCGTTCCTCCGTTTTGCCCTTGCTGTAGGCCAAAACTCCCTGCGGCATTATTTGATCCAGTATGTCTATTGCCGCCTTTACCGTGCCGTTTATGTTTCCGCGCAGATCTATCACTATGCCCTCCGCGTTTTCCTCTTCTATGAGCGCCTTGAGCGCCGCACGGAACTGGTCTACACTGCCGCTGCCAAAATCACGTATTTCTATAATACCCACTTGCTCGTCCAGCGAATTGTATGAAACCGAGGGCACCTCCACGTCTGCGCGGGTCATTTTCACCTCTTTTGGCTCGCCGCCGCTTGCCACAGTGAGCGTCACCTCAGAGCCGCTCGGCCCGTTTATAAGATCAAGCGCTCCCTCATAATCTATTGCGGAAATATTCATACCGTCCACCGCCATAATTACGTCGCCCTGCTTTATTTCCGCCTCCTGCGCCGGTCCGCCGTTGTATACCCGCCGAACGCGCAAATATCCGCTGTCCTTTGAGACCGGCTCTGCCGTAATGCCAATTCCCACATACAGCCCCTCGTTATTTGCCATCACACTGCTGAACTCGTCATCAGAGTAATATATTGTATAGGGATCGCCCAGCGAATTTGCCATGCCCTTGAGCGAACCGCTTATAAGCTGTCCGTCCTCCACGTCTTTATAATAATAATCCTTCAGCAGCTTTTCAAGGTCGCTTATTTCCATATATTTTGCAATATCATCATAATTGCCCGTACCCAGCCTTATTTCGTTGCCGCGCTCCTTTGAGCTCATATAATAATACACGAACAGACCCGTAACAAGGCAAGCTGAAATAGCTATGGCAACGCACAGTATAATTATTTTTTTTCTATCCAAAATACATACTCTCCTGACCCGCTTCCTATACCGACGTGTCGTATAGAAACCATTCGTATACGAAATACCTGTGAAACGGTCAACTGTAATTATACACTGTATTGCACTAAATGCGCAAGATTATTCAAATTTCATTAATAGTCGTTGTTTTTCGCAATAAATTTGCGCAGCAGTTCAAGATCGTCCATATAGGTCTGAGATAGTGCCCTATTGTATATTATACTTGCCGGATGGTACAGCGGGAACAGAGAAAAACACGCTCCGCCCGCGGCGCACTCTGCCGCTCTGCCGTGCAAAGCACCAATAATTGCTTTAAAATCTCCCGTTACGGCACGCAGCGGTGTATTGCCCAGCGTCACGATGCAGCGCGGAGCCACCGCAGCAATCTCATCGTACAAAAACGGCAGCGCGGCTGCTACCTCCGCCTTAGTGGGCGTACGGTTTGACAGACGCCCGCTTGCGCCCGTCTTGGCAGGGCGAAATTTGCACACGTTTGATATAAAAATATCCTCCCGCGCAATGCCCACCACGGAAAGAAATTCGTCCAGATTTTTGCCCGCCTTGCCGCAAAACGGTCGCCCGTTGGCCACCTCGTCCTTGCCGGGCGCTTCACCTATCAGCATTATTTGAGCGTTTTTTCGTCCCTCGCCAAACACCAGCGGGATCTGCTGCGGATAAAAATCACGCAGCCTTTTGTATACCGCGTCAAGCATTTTGCAGTTCCTCCAGCTTGCGGCGTATCACCTCAAAATCCGCTTTGGCAAACTCTGTATGCTGCGGATTATGCAGCAGCGCCGCAGGGTGAAATGTGGGTATTATAACAAAATTCTTCACCTGGTTCACCTCTCCGTGCTCCCGCGTCATACGCACTTCGCGCCCCAGTATCACGCCCGCCGCTATACGTCCCAGGCACACTATGACGCGCGGCTTTATGAAAGCCACCTGCGCACGCAGATAGGGCATGCAGCTCTCCCGCTCATTAGGCTGCGGATCGCGGTTTCCAGGAGGACGGCATTTCACCACGTTGGCTATATAAACATCCTGCCGCTTTAGACCTATTTCCTCCAGCATACCATCCAGCAGCTTGCCCGCAGGCCCCACAAACGGCCGCCCGCTTTCATCCTCGCGCGCGCCCGGCCCCTCGCCTATAAACATAACGTCTGCGTGTATGTTGCCCTCGCCAAAAACTATGCTCTTGCGATTTTCAGCCAGCCGGCACTTGGAGCAGCTCATAACCTCGGTATACAATTCCTTTATGGAGTTATACATAACCGCCTCCCCGCTTCGTTCCAGCCATAAGCTTTAAAATGCGGCTGCCTATACGCCGCCGAGCCTATAGCAGTAAAGAATTTCATCGGTCTTTAGCATTTCGCCCGCGCCATGCAAACAGCGATTTGCAGCCAGTTTTTGCACTACAGATATTGCCCAATGCTCAGTCCAGCCTGCGCCTTCCCTCCAGCGCCTTGGCAAGCGTTATCTCGTCCGCATATTCGAGCTCAGAGCCTATGGGAACGCCGTGGGCTATACGTGATATCTCCACACCCAGAGGCGCAATGAGCCGCGAAATATACGCCGCCGTCGCCTCGCCCTGCACATCGGGATTGGTGGCGAGTATTATTTCCCGCACCTCCGGCGTTATGCGGCCAATGAGCGGCTTTATGGCTATATCGTCCGGACCTATGCCCTCCAGCGGAGATATCGTTCCGCCCAATACATGATACAACCCCTTATATTCGTGTGTTTTTTCTATAGCGAAAACATCCCGCGCGTCCTTCACAACGCAAATCAGCCCCGTATCCCGACGGGGGTCAGCGCACACCTCGCACAGCTCACTTTCAGAAAGATTGCCGCATGCAGCGCAATAGCGCACCTTTTGCCGCGCGGCATACATCTCCTGCGCAAACTGCTTAACGTCGTCCTGCGGCATTGTTATAACAAAATACGCCAGCCGCTGCGCCGTTTTGGAGCCTATTCCGGGCAGTTTGGCAAACTGCGCCGCCAGCCGCTGGAGCGATTCTATTTGTTCCATTTTTTAGAACAACCCGCCCAAATTTAGCCCGCCCGTTATCTTGCTCATTTCAGTCTGCATCATTTGCTCCGCCTTGTCCAGCGCCTCGTTCACCGCCGCCGTCACCAGATCTTGAAGCATTTCTATATCGTCCGGGTCTACCACCTCTGGCGCTATCTCTATATTTTTGATGACCTTTTTGCCGGTGGCAATAACCTTAACCACGCCGCCGCCCGCAGTGGCCTCAACCTCTTTTTCCTCCAGCTCCTCCTGCATCTGCTGCATACGCGCCTGCATTTGCTGCGCCTGCTTCATCATGCTCTGCATGTTCATTCCGCCGCCACCGCCGGGAAATCCGCCTTTTGCCATAAAAATCTGTCCTCCATATATATTAGTGTTTTGCCAGGAGTCGCCTCCGGCGGCTTAGAAACTTTTTTGCAAAAAAGTTTCTAAGAACTTCAAAAAACCTCATCTTGGTAAGCTGCCTCAATACATAAGCCAGAAAACGCCGAAGGCGTTTTCCGGGGTCTGGGGATCAAATCCCCAGCGGGTGCGGGCATCGCCCGCGACCTTAAAATCCCTTGACCTCAACCTCTATTATACTTTACTCATCCACTATTTGCACGTTTTCTTCGCCAAACATGGCTATAAGCTCCATTTGAATATCGCCCTCGTCCGCCGCTTCGTCCTTGCTTATAGCCTCAAGCGCCAGCTCCCGCCCGAATATATCGCTTGTCATTGCCGCCATGGATTTTCTATATGCCTCCGCCGCCAGCATATCCACTATGGATCTGTTGTCCGCACTGGTGTATAAGAGCACTTTGCCGCCCTTAACCTCTATGCTGTCCACCGCGCTTATGGATGGTGTTAAAAGAGGGTTCTCACGCATTATGGCCGCCCTCATCTCAGCCAGCGCGCCTGCGCTGTCTATTGTCTCGGCGCTTGCCCGCGACTCTTTGGCCTCCTTCGCCGCCTGCTCTGCCTTGTCTCGTTCGGCCTGCTCTGCCGCGCGTTCGTTTGCGGCCTGCTTCGCTTTCTGCGCCTTTACCGCCGCCGCTTGCTCCTGCTTTTGGCGATACTCCTGTTCATCCTCCCAGGGCGGCACGTCGTCCGGGTCTAATTGATTCTGCACATCGGGGAGTGCGGTCTCAGCCGTCTCCACCTGCAATGCGGGCTGCACCACCTGCTTGGCAGGCTGTGTGGCTGTGGGCGTGGGCGCAGACGCTGTTCGCACGCTCATACCGCCCGCCGCCAGCTTTTCCACCCGCTGCTCCAGCTTTCTTATGCGCAGCTCAAAATCCTTTGTATCCACATCCACCGTATTCATAGACGCACGCACCACGGCCGCCAGCACCACGGCTGAGGGCACGGCGGAGTATCGCATATCAGGCTGCGCCGCAATAAGCGCCTCCAAACTGCGCAACACTCCCGCTCGCGTATGGTCGTCTCTCGCTGAGGCCAAGCGGTTAGCCGTTTCGGCTATCATATCCCGCAGCAGATTGTGCGGTGAAACCCCCTCTCCAAGCAGCGTATTAAGCAATACCACCGCCTCTGACGGTTCTTCGCCCAGTATTGCGGAAACCAGCCGTTCAAGCACCTCGCCCGGCGCTATGCCCATACACTCTGAAACAGATTCCACCGTGAGGCTGCAGGATGCGGCTATACACTGATCCATTATGGAGAGCGCGTCTCGCATGGCTCCCTCCGCCTGTCTTGCAATAAGCGCCAGAGCGTCATCCGTATATTCCGCGCCCGTTTCAGCCGCAACGAATTTCATGCGCGCAATTATATCCTCGTCCGTTATGCGCCTGAAATCATACTTTTGGCAGCGTGAAAGTATGGTGGCGGGCACCTTGCGCTGCTCCGTTGTTGCCAATATGAAAACGGCATGCGGCGGCGGCTCTTCCAGCGTTTTTAGCAGCGCGTTGAACGCGCCCGTAGAGAGCATGTGCACCTCATCTATTATGTATACCTTGTATTTGCCGCCCGCCGGCATCAGCGAAACTTTCTCTCGGATATCCCGCACGTTGTCCACGCCGTTGTTTGAGGCGGCGTCTATTTCCACAATATCCACAAAGCTGTCTTCAAGAAAGCTTCTGCATACCTCGCACTCGCCGCAGGGGTTGCCGCCCTTAGGATCAAGGCAGTTGAGCGCGTTGGCCAGTATTTTTGCCGTACTGGTTTTGCCCGTGCCCCTTGGCCCGCAAAACATATAGGCATGCGAAGCCTTGCCGGACTCCACCTGCTTTTTAAGTATATCTGTTATATGCGCCTGCCCTGCAACGTCATCGAATACGCGTGGGCGAAAAACGCGGTAAAGTGTTTTATAAGACAAATTGATTATCCTTTCGTTTGGCGGTCTGCCACCGCTGTTTTCTATCTTGGTTGTATCGGGTTCTTTTCCCGGCGTTCGCGTATGTAATCCAAAAACCGTCCTATGTTTGCGCTCACTATCATTTCTTCCGGGTAACCGCAATCGCAAAGCGCCTGCTTCGCCAGCTCAAAGCTGCCTATGTTGCCGCAAAAATGCGCGTCCGACCCTACAGTTATGCGCACATCATGCTTTTTGCATAGCTTTATTATCTCTGTGCAATTCTCCAAACTGCCCCTGCGAAACTCGAAGGAATGGTTGTTTACCTCCACCAGCTTGCCGCGCT
>CAYXBW010000003.1:0-50555 GCA_964463305.1 uncultured Christensenella sp. | reverse complement strand
TGGTGTACCCGAAAGGATTCGAACCTTCGACCTACAGAGTCGGAGTCTGTCGCGCTATCCAGCTGCGCCACGGGTACATGTTTGCTTTTTATTTATATAATGTGGTTTTGCGGAGAAATAATCCGCCGCCGCCAAAATCTGCGTCAAACCCGCCGGGCTGCATAAGCTCTCTTTTTCGCACAATACTCAAATAAAAGCAGCATGTCTATTGTACATTCATTTGGCTCCCATTTCAAGAGTTATCCTTGTCAAAGGTCAACTTTTCCCATCTTCCTAAAGCGGAAAATTTTTCAAACCGCTCCTCCGCACCCGCAACCAAATCTTTTTCAAAGCCCATTATACCCAGCAGCTTTATTGCGTTGCGGCTGTTAGACCTGCCATGCCTCAGTTTGTAATCAAAGCTTATTCCCCCGTCCGAAAGCTGCTCTGTAAAATGCAGGTTTTCGTATATATCCTCCAGTATAAACGCCAGCTCCAAATCATGCGTGGCGGCTATACACAGGCACTCCTCCTCCGCCAGCCGGCTCAGCACACCGCTGGCCGCCGCTATTCGCTCGCCCGTATTTGTGCCGCGCAGTATCTCATCTATCACACACAGCCTTGGATGCGGCGGCCGTGCGTCCAGCATACGCTTCACCGCCTTCACCTCTGTAACAAAATAGCTCTCATCCGCAAAAATATTGTCTCTCAGCGCCATAGAGGTATACACGTTCAAATAGCTGCTGCGCCAGCTTTTTGCCGCGCATGTACAAATAGCGTGCGCCATTATGGCATTTATGGCTACCGCCTTCAAAAATGTGGATTTTCCCGTTGCGTTGGAGCCTGTTATCAGCACGTCCCGCTTCATTTCAAAATCGTTTTTGACCGCATTTTTCATAAGCGGATGATATATGCCCTCAAAACAAATATATGCCTTTTCCCGCTCAAAAAGCTCCGGCTTGCAGTATTCACCCAAAAATTTGCGGTAGGAGGCAGCCGCATACGCCGCGTCCATCTTTCCCACAAAGCGGTACAGCGCAATAAGCCCATCCGCCACCTCTCCCACCTTCGCCATCACCTGTGTAAAGGATATGGCCTCCAGCACAAACAGCTTGTTCAGCATCATCAAAAAACTGTCGCTGTTGTAAAACATGGAAACGGCGCTTGTATTGCGCACCGCCGCCGTACGCGCTAGATGCCGCCTGGCTTCGTCAAAATCCGCATCCGGCGCATCCGCGCAAATATCCACCACAGCAGCGGCACATTTCGTCAACGCAACCATATAGCCAAGCGTGTTCACATAGGCCGACTGTTTTTTCTCCATTTTGAATGAGTATATGATATTCGTAAAAAACAGCACCACAATCGCCAGCACCGCAGGTAATACACCCAAGGCCAGCAGCACTATGCTCAAAACCAGCCCTCCGCACAGCAGCAGAGCCACTATCTGAGATGAGCGCTTGAACGGGTTGTCTTTCAGCAGCAGTTTTATGTCAACCCTATCCACCCTGCCGCATTCATACAGCGCCTCGGCCAGCCTCTCACGCTCGGCTTCATTTTCCTGCATCCAGTCTATTATTGCCGCGTTATTTTCCTTAGTTCCTCCGGCCATACGAAACATATAATAAAGCCATGAATCACCAGCCCCTGTAAACGTATGGTTTGCCGAAGCATAAAATCTGTCCATCTCAAGGTCGTTCCACGTTATATCGTCAACACAAAATTCTTCGCTGCCGTTCAGAAACAACGCGGTGCGCCTTATTCGGTCAATCTCTCCCTCAGAATAATCCCTATCCGGGTCAATTCCCCACAGCTCTCCCATATATATCTTATTGCGCCTTTTATACATCACCCTGCTAATAACAAACAGCACAGCCAGTATAGCCGCCACCACCAAAATCAATATCAAAAAATCGTACATTCCGCCGGACATATCGCTTACCCTACCCTTGAAACAATTATATTATGCAGCTGCACGCGCTTTACCGGTCAACCCTTCGGTATTTCTGGAAGCCAAAAAAATCATACTATTTTTACTCCCACCATTGCGGCTATGCCCACCGCCTGCTCCGCGCTTATCTTGGCACCCCTTATTTCGCGCAGCGTATCAGACAGCATTATTCCCGCAATGTTGCAGCTTGAAAGGTCCATTCCCTTGAGCAGCGTGCCAAAAAAATCCACCCGCTCCAAATTGGTGTTTTCAAATTTAGTCATTTTAAATTTTGTATCGCTGAAAAAAGCCTCGTGCATATTGCAATGGTCAAAAGCGTTCCGTTCCCATTTAGATGTGGAAAAATTCGCGTATTGAAGCGAGGTCTCCTCAAATTTGCACTGCTTGAAAAAACCGCTGCTGAAATCCGCGCCGTCGCATTTGCAGCCGCGCATAGAAGCGCCCTTAAAATAGGCCTTTGTAAACACGCAATTTGAAAAATCACAGTTCACCAAAACGCAATCATAAAAACTGGCTCTAGGAAAAACACACTCCGCAAAAACACAATTGTTCAGTGCGACATTCTTAAAATCAAAGCCTGAAAAGTCTACTTCCCTCAGCCTTTCGCCCTCAAATTGCGCCTCTTCAATGCAATTATACCCCTCGTCCATAGCCGCTCTCACGCTGTCTAACAGCATATCATTCACCCCGCCATTCTATTATACGCCCATCCAGCAGCTTTACAATGGGCGGCACCACGGCAATTTGCAAAATTATGCCCGGCCAGCCCAGGCTCAGCACCTCGCGGGTATAGGAAAACGCGTTCACATCGTCCAATATCCAGGATATTATTGAGGCTGCACAAAAGAATAGCACCCAGCCCAGCATTATGGAAAAAAGCAGTATGGGGTATATCTTCATTGCGGTCATACCGCGCAGCATATTGCAGCTGGCTGCCAGCGCAATGAGCTGGCACAGCATTATGGGCAGCACCGGGTATATCGTGGGCGTGCCCAGCATCATTCCATTCAGCACGGGCGTAAGCACAGCGCAGGTAACAGCCCAGTTCATGGGCAGCACAAACCCTGCCACCAATACGGGTATCTGCATGGTAAGCAAAATCTGCTCCATCCCAAAGCTGCCGCTTATAAAAGGCAATATCACGCCCATGCCGCAAAGCAGGAGCGTGATAATAAAATTTTTCGTTACTGTTTTCAGCTTTTCCACCTCATACAGATACTAATTTGGAATAACGCGCTGCCGCCTTTTCCCCACATCCGGGTAGATATATGCCAATCATAAAATGACAAAAATTGGGTACGGCGTCACATAATTCCTATACTAAAATAGTATCACGCAAACTGGCTGTTGTACAGATTGGCGTATACGCCATCCATTTCCATCAGCCTGTCGTGGTTGCCCTGCTCCACAATATCTCCATCCTGCATAACGAATATTAGGTCGGCATTTTTTATTGTAGACAGTCTGTGCGCTATCTGGAAATTTGTCTTGCCCTCCGTCAGCTTTGACATAGCGTCCGCAATAAGCTTTTCTGTGCGCGTATCAACAGAGCTTGTGGCCTCGTCCAGTATCAGTATCTGCGGGTTTGCGCAAAACGCGCGGGCAATTGTGAGCAGCTGCTTTTGCCCGGAAGAAAGATTCGTGGCGCCCTCGTCTATCACCGTATCATAGCCCTTGGGCAGCGTGCTTATAAAATAATCCGCGTTGGACATACGGCAGGCCTCCACCACCTCTTCATCTGTAGCTTCAGGACGGCCGTAGCGTATGTTGTTTCTTATAGTGTCCTGATACAGCCATGTATCCTGAAGCACCATGCCAAACAAGCTGCGCACCGTACCGCGAGACATGTCCCGCGTGTCTACACCGTCTATCTTTATGCTGCCGCCGTTTATTTCGTAAAAGCGCATCAGCAGGTTTACAAGCGTTGTCTTGCCCGCGCCGGTAGGCCCGCAAATGCCCACCTTTTGCCCGTGCTTCACCTGCGCGCTCATATCTTTTACCAGCATATTATCCGGAGAATAGCCAAACTGCACATGCTCAAAGGCTATATTGCCCTGCGTTTCCTTTACGGAAACAAGGTTTTCGCGCTCTGCCGGCTGATCCGGCTCATCCAGCAGCTCAAAAACACGCTCCGCCGCCGCAATGGTGGATTGCAGCAGGTTCATTATGTTCGCCGTCTGAACTATGGGCTGCGTAAACTGCTGCGTATACTGTATGAAAGACTGTATAGCGCCCACCGTGAGCGCGCCGTTGCTTGTCATTATTCCGCCCAGCACGCAAATGCCCACATATCCCACGTTGCCCGCAAGATTGGTCACAGGCATCATTATACTGGAAGCAAACTGCGCCCGCCGCGCGTCCTCGTTCAAAGCGTCCGTCATGGCATCGTATTCGGCCTCTGTGCGTCCCTCCGCGCCATACAGCTTCACAACGTCGTGGCCCGAATATTGCTCCTCCACAAAGCTGTTTACCTTACCCAGCTTTTGCTGCTGCCCAAGGAAAAACTTCTGCGATTTTTTCACCACTATAGAGCACAGGAAAAGCGCCACCGGCAATATCACAAGCGCTATGAGCGCCATTTGCCAGCTTATGTTTAACATCATTATCACTATGCCCACAATTGTGAAAAGCGAGGTGATAAATTGCGTCAGCATTTGCTGTATTGTGGTGGATATCTGCTCTATATCCGTTGTGGTACGGGAAAGCACGTCACCGTGCGTATGCGTATCATAATAATTGAGCGGAAGATCCTGTATTTTCTTGTCAACATCCTCTCTGAGGTCATATATTGTGCGCTGAGCTATCTGCGCGGTGGTTTTTTGCTGCAAATATGTAAACAGCGCCGAAAGGCTGTATACTATTATTAGCAGCGCAAGGTTTATTTTGAGCGCGGTGAAATTTATCTGCCCTACGTTCATTCCCTCAAGTATTATATTCGTGGCTCCGCCCAGCATGAGCGGACCGAATATGAGAAACAGCACGCCCAGTGCCGCCAGCACCATCATTAGCACCACGCGCTTTCTATATGGCTTAAAGTAACCCAAAAGCCGCTTGGCAGTCTGCCCAAAGTTCTTTGCCTTACCCTGAGATACGGGAGGTGTATTTCCTATTGCCATTTTAAACTCACCCCCTTCACGCCAGCTGGGTCTTGGCTATTTCAGCATAGACCCCGCACGTCTCCAGCAGCTCTTCATGCCTGCCCTGCCCCACTATCTCTCCCTTATCCAGCACCAGTATCTTGTCCGCATTCATGATAGTGTTTATCCTCTGCGCCACTATTATTACGGTGGCATCCTTTGTGTTTTCTTTTATAGCCTTTCTGAGCGCCGCATCCGTTTTGAAATCCAGCGCGGAAAAGCTATCATCAAATATCAGTATATTTGCATCTGTAGCCAGCGCGCGCGCTATGGAAAGTCTTTGGCGCTGCCCTCCCGAAACATTTGTGCCGCCCTGCGCTATGGGATCATCGTAGCCCTTTTCCTTGCGCAGTATAAAGCTGTCTGCCTGCGCTATCTTAGCCGCGCGCTCCACCCTTTCCATTGGCATATCCGGATCACAAAAGGCTATGTTGCTGCGTATTGTGCCGGAGAAAAGGCTGGAGTTTTGCGGCACGTAGCCTATGCGTTTTCTAAGCTGCCGCAGATCATAATCTCTCACGTCCACGCCGTCCAGCAGCACCTGCCCGGCAGACGCGTCTCTCATGCGCGGTATCATGCATATTATAGAGGTTTTACCGCTGCCGGTTGCCCCTATTATGGCCGTTGTCTCGCCGGGCGCCGCCGTAAAGCTTATGTTCTTTATGGCGGGCTTGTCCGCATCCCCAAAGGCAAGCGCAACGTTTTTAAACTCCACCACGCCCCTCGCCTCGGCAGGCTGCTTCGGCTCGGCCGGGTTCACTATGGTTGGCTCTATCTCCATCACCTCGTTTATCCTGTCCGCGCAGGAGCTGGCGCGCGGCATCATGGCAAATATTAGCGACATCATAACAAGCGCGTACATTATGAGCATCAGGTACTGTATGAAGGCCATCAGGTTGCCCACCTCCAGCGTGCCCGCAGATATCTGCTGCCCGCCGAACCAAACCACAAACACCGTACCCAGATTTATTATAAGCATAAGTATGGGCATGAGCGTAGATATCATCACCTGCGATCTTATGGAGGTATCCGTCATATCTCGGTTTGCCTCCTCAAAGCGCTTTTCTTCGCGCTCCTCTGCTGTGAAGGCGCGAATCACGCGCACGCCCGTTATGTTTTCGCGCAAAACCTCGTTTACCTTATCCAGCTTCTTTTGCACGGAGTGGAAAACGGGAAACGCCTTGCGCATAACAAGCACCAGAAAAACCAGTATGACCGGCATACAAACCACCAGCACCAGCGCAAGCTGCGCATTTTTCTGCACAGCCAGTATTATTCCGCCCGCGCACATTATGGGCGCGAGAATTATTACGCGAAACATCATTATGGTGAAGTTTTGCACCTGCAAAATATCATTTGTGCTGCGCGTGGTGAGCGAAGATGTACCCACCTTGTCAAACTCTGCCAGCGTGAATTTATCTACATGCCGGAAAAGATTTTGCCGCACATCCGTGCAAAAGCCCACTGACACCTTGGATGCCAGATAGCCCACGCCAATTGCGCCCGCAGAGCCTGCCAGCGCAATGAGCAGCATTATAACCCCCCGCGATACTATGAAGTTTATATCCGCCAGCACAACTCCCTGATCTATTATTATGGACATCATGTTTGGCAGAAACAGCAGCGTGAAGGCTTGCACGCACAAGCATATAACCAGCAGCAAAATATACTTTGCATACGCCTTAAGTCCTTTGAACAACTTAAACAAATGGTATACCACCTTTCAAATGTTTTGGATCATAGTGCAATACATAATATATATACACCCAACTCCGTCCGCAAACTTATTTATAGCTCAAAAAATCCGCTGACCGTCACATCAGCGGTTTGTAAACAAAAATATGACGGCGGCGGCCATGCAGAGTATAACTCCCGCAAGCCCCCACTTTTTAATATTGTCCTCTCCCTTTTTTATGAGCGAGGTGGAAAGTATCACCCCGGCTACGGCAAAAGCAAGCCCCAGCCACCATATTGCACTTACCAATATAAGAAAACTCAGCCCGCTGAACAATACCGCCAACAAAGGTTTTATCATAATTTCTCCTCAATTTACATCAAGCTTCGTAATTTTCGAATATCACCGCATCCGCAAGCTCGGAAAGATCCGCCTGCTCACCGGGGCTTCTAACCGTCCACGCCAGCAGCGTTATTCCCTCTCGCTTTAGCCGCTGCACCACCGGACGTTCTATAAAGTTCACATCATAGCTTATAAAATTTGGCCTGCACAAAAAATTTGTCATAAGCTTTTTCAGCATTATACGCTTTATTTTAGCAATATGCATGGCTCCGCCCTCAAACCCAGAGGATAGCTGACCGCGCGGCACCTCGGGCGCGTTTTTTTTGAACCAGCCTATGGAAAACGGCGAAAACGATTGAACTGCATATTCGCCGTTATAGCTTTTCATCAGCTCGTACAGCTTTTCCTCCAGCTCGCCCGCACAGCCCTCATTTTTCGTTTCTATAAGCAGCGGCACGCGTCCGGCAACCAGCTCCAGCGCATTTTTTAGCGTGGGTATTGTTTGCTCAGTTCCATCAAGAGGTATATTTTCAAGCTCCGCCGCGTTCACATCTGCCAAATTTGCATCTATCCCCGTCATGCGGTTTAAAGTAGCATCGTGAAATACCATTATTTCACCATCTGCGGAAAGCTGAACATCAAGCTCTATAGCATATCCTCGCTCTGCCGCCCTTTCAAATGAGGCAAGCGAGTTTTCCGGTATACCGTCTCCGTGCATGCCCCGGTGAGCATAGCTGTATTTTGAAAGCCACGAACAGGCGCGCCGCTGCCCTGCCGTCATCCAGAAATATAATATAATAATCGCGGCAACTATCACCGCAATTGCTATTATTAGTGTCATTTATATGTCCTTTTCAGTGGCGGGCCAAACCCGCTGTCTGTATCTTCATTACCTATATAAAATACTTTATATGCATGTATTGTTTTACCCCATTTACATATTCCGCAATCTGGCTGCACATAGCACGCCTAACATTACCTATGTAAAAAACTCTTCATGATATGAGTATAAAATAATACTATTTCATTTTATCACGTTTTGATTTTTTATACAAAATATAATATAATATAATTAGATTTTGTACAGTGTAACGGAGCATGGCAAATGGCAAAAACCGGGCTTGTATTAGAAGGCGGCGGTATGCGCGGGGCATACACCGCAGGTGTGCTGGATGCGTTTTTGGATTTGGGCATACATTTTGGCGATATTACAGGCGTATCAGCGGGCGCTGGCAACGCGCTTTCATACATTTCATTGCAGCGCGGACGAAACCGCGAACTATATCGCCGCTTTGCACCGGACGATAGATATCTCAGCTTCAAGAATATGCTTAAAACAGGCTCTTTCTTTGGTATGGATTTTGTTTTTTATGAAGTGCCGCGCAAGCTGCTTCCCTTTGATTACAAAACCTTTCGAGAATCCCAAAAGGTTTTGACTATTGTAGCCACAAACGTGGCGGACGGCAAGCCATTTTACAAGTCTGTACATGATGTTGATGATGATAAGCAAATGCGTTACGTATGCGCCTCGGCTGCCATACCAATGGCCTCCACCATGTTCCGTATAGACGGCAATATTTTGATGGATGGCGGCGCAAGCGATTCCATACCCATAGAATATTCAATGAGCCGCGGAAACGAAAAAAATGTTGTAGTAGTGACCAGAAACAGGGGCTGGCGCGCAAAAAAAAGTATTTTTTCCAATATTGCCTATTTGCGGTATCCCACTCATCGCGCCTTTGCGCACGCCGTAGCCAACCGTTTTGAATATTACAACCACAGCCTTGACATACTTAAAGCTCAGGAGGAGGCAGGCACAGCCATAGTGCTGTATCCCTCCCGCCCGCTTGAAGTCAGCCGCTTTGAAAAGGACCCAGAAAAACTGCTGGCATTATATGATAACGGCTATGCAGACGCTATGGCACTGCGTCTTAAGCTGTACTCCTTTTTGGAGGGCAGCACCAATGTTCACATATCACCCCCCACTCAAATCTGAAAACGGAGGAAAACCCCATGGAAGAAAACAAGCCGCCCGCAGACAATCCAATCCTATCAACAAGCAATTCCGCAGACAACGCACAAGACGCTCTAAGCCAAAAATACTTTACATTCAGGCTGTCAGATCAGCTATATGCCATACCCGTGTTTAATATGGTGGGAATAGGGCAAATAACCCCCTTTAGAAACATACCCGCCATGCCATATTTTATGCGTGGCATAACCGTGCTCAGAGGAGATATAGTTCCTATAATAGACCTGAGGCTCAAGCTTATGCTTCCCCCGCGCGAACCAGACGGTCAGACCAGCATTGTTTATATACAAAACGATGCCCAGCAGCTTGGCTTTATTGTGGACAGCGTGGATGAGGTAACCACCATACACGAAAGTGAATTTACTGATTCCAGCCAGCTCACTGATGAAGCAGCGCTTGCATACATAACGGGCGTATCACATCATGGCGGAAGCACCGTGCTGCATATAGACCTGCTGAAGCTGATTGAAGGCGATGATTTAAAAATAGACTGGTATTGATATCCATTATGCTAAATTGCAAGTTTTGCTTCACCTGTATATGCCTCAAGCAAAAATAAGCCGCGCGCAGCAGATGAATATTATATTTATAATTATTAAGCGGCAGTGAGCACATCCTCACCGCCGCTTTGATTTTTGCTGCTGCAATTATTTAATTATATACCGTCAAGCTTTGCCAAACTGCCGTTCACAGCAGATTGCCGTACCCGTTTTTAAGCAGCATTTGGGCATCAAATTCAGTTTTCGGCCTTGCGGCTTATGGTGACCGCAATATTTTTCACGGATGGTATCAGCTCCACATTCAGATCCGGCTGGTTCTCAAATTTCACCTCCAGCGAATACACACCCTCCGCCAGAGATTTCAGCTCCACAAAGGGCTTTAGCAGATCAGCCGAAAAGCTGTCCATCTCCTTTTGCGAACCCTTTACCGTAATATCTATAGAACCGGGATAAAGCTTTGCTTCATAATTTTCGCCCAAATTTTTCATGGCAATATCCACCGCTTTGTATTCCTTTTCCACCAGTATTGGCGAAAGCTTCACGGTAACATCCACCTTGGCCGGTGAAACGGCGTATGCACCCTCCGGCAGCACAATATCTGCCTGCAGCTTCTGCGTATCCTTTGTGCCGTCCGGCAGCGTTATGGGCGCTATCTCCACCTGACTTACACTGTTGATTATATCCTGCTCACCCGCCACAAAAACAGTATCCGGGCTAACGCTTACAGATTTTATTTCGTAGCCCTCGCTGAGGCCGGTTATGCTTTCCTTTAGCCCCTCTGTGTTTACGGGCACGTTCTTCTTGGGATAAACCGGCACCTCCACTATTACAGACGGCGTACTGGTAAGCTCGGCAGCCTGCAATTCGTTGCCGTCATTATCCAGCAGCACCACATTTCTGTTTTCCTTTACAGGTTCTGTTATGTTGCTTATATCTATGCGGCATATCGCCCGCGTTACCTTGTCCACATTGGAGCGCGCACCCATAATTTCCACCGTCTTTTTCTCCAGTACGGGGTCTCCATAATAGAGCTTATCGCTCTTGGTGCCCACCACCTGTATCTCCACGGGTATTTCCTGTGACACTATAGATTCTATATTCAGCTTCACCTTGGATGGCTCCACTCTGCTCACGCTGCTGCCGCCGTTGCTGGTGGTGCCTGTAACAGGCAGCTCATATTCGCCCGGCTCTGTTATTCCCGAAAGGTCCACATCTGCCGTAACGGTATCTTCCGTAACAAGATACAGCCTGTTTGCAGATGTTTCCACCGTTATGGTAACGCTCTTCAATACGTCAGAAAAAGGCTTTGCCGAGGTTAGGCCGCGCTGCTTCAGCACATCCGCCGAGTTGTACGTGACGGAAACATTGTAAAATATCTTCTCACGCAACGGGTTTTCCTCTGCCTGCACAAAGCTCCACATAAGAAAAGCAAAAACCAGCGCGCCAATTTTCATGCCCATATTGCGCGTAAAAAACTTCTTTATTACCTGCCAAATCTTATCTAATACCGTCCTCATTTTGCGCCGTCCTCCTTGCTGCCCTGTGAGGACGTCTTTTCCACTATTTCCGAGACGTTTATTTCCTTGGTTTCTGCGGAAAGGTCTATTTTATTTATCTTCTTTTCGTCTTCCTTATCATCTGTGGGTATGTACAGAGCCATAAGTATGTTTCTAAGCTCTTTTGCGTCAATATTTCGCCGCAGCACACCATCGTAGGCAAAGGATATAGTGCCCCGTTCCTCAGATACCACCAGCACATAGGAATCTGAAACCTCAGATATGCCAAGCGCCGCACGGTGCCTGGTACCCAGCTCTGATGATATATGCTTGTTTTCTGAAAGCGGCAGAAAACAGCCCGCAGCCACCACCCTGCTCTCTTTTATTATTACAGCACCATCATGCAGCGGTGTGTTGGGGTAGAATATATTTTCTATAAGCTCTGAAGATATTTTGGAATCAAGCTCCGTACCAGATTCTATAGTTTCGGCAAGACCCGTCTTTCGCTCAAATACCAGTATGGCACCTATCCTGCGCTTTGCCATATTTGTTATGGCGCGCGTGAACTCTGATATTATTTGCTCTCCGTCCCTTACCGCCGTTTGAGACATTTTAAATATGCGTCCCTGCCCCAGCTTCTCAAGCGCACGGCGTATCTCCGGCTGAAACAGCACCACAATAAGTATTGCGCTGGCGTTTATTATCCACGAAAGCAGCCAAGACACCGTAGACAGGTCAAGCAATTGAAAAAGTTTTGCACATATCAAAATAACGCACAGGCCAATAGCTATCCTAAGCGCGCGCGAACGCGCCAACAGCTTTATTACCGCGTACATTATTATGGCAACTATGAGTATGTCAACCGCGTCCTTCCAGTCGAAGCCAATTATTGCGGTTTTAAGTGGTCCTAAAAAATCCGTCAACTCTATTATCCCCTGTATATATCGCGCCGTTGCTGCGCTCCGTTATTTTGAACGCGTACGGCTTTATATCCTTCCCTCTCATCCGGCCAAAGCGCAGCCGGGCATAATATTTTGCATTTATGCGCCAAGCTTTTCACTTAACGCAGAACAATAACATATCAAATCTTTTGGCACAACAGCAGCGTGAGGTCATCCTCCGGGTGTGTATGCAGCTCGCGGCGCACACATCCCACAAACCCGTCGCTTGAAAAATCATCAGCGCCAAACATATCGTACAGCCTTTCGCGCACAAGATTATCGCTGTGTATATTATATATTCCATCCGAATATATGAGCATACGCGCGCCCGGCTTCATGCTTACAGTATCGTCTTTATATTCAGGCTTGTCAAACCAGCTGCATATTGGCGGCGCGCTCATATAAAGCTCACTTATGCTGCCGTCAAACAGTATGGGCGCCACAGAAAGCCCCGCGTTGGAAAATGTTACGTGATCCTTTTTAGTATCCAGCACGGCAATGAAGCCCGTTATGTATATGGAATCCGCCAAGTCAAGCTCCAGATATTCCTTTTGCACATGCGCAAATATTTCAGACGGAGCCATTTTCCCAAGCGAACAGGCCGCCCTCACCGCACGCGAGAAAAACACGGCCAGCATGGCGGGCATAACGCCGTGGCCGGAAACATCCGCCACATACATTACCAGCTTATCTCCATAGCTCAAGCAGTCATATATATCTCCGCCCACCGCTTCGCAGGGGAAAAAGCCGGAGTGCAGCTTGTATCCGTCTATAGAGGGCAGCACATTGCGCACAAGAGCCTGCTGCAGGCTGCGCGCCATTTGCAGGTCTCGCTGCATCTTGGCGTTTTGCGTGAGCAAATTTTGCTTTATATTGTAATCCAGCGTCATATCCCGAAAAACTTCCACCGCCGCTATAACCTCTCCCTTATCGTCTGTAAGCGGGGAGGCCGTGACCGAATATACGCGGTTGCCGTTTTTTCTTATTGTCTGCTGCGTGGAGCCGGTGGCCATTACATCCCGCGAAATGCAAAAATCGCATTCGCCTTCCTGGCAAAATGCCTCATAGCAACGCGAACCCACCGTTTTTTTCCCAAGCGCGATCTTACGGTCGTATGCCACATTTGTGAGCGCCACCTTACCCTCACGGGTGATCACACGAACCATATCACTCATGGCGTTAAGTATAGATTCAAGATATCCAACTTTTAAAAATCCGCCATCCAAAACAAATCATTCCTCAATTTCATCAAGCATTTTTTTAAGCTGCGTTATTTCAAGCGAAATATTCGCGCAACTCTCGTTTTGACGCAATATGCCATTGTCGGTCAGCGGTTTTCCGTCAGACACGCGCTCTTCATACATATCGCCCAGCTTGTCACGCTCCTGCTCCAGCTCGGAGAGCTTTTCCCTGTACATGGCTTCCAGTTCATGTTTGTCCAACATACTGTTCCCCTTTTTTTAAAAAAACGAACCGCGCACATGAGCGCACCTTCCCCGAAAAGCTGCATGAAATCCGGCAGAATCATTCTTCCGCTATCTGCGCCGACAAAATACCCTCGATCTTAAAAGACCTCAGGCCTCGCTTTACCGTGCAATATGCAGTGATACTCTTGTCTCCCACTTTTCTCACATACACCCTGCGCTGGGTAAAGCCGTCGTCCCCCATATAACAAATAATCACAGGCTTATCATTATCATACGCAAACCTGAGCGTCCTGCTGACCAAGTTAACCATTGCGTATTCTCCATATATTTTATATTACCACAATTTTTTTTTTTTGTTAATATTTTTGTTGACCGCCAATCTAAAAATTGTCCACAATTTTTGCCTGTTTATAAAGGATTTTAGAGTATTTATACGCCGTTTGGAAACTTTAATATTTTTCTGTATAAAATAAACTGTTATTTACATATTATTGCATAATATCGTTTTAGCTCTTTTTATATAGGCCATACGAATTATTATACGGCATTCTGCAAAAAATACACTTGCCTTTTAAAACTCTGCAAGCCTTTATGCAAAGCGGCTTTCAGCCTATGCAGCATACGCCGCGCCCAGGACAAATAAATAACTTGAAACATAATTGCATTGTTTTTCGGCAATAAAAAGGTATAATGTATGTCATGGACTTTATGTTTTTCAGCGTGCACAGCGCAATAGGCAGCATCGCTTTTGCCGCGGGAATAGTCTTTGTGATAGTGGAGCTTGTAAGAAAGGGTCTGAGCTTCTTCAGTCTGCTTGCTTACGCTTGTTTTGTTGCGGGCATTGTGCTTATCTCACAAGACTTGATATATCTTGTGGTATCGGTTTCGGTGGTAACGGCGCTTTTTTTACTGCTGTGGCTGCTGTACAGGCGCGAGCTAAAAAGAAACAACCAAAATATAGGAGAAGATGAATGAAAATATGTCCGCTTTGCCACATAAAATTTGAGGACAGCGCAGAGTTTTGCCCCACCTGCAAGGCACAGCTGGAAAACCTTGAAGAGGCCGAGAAGGCCGAAAAGCAAAAGATACCAAAGAGCTTTTGGTGGACAATAATTGGCGTGTTTGCCTTCATTGGCGGCATGGCGCTCATATATTCGCTTGTCTATTCACAAATATACAGCTAACGCTTCCACCCGGCAAATTTTAATGATCATCTAAGGCGCGGCGCATTCGCGCTTTTTTTATGCCCGCACGTTTTGCGCAGCACAAAGCCGCTTTCTACACTCCTCGCGCTGACCGCTTAACGCATAGTAAGCGCCTCGCCGTAAAGCTATCATCTTCACGCAACAAGCCAAGCACCCTTATTCCAAAGCAGCACCATCGCCATATGGTGTCAGCATAAAAACTCCACGCCCGGACGCATAAAATAAAGCGCGCGCTCCGCCACACCTATTCCCGTTATACGTTCCAACGCTTTGGAATAAAGCTCAAGCTGCACCTTGTAGCCCTCTGCCGCCTTTTCCACGCCGTCCGCGCCCACCCTGTCCGTTTTATAGTCCACCAGTACCCACTTTCCGTTTTCCATAAAAGCGAGGTCTATTATACCCTGAACCAGCATTTCCCCCTTCTCGCCGTAGCCAATTTCGCTTGCGCCTACCCGCATGTTAAAATGCTGCTCATACAGCACGCGCTCCGCCGCCCTTATTCGCTCATACAGCTTCGTTTGCAAAAAACGTTCCGCCATCTGCCTGTTTTCAAGCAGGGCACTGTGCTCTGCCGCTGTTACCAGCTCTGCCTCCAGCATGGCGTTTGCCTCCGCCTCAACGCCTGCACCGCTCTTGACCATTCGCTCCATAAGGCTGTGCACCAGCGTTCCAAGCTCTGCGCCCGTTATTTCGCCCTCTGCATCATCATGCTGTGGGCGCAAAAAGGAACGTATGCCCGGCTGCGCCGAACGCTTCACCGCGCTCACCGAAACTTTGGCGGGCACGCGCGCCGCCACAGGCAGGCTTATCAGCTCTGCCGCGCCATCCATCTCCGTCATTTTTGCGCGCCACGCATCAAAATCAAACTCTGTATTTTGCGCGGCTGCTCCCTCCGGCTGCACCAGCTCCACCTCTATGCCGCGCCGTGCCATATTGGCCGCCATCACCCAGTCCAGCATACAATTTGCGCTGTCATAGCGCCCTGAAAGCGCTTCAAAGCGGCGCATCTGTTTTTCCGCATCCTTTATGCAGCCCGTCATGTACAGCCGCTCCTTGGCGCGCGTCATAGCCACGTACAGCATACGCAGCTCTTCAGAGCGGTTTTCACAGGCCAGCTTTTCCCTCAGCACTGTACGCTCCACCGTGTCAAAGCGTTCGCGCTTCTCCTCATCCACAAAAACTGTGGAAACGCCATATTCGCTGTGCAGCAAAAAGCTTTCGTGCATGTCGCGCAGATTGAATTTTTTGTTCATGCCCGCAATGAAAACAACGGGGAATTCCAAGCCCTTGGAGCCGTGTATTGTCATTATCTTCACGCAGTCCGCGCTGCGCGAGCCGTCCGCATACTGCACGTAGCCGCCCTGCCGTTTCTTTATTTCGTCCAGCTCACGCAGCAGCCCGTACAGGCTGTTTCCCCCCGCCTCTGTAAGCGTTGCCGTAAGCGCCAGAAACTCCTCAAATATGCCCCGCTTGGCAGCGCCGCCCGCCGCGCAGCTAACATAGCGAAAAAAGCCATAGCGCTCCGCAAGTCCGTTCACAAAATCCATTAGGGGCAGCGCGCCGCACTCCAGCCGCAGCGCGTCCATCTCCTCAAAAAATTTCTTCAATCTTGCCGCCAGACCACCGCTTTCCTCTTGCGTGAAACGCAGCGCCGCTTCACAAAAATTTCCCTGTGCATACTTTTCACGTATAACGGCAAAATCACGCTCATCCATGCCGCCTATGAAGGAGCGCAGCACAGAAAGCAGCGGCACATCCCTTAGAGGGTTGTCCACCAGGCGCAGCAGGTTTACAAACAGCTCCACCTCCGGTATATCACGCGTTTGCTTCATGGATATCACGCAGGGTATGCCGCGCGCGTCAAGCGCACGCTTTATCTCCGCCGTGAGATTGGAGCGAGAACGCATCAGTATGGCAAAATCTCCGTAGCTTAGCGAAGCGTCTGTGCCGCTTGCCGCCACATCCGCCGCTATGCGCGCGGCTATCATATCTGCCTGCGCGCTGTCCCATGAAGCGGGCGAGGTATCCTCCCCCTCCTCTTCCGCGTCCGGCATCTCCTCCACACCGCACAGCAATATGCGCGCACAGCCGCCCTCCTTGTTTTTGGACAGCCTTTCTTCCGCGTGATATTCCACCTCTCCCAGCCGCTCGCTCATAACGCATTCCATTACAAAATTCACCGCATCTATAACGCCTCCGCAGCTTCTGAAATTATCGTTCATCACAATTATTTCACCGTTTTGCTCCGCTGAGCGAAACAAACTTGCCTTGCGGCGGAAAATTCCCGGATCGGCCAGCCTGAAACGGTATATGCTCTGCTTTACGTCTCCCACCATAAATAGCTTGTTGTCGCCCGTTACAAGAGATATTATCTCCTCCTGCACGGGGTTTGTATCCTGATATTCATCCACAAATATGTGCGAAAAGCGCTCTTTGTATACCGCGCCGCACTCTCTCAGCGCCTTTAAAGCACGGTGCTGCAAATCTTCATAATCAAGCGCGTTTGACCTCTTTTTCTCGGCGTCATACATCCGTGAAAATACGCGTATCAGCTCCACCATGGCGCGTACATCCGGCGTTGTGTGCGCAAGCTGAGCCAGCACTGTTTCCTCAAAATTTGCGTATACCTCATCTTCCAGAAAACGCTTCAAAAGAGAGCGCGCCTCACTTCTCCATTCACCGGAAAGCTCTTTAACGGCAGGGTCTGCGCCCCGCAGAAGATTTGGTATCTTTAGCTCTGCAAAATACTCCATAGCCTCGCCTATGCTGGCTCCACGCGCGCAGCACAGCATATCAGAAAGTTTTTCCACCGTTTCTGCATCTGCCGCCGCCTGTGCCGCGTTATATTCCTCCGCCACGGAAAGTGCCAGCCGCATAAGGGAAACCGCTTCTTCAAGCATAGATAAAAGCAGCGCTTCATATTCGCGTTTCAATATTGCCGCATACATGCGCGGCTCCATATTTGCAGAGCGCAGCGCCCAGCCAAATGGATCCGGCTGACCCATCATGCCACCCATTACGCGCAGTAATACGCGCATGAGCTGCCCATCGTCTGCGCGTGTTGTGTACCGCCGCAGCAGCCTTAAAAAATCCGCATCCTGCCGCTCATATAATAAATCGAAATAATCCCGCAGTACGGCGGCTCTCAGCGCTACTGCCTCCTCCTCCGGCATTATTCTGAAATCAGGCGCGGCGCCGGTCACGGCATAGTTTTCGCGTACCGCTTTGGCACAAAAACTATGAAATGTGCATATATCCGCCGCACCGGCCAGTTCCGATTGCTCCAGCAGCCGCGCGTCTTTGCGCTCCGCCGCCGCCCGCGCCAGCTCACGCGCTATACGCGTTTTCATTTCGGCAGCCGCCGCCTTTGTAAAGGTCATCACCAGCATGGAGCGTATATCTGCGCCGTCCTCAATAAGCCGCGCCACCCTGCGCGCCAGCACGCTTGTTTTGCCGCTGCCCGCCGCCGCCGAAACCAGTACGGCATCCCCCTGCGTTTCTATTGCCCGCCGCTGTGTTTCAGTATAGTTCATAGCTCCTCCTGCTCCGCTGCGCTCATCTCACAGAGCGCCTCCTGCTTGGAAAGCGCGCCCACCCGCCTTATACGCGCGCGCGGGTCGCCCTCGTCTATCATGCACACACCCGCATAATCGCAATACTCGCAGGCGCCGCCGCCGGAAGAACCGAATACGGGCGATATGGCATTCTCTCCCGCAAGCACTTCGCGCTTTGCCCGCGAGATAAGGCTTTTCACGTAATTTACAAGTATGCTGAGCTGCTCCGGCGGAAAGTACCTTTTTTCCACAGAGCTGTAGTACTCTCCATCCCTTTTCACCTGCCCGTTCACCGCAAAGAGCGAATTTTTGCCCGCCAAACCGTAAAGAGCACCGGCCGCATCCGCCGCCGCGCCCATTATGCCGCGCATCCTGTAAAGCGGCTCCAGCGCGGCCTGCCGCTCTCTTAGCGCACCATACACACGCATATAGTTTGCTCCGGCAAAGGCATATTCGCCTCCCAAAAGCACCTGCGCAGCCATTATATATATCACAAGCTGCATATCCACACCCATAAGCAGCCTGTTTATATCAAAATCCCGCGCGCCCGTTTTGTAATCCACTATTGCAAAATATTTTTTTCCGTCAAGTTCTGCGCGGTCTATCCTGTCCACTATGCCGTGCACACCCTCCACGTCAAAGCTATGCTCCGTGACCCAGGGCGAAAGCTCTCCGCATTTGCACTGGCGCAATATCATTTCGGCAGTGACCTTTACATCCCGCTCCACCGCCTCCAGCACGGCGGCATTGTGCCGGTTCAGCAAAAATTTCGGCTGCGCCTCCCGCGCCCGCTTTACGCAATCATCCATTATGGCGGAAAACTCTTCATCCGGCAGTTCTTTCCACTTCTTGCCTCTTTCCGCTACCGCCTTTGCCGCCATATCCAGCACACCGTGGGCATAGCTGCCCGCGTCCATACTGTCCACAGTATGTTCCCGCGGCACGGCGGCGCGTATGCCGTAATTCAAAAAATGCTTGTACGGGCAGGCAAAAAAGCTCTCCAAACGCGTGGCCGAGGCTTTAAATTCTCCATATATACCCGTGTGACCGGCAATTGATACGGCGCGGCTTTCACGCTGCATCTCGCTTAGCGCGGCGGCTATTTCCCGTTCGCATTCGGGCGCCTTGAGCGCGGCGGCTATGGCTCTGCCCTCCGCATTTTCCGCGCCGCCCGCTCCGTCTATAGCGGCACGCATATCTGCCACCGCCATATCCACCGCGTTTATTTGCAGCATGGCCGCTATGTTCCTCATATCGTTTTCGCGTACGCTTTCAAATATGGAATGTATCCTTTCTATGAGAGGCGAGGGCTGCGCTCCCCCCTCCTGCACATAGCTTAGATACAGCTTTTCACGCGGGCGGGAAAGCGCCTTCACTATGGCCAGCTTTTGCTTATCCACACTGCCTGTGTGCTTCAAGCCCGCAATGCTGCCCAGTATAAGCTCCCGCTCCTCTTCTGTGAGCACATCAGGCGCGCGTGTATAATTTGGTATCACACCCTCGTTCATGCCCAGCACAAACAATATTTTTACATCTCCCAGATAGGTTCCCGCAATGTCTCCGCACAGCACCTCATCTGCCGCGGGTGGTATTATGCTTATGCTTTCCGCCGCCATGCCCGCACCAAGCAGCCTTGCCAGCGCCGCGCCCGAACTGTTCAGCCCCGGCAGCTCTGCCGCCTGCTCTAAAAGCCGCAGTATACGCTCATAGGCCTGCTCTGTATAATCTGCACCCTCCAGCAGCCCGGCAGAGCGCATTTCAGCAGCCGCCCGCTCCACGCCTGCGCGAAAATCCTTCTCTTCAAGGTATGCCTGTACGCACCTTACAGATTCTGCCGCCGTTACCGCCTTTTTTGCCCGCTCACGCAGACGCGCTATTGGCTCCATCAAAACGGCGCGCGCCTTTTCCGCCTCCCCCTCAAACTGCTTCAAGAAAGCGAAACCGTCACGTATATTTTCGTAGGCGTAGTTTTTCAGCGCGGCGCATTGCACTGCCGAAAGCCCGCAAAAGCCTGTGGCAGCGTGCTTCAGCAAAGTGTCCTTTTTCAGCCGTCCGCGCGAAAGCTCAAACGCGCCCAGCACAAAGTCTGCCGCCGCGCACTGCGCCAGCCCCCTCTTTTCTCCCGTATAGCAGGGTATGTTGGCCAGAGAGAACCGTCTGCGCACCATGCCAAGATAGCTTTCAGCGTTGCCGCATACAACGGCCATATCTGAGAAGGCATAGCCGCGTTTTTGCGCAAGATAAGCTATTTGCGCCGCCACGCCATCCACCTCCTCGCGCATATCACAGGCGCGCGAAATGCTCACGTCCCTTGCCGCGCCCGCACGCGCCGCCGGATGCGCGAAGATATTGTTTCGTATGTGCAGCATATCAGCGCTTACCGCCTCGTCCTCCGCCACGGTAACCACTTCCAGCCCCAAACTATTTGCAGCGGCGTGGAATCTCATACGGTTTTCATCGCATATGCCGTAGGCGCTTGCATCCGCGGCACCTGCGGGCGCGGAAAGAAAGGTCATTGTGGTATGGGCGGCGGTTCGCATTATTTCAGTTATAAAATTTACCGTTTGCTGATTATACATATCAAAGCCGTGTATAAAAACATGCGCTCGTTTTATAAAATCTGCTTCAGGTATATGCTTTGCAGCCGCTGCCAGCCTGTCCTCAGCATCCACGCAGCCCGCTGTGAGCCGCTGCAGTTCACGATATATATATGCAATATCCTTAAACTTGCCGTTCCCCCCCTCACTCAGCGCTTCCAGCTCCTCGGCTGGTATATCAAGCTGTTTCAGCTCCGTTATAACGCCGTCCAGCAGCGAAGGCAGCGTGGCGCTTCTTCTAAGCCCGCTGAAAGAGCTAAATAGCTCGCCATTGCCGTCCAGTATATTTTTTATAAGTATGCTTTTGCCCGCGCTGCCTATTGGCTTGCCGCTTACGCCGCGCACCTCTTCGCCTATTCGCTGCGCCACGCGGGAAATACTTGCCACGTCAACACCCATCAGCCCGGCGGCCTCCAGCTTATCCATTAGCATACACTCCATGGCATAGGTGGCCTGCGGCGGCACTATCACCAGCACGGGAAAGAGCGCATCGCCCGCGGACACAGCCTTTATTCTATCAACCAGCGCATCCTCACGCCTGCTGCGCGGACGGCCCAGTATGAATGTGACTCCCATAAAAAGGCACCTCTTTCCTTGCTAAAACTTATGCTGGCTAAGCCTCTTCAAAAACGGCTCAAGCACTGTATTGGCAAATACGGCTCAGCCCGGCTTTCACCAATAAAAAATCTGCAGTAAAATTAAACTGCTATAATTATATCAAAGCCTACCTGCAAAAAAAGTGAATTGCGGTAGGCTTTTTAAAATCATATCATTTTTTTTGCCGTTCATTACTTTTCGGGCTTCCAGGCCGGCTCTTTATTGAGTGCGTCCTCTTCCATTATGATATCCATATCCGCAGCGGAAATGCTGCGGCAACTTATGTTTATCCTGCCCATCTTGGGCTGCTTGTAAAAATTCCTGCGCAGTCTGCCCGCCACCACGTCACAATTTTCCTGCCTTATTTCCATTAGCATGAGCAAAAACTGCGTGGGGCTGTAGCGCGTGTACACATCGCCCTTGCGGCAGGTTAGCCGCACCGCCTCGCGCATAGAAGAAACCACTTTCTTTAAACGGTTTCCGCTCCGCAGCGGCGAATCGTCCGCCTCGCTCAGTGAGCAGAGCATAAGGAATACAGATTTTCCGCTCCTATCCATATGCCGCACGGCAAACTGGTATATATTGGCAAATGTTTCCAAATTGCAAAAGAACGGACCCTTTTCCGTTGCCATATCGTTCATTTTGTTACGAATATCCACTATGGATTCTGTAACCTGCTGCAAGCCGTCTGTAATTTTGGCATAGAGGCTGCGCAGCTTATCTGACGGCCCTATACCAAGGTCGTCAAACAGTATAGCCGTTACCAGCTCATACTCCGCAACGGCTTCTTTCACCATGCCCAGCTGATGCAGGCAGGATATATGCATAAGATATACACTTTCCTCATAGGGGTATATCTCTGAGGCTTTTTTGAGCTGCGGCAGCATACTTTCATATTGGCCGGTACGCTCTGCTATATCAAAGGCTCTGCCCAGCACGTAAAGGTACATATCCTGATATATCAGCGAATTTTTCATCACCCACGGTTCGCCGGATATCTTCAGCAGAAACTCGCCCTTGAAAAGATCCATAGCTTCAAAACAAAGCTCATAACAATCTTTGTCCGCAAGCTCTTTTCCGCGTATTTCACCCACAATGGAAGCAAACTTTTCTATGTCTATATCGCAGGGGATATCCGAACAGAAGCCATACGCGCTGCGCTTATATATAACGCATTCCTTTTCCACGCCTCCCGCCGCCAGCAGCTTTCTAAGCCTGTACACTATGTTTTTCAGCGTAACTGCCGGGTTGCTCATATCATCGTCACCCAAAAGCACATTTATCAGCTCATCCTGTGATACCATCTTGTTTCTGTTCACAAGAAGATATTGCAGCAACTGTGTAAGCATGCTGTTGCGGGCGTCCTTTGTAATGATAGGCATATCTGCATACGTAACCTCAAATCCGCCCAGCATCTGCACCTTCAATACTTTTTTCTTCACGACTACATCCTTTCTGCCATTGTATCTATTGCCCAAACCAAATATATTTTATCTGTTCATCTTTTTCTGCAGCATATCAGGAGACATACTGTGCGTCAATATTTCCTCCGCGGTAACTATACCATTTTCATATAGCTTCAAGAGGCTGGAATCCATGCTTATCATTCCCTCGTTCATGCCGGAGAAAATTGCCGTGTCTATCTGATGCGTTTTGGATTCTCTTATCATATTTCTTATTGCGGTATTCACCAGCATCACTTCAAAAGCGGGAACCACCTTTTTATCCTGCGTGGTTATAAGCTGCTGTGACACCACGCCCTGCAATACCATAGAGAGCTGAACGCGGATCTGCCCCTGCTGGTTTGGCGGGAAAGCGTCTATTATGCGGTCTATAGTGTTTGTGGCGCCCATAGTGTGCAGCGTTGATATCACCAAATGGCCGGTTTCTGCCGCCGTCATGGCTATGCTTATTGTTTCGTAGTCTCGCATCTCTCCAAGCAGTATAACATCCGGCGCCTGACGAAGCGCGGCACGCAGAGCCACGGCATAGGTTTCCGTATCTGTAACTATTTCGCGCTGGCTTATTATGCTCTTGTCATGCCGGTGCAGATATTCTATAGGGTCTTCCAGCGTTACCACGTGCGCATTGCGCGTTTGGTTTATCATATCTATTATACAGGCCAGCGTGGTAGATTTTCCGCTGCCCGCAGGGCCGGTTACAAGCACCATGCCCTTGGGCTTGTTTCCAAGCGCCAGCACTATTTCCGGTATACTCAAAACAGAGGGATCTGGCAGGCTGAACACTATTACGCGCACAACAGCCGCAAGCGATCCACGCTGACGGTAAACACTGACACGGTAGCGAGACAACCCCTGCAGTGAAAATGAAAAATCATCGTCTCCGGTTTGAAGCATTCTGTCTGGGCTGCGCTGCCCAAGACCGTATATCTCGTGTATTATACGCTCCGTATCCTCCGGCATTAGGCGATCCTCGCCAATGCGCACTATTTGATTGTTTACCTTAAGAGACACGGGAAGACCTGCTATTATAAATATGTCTGAGGCTTCCTTCTCTGCTGCCAGCTTCAATATTTGTTCGGCATCTATCATAGCTCATCCACTCCTCGGCACCGGCTATCTTTAGCCCAGTGTTGTAAATACGTTAAGACCCTGCGCAGTACCGGCAGGCGAAACCACCCTGGTATTCCAGCTGTTTCGGCTCCATTCGCCCGTGGGCACATCAGCACCGTCTAAAGTCAATTTTATTGTTACATCCAAAGACTTTATATCGTTTATTGTAACACTATAGCTCACTAACGCAAAGCCCTCTTTGATCTGTACGCCGGCTCCCAGCGCTTCCACCGCCGTCTGCCAGTACGCCCCTTTAGCGGCGGCCATTACAGCCGCAAGCTGCTCTTCAGCGGCAGAATCCGCCGCGTAGTATTCTTGTGCTGAAAGCGATGTCTTTTCGGCCAGCTTGTAATCTGCACGCGCGGAAACCAACGAAAGCGTAGCCAGTGTTGTCAAACACAGCACAACAAATATCGCCAATATGGATATGCCGCCCGTTCCCGTACTCATGCCCTGCTCACTCTTGTTCATGCGCGCGCCCGTCTCACTTTCCCAAATACTTTTTCACAGTAACAGAATATATCTCGTCACCGGATTTATTCACCGAAATATCTGCGGCAAACAGCCCGCCGCTATCTTGTGTACTTATATTTAAACTGTATTTTGCGTTTTCATCCTGTGTGGGCGCCCAGCCCGCGTCAAAAAACGCGGCAAAACCGCTGTCTGTTTTTTGGTAGCTGCTTTCTAGCGCGGTCTGCTCGTCCTCCGCGCCGCGCAAAAGCTCCGCAGCAGTTTGCGCCACAAGCGTTGCGTTGGTCAGCTCTGTGCTCCGCATGCTCAAAACGCGCGCCTGCGCAAAAATATTCACGCACACACCGCCCGCGATGGAGAAAAACAATATAATGATTATGAGTTCTATAAGAACCAGCTTTGTTTTTGAGGAATTATTACCCATGCATCATTCTCCGCCGCTCTTCATATATACCGTACTGTCAAAGCTGTTGCCCTCGCCGTCTACCACCGAAACCGCTATGGCTCCGCCCTGCGTTTTCTCAAGCTCCATGCTTTGCAGATTCATTATTGTCTGACCGTCTCCGGGGGATACCGTTGTGCCCTTTCGCACCATAGTTTCGTTTAGATTTCCATCCGAAACGAATATCCACGTCTCGTAAACTTCACCCTCCAAATTTTGCGATATCACAAGCGCGCTTGCATCTCCCACACTTTTTACGCTTATGCTGCCGCCCGAATCATTTTGGCGTATTTTCTCTGTTATATATGTAACGGAGGTACGCGCGTTGTAGTTTTCAGACATATTTACGGATATACCCTTGTAAACATTCGCGCCCATAACAACAACAAACAACGCCAATACCGCGAATACGCAGAACAGCGAAAGTACAAAAACTATATCTGTTATGTGCTGCTTTCCATTTTCCATATCGTCCTCTATTTTTTAGCAAATACCGCTATACCCGGCAGCAGGTTTGAACCGTACACCTGATAGTGGTAAATATATCGGTCATTGTCTGTTATTAGACCGTAGTTTTCCTCTAAATAATCAAGATTGGAGGGGTATCTGCCCTCTATTGCATAGCACTGCACCACCGCGCGCCGCACCGCCTGCTCCATTGCCGCCAGCCGCTCCGTGCTTGCGCTGGTGGAAACGTTTTGCACGCCAATAAGCACCACCACCACTATCATAACGAACAGCAGCACGGGAAGCAGCAGCTTCAATATACTGTTTTTTTCCTTATTACGGCTTGTAAACGCTTTTCCCATATATGGCACCCGTTTATCCTATAGCGGACATAACCCCCATAAGCGGCAGCATTACGGCCAAAAGTATCAGCCCCACCACCAGCGAGAGTATAGCCACCAGCGTAGGCTCTATTGCCGCCACCGAGGCATTTATACGCCTGTTTGTTTCCTCTTCATAGTGCTTTGCTATTCTATCCATAACCTCATCAAGAGCGCCCGTTTTAAAGCCCACCGTTATCATTTTTCCATAAAGACCGGAAAACAGGCCGGAATCCACCATTGCTTCCGCAAAGCCCTTGCCATTTAGCATATCGCTTTTTATGTTCTCTATCTTCTGCTTTGTTTTGCTGTTGTCTATCAGCTGCTGCGTCATATCAAGCGATTGATCAACATCCATACCGCTGCCCATCATGAGCGCCATAGCAGAGGCAAATCTGCCAGATATGAGCGAATCGTTCACCTTTCTGAACATGCCCTCCGATATGGAAGCCAGCGCGCGCCTGCCCTTTTCGGTGTTGCGCAGTATTATGAATATGGCTACAATTGCGGCCAGTACAGCTATTATCACCACAGAATACTGGCTCACCGCCTGCCCGAAGCTCAGTATACCCTGCACAAAGGGCGAAAGCTCACTGCCAAGCTGCTCAAACACACCCTGAAACACCGGCAGTACCTCAATTATTATTATAAGCACCACCACCAGCATCATAACTATCATAACAAGCGGGTAAGTGACAGCGCTCCTTATGCTTTTTGATATGGATTCGTTTCGCTCATAATATATCCTGAGCGAATCCAGCACGGCCTCCAGCCTGCCGGAGGTCTCGCCTATTTCCACCATGTTTATCATGTAATGAGGAAACTCACCTGACGATTTTAAGGCGTCTGCAAGTGAGCTGCCGTTTTCCACACTTTCAAGCAGCCGGTTTGATATCTCCGTCCCCCTGGCGTTTTTCGTATCCTCACAAAGGAGCATCAGCCCCTCCTGCAATGAAATACCGGCTTTTATCATGAATGCCAGCTGTTCGCAAAAGGCCGACAACTCACCGTCGGAAAGCATTCTTTTCTTTGCCATACTTAAATCAATCTCCTTTTCGCCTCAATATACAAACAATTGATCGTATTGCGTTCCCTTGCCCACAAAATCTGCCATCTGACCAGATGTAGCCGAAAAGGTGGGATCCATGAGCGACCAGTTCGTACCGTCAAAATTTATCACCTTGCTTACCGTGCCGCTCTCCGCAGAGTATACCAGCAGCCAGGCATGGTACACGCCGTCTGCGTAGCCAAACGCCATCTTGGCGGGAATGCCCTGCGAGCGCAGCATTGCCCCCATAAGCGAAGCATAGTCGTAACATATGCCGGTCAGCGATGCCAGCGTGCTGTCCGGATCGGGCAGATAATTTCCCGCTATCTCTCCGCTTATAACCTTTTGCGCTACACTCTCATCATATTTTACGTTATCTACCACAAATTTGAATATATTTTCTATTACGCCTATCTCATCATTAGCCGATGCCGCCAGTTCCGCGCCCTTTTTTACGGCGGTGCTATCAGCCGAAAAGTTTATATTCTGTATGGAATACAAAAACGGCTTTGCCTGATCAGTTAGCGTCACATCCACGCTCTTTTCAAATGCTGTATTGTACTGCCCACCCGGAACGCTTTCAAAAGCGCCTATCTTATAGCTGCCGTCCCCCAGCGGAAAGGAAAAGACCTCGTACATTCCGTATTTTTCGGGTGAAAGCTGGTATATATAATCTTGCTTGGCATTGCTGTTTTGCACGCGTATCTTCACATCTTGGTTATCGCCCTCGTATTTCACCATAAAATAGCCGTCTGCCTTGTTGGACACATCTATTGTAAATAAATCGTTATCATCGGAAATTACTTCCTCTCCCGATGCCTCCACCACAGCTATTTTGGGCGTTGCGTCCCAAGAGCCATTTACCGCCGCCTGCTCACCGCCACCGCCGCCGGAATCGCCCGAAACAAGCTGATCCAGGGCACCTTCTGAGGCTCCGCAGCCGGTAATATAGAGCACAAACGCAAAAAGAGCAAACACGCAAACAAAAGCCCGTTTGCTTGCCCACAATTTATGTAAAAGCTTCGAAATAACGCCTCTCACTCCTGAATACCCGCTCTTTTTGCACAAGATTAACCACTTTTAAAGCATCCCACTAAAGTATAATATATATGGCCCGTTATGTAAAGCGACGGAGATTTTTTGACTCGAAATTTATCGGTCTCATTTTACAGCACATTCAAACATTTAAAAATGCGCCATTTTTATATAACTATCTCTTGCTCAAAAAAACTTGCCCATTTTCCCCACCGGTCAAAATCCCCCTGCGCAGCATTGCGCAAAACCGCTTTTGACTGCGGGTTTCGGCCTATTGCCGATTTTATACATTATATATTTTAAATCGCGATTTGTACAGCATTTATAAAATTTTCCGCAATTTGGTCATATTCGCGACTTTTATACAGCTCTCACCAATTCTAAAAAAAGAGCGATCTGTACGCTCTTTTAATATATCTCTTCTCAGCCGTCCTCATTCATTTTTGCAGCCAGCTCTTCTATAACTCTGTCAGAATCCTCATAGGGCACCTGGCAGGTTCCCACCTGCTTGTGTCCGCCGCCGCCATACTTTAGCATCAATGCGCCTACATCAGTATTTGAGGAACGGTTTATTATGCTGTATCCCACAGCTATTGGGCAGTTTTGCTTTCCGCGTCCATCAACCACCCACATAGATATATTCTGTTCCGGATACAGGCTGTACACCACAAAACGGTTGCCCGCATATATGGGGTCTACCCCGCGCAGATCTGATATTATCACATTGCCCTGAACGCGCGTATGCTCCTTTACCATTTCCCTAAAAAGCGCATCCTGCTCAAAATACAGTTCCACCCTTTCCTTTACATCAGGGTTTTGCAGTATCTCTTCTATATTCTGGGTGCGGCAGGCATCTATAAGCGTTTCCATAAGTTCGTAATTGCTTATTCTAAAATTGCGAAATCTGCCCAGGCCTGTGCGCGGATCCATTATAAAGCCCAGCAGCACCCACCCCTCAGGGTTTAGTATTTCGTCCACAGTCAGCTTTGCCGCGTCTACCTTGTCAACAGCCTTAACCATTTCCACAAAGTGAGGCAAACGCTCCTCGCCACCGTAATAATCGAATATTACACGCGCCGCACTATCTGCAAGGCGGCTTTCGCCCTCAAAATCCACATACTTTCCCAGCCTTTCACTCTCGCTGGAGTGATGGTCGAACCAGAGCTTGCAGCCTTCCGCATACGGCACATTCGCCAGCACATCATCCACCCGCACATCCACCAAACCGTCCTGTATATCCTTGGGATGCACAAATTTCCATGAATCTATAATGCCAATCTCTTTAAGAAGCGCACCGCACGCCAACCCGTCAAAATCCGATCTTGTCAATAACCGCATAAAGATGTTCTCCCGTTCCGTATATGATTTTATTTTGCATAGCGGAATATACCGCCTTAATATCCTACCTAATTATATCCGATATTTTTTGATTTCGCAATTATACCATTTACAATTTTTTATATATTCTGATATTAATATATGTTTTATGAAATAGTTTGCTAAACGCCGCAAAACCAGCCCATAAGGCCGCGCGCCTTTATTTCGCTGTTTTGCCCGCGCAAAGGCGCTTTGCGGCAACTCGCCGCAAGAGAAAAAAACATATAAAATCTGTTCAATTCCAGACATATATAAAATGATTTTCTATAAAACAAAAGCGCCACCGTGAGCTTTTGGCTGCACAGCGGCGCTTTATCTATGCTATTATTTCATCCATTCCCTTTCGGTTTCCTGTATGGCGCAATAGCAGCCCTTTAAAAAGTCCGGATCTGCCGGCGGGAAGCCTTGAGAAAATTCTGCTTCCAGGAAAGCATCCACCATCATATACGCAAGCTGGGGAGCTATTAAAAATCCACCCATAGAAAGCACGTTGCAGTTATTTATTATTTTGCACAGGCGCGCCGTTGTAACGCTTTCACACAGGCCGCAGTATACGCCCTGAAATTTGTTTGCAACTATGTTTACGCCCATGCCTGTGCCGCAAAACAGCAGTCCACGCTCAAACTCTTTGCTGGATATCTTTTCTCCCACCTTGGCTCCTACGTTGTAATAGTCCACAGGCTCGTCAAGTGAGGTTGTACCCACGTCAACTATCTCATAGCCCTTTTCTTCCAAATAGGCTTTCACGCTCTCTTTGAGGTCATATCCGGCCGGATCGGCTCCCACTACTAATCTTTTTGACATTGTTTGATTTTCCTTTCATTTTTGGAATTTTTGTGGCACTGCAAGCAATAATATGTTTTTTTCGGCTGCGCCAAACGCCCTTTACAAGGCGCCTTGCACTTGACGCAAAACCGATGTTAACTAGATTATACCATCCCTAAAGCCACTGTCAAGAAATTTGTGGGAACGTTAGCATACATTTTTTTCAAATGTATTTTTAAGGCCACTGCGCGGCATATTTTGAAACAAAAAAAACAGACGATGCATATTCTGCGCACCGTCTGTTATTTTGTTAAAACTATCAGCTTGCTTTTTTAGCGTTATCTGAGAACAGCACCTTTTTGGTTCCGCTTCCCACTACGCCATCCGCGTCCAGATCGTTATTCTTCTGGAATTTTTTTACGGCAGATTCTGTATCTGTACCGTAATATCCCGTAACCTTATCAAGATAGCCAAGTTCTTCCAAGCGCTCCTGTACCTTTGTTACCTCGGCATTCTCAGCCTTTAGCTTGAGCGGGCCGTTGCTTGCGCTTGAACTGGAGCTGGCACTGGCGCTGGCTTCTGGCTCAGGCGTAGCCGTTGGCTCCGGAGTAGGTGTGGGAGAGGGCGAAGGCGTGGGCGGAGGCGTGGGCGTTTCAGCCGGCATGGGCGTAGACTGCGTAGTTTGTATAGGCTCCGGTGAATCCGTAGGCTCTTCCACGTTCTTGTCGCCACAGGCTGCAAATATGGTAACGCACATCAAACCTGCAACCGCTAAACTTGTTATTTTCGCAAATTTTTTCATTGATCAAACCTCTCTTCGCTTTAGCATAAATTTCCAATTCTTATAAATCATTATACCATAGATATTATACATCAAACGTGAACTTTATGTCATCACAATCTAAAGAATTTATAACAATTTGTTCACAATATTCTTGGGCACCGCTTTGGGGCTTTGCACCGCCTTTTTTGTGCCCGTGCCTTATATGTATTAGTCGTATTTGACGCGCGCTTTGTTCCGTCATACAGTAAAATATTTCATATTTATTCAGCTGCATCTTTCGCGCCGCCTATAGGGCAAAAGCGAACACCTTTTTGCACATATTGCTTTGCAGCGGAGCGCGCATACTTAAACAATATTCCGTCAAACGGACTCCAGCGCAAACAGCGCCGCGCCCAGCGCACCTATGAGCTGCGGCTCTTCCGGCACGGCAACCGTCTCTCCCAGCCGCTCAGACAGCGCCAGCACCACGCCCGCGTTTTGTGCCACGCCGCCCGTCAAGACATATGGCCCTGAAAAATCTGCTAAAACTATCATGGAAAGCAGTCTGTTTGCCACAGAACCGTTTATACCGTGAATTATATCCGCAGCAGCAGTTCCCTCCGCCAAAAGCGACAGCACTTCGGACTCCGCAAAAACAGCGCATGTGCTTGTGATGCTCACATCCCTGCTCCACGCCTGTCCCGCCTTGCTCAACTCGTTTATGGGCATACCCAGCTTTTCCGCCATCATTTCCAAAAAACGGCCGGTTCCCGCCGCGCATTTATCGTTCATCACAAAATCCGCAACACTGCCGTCTGCCCCCAATTGGATCGCTTTACAATCCTGTCCGCCTGCATCTATAACGGTTGCCGCATCCGGAAAAAAGTATGAGGCGCCCTTCGCATGACAGGTTATTTCCGTTATATCTCTGTCTATATCTCGCAGCACGTTCCTTCCATAGCCCGTTGCCACAGTGTAGCGCACCAAATCTTTATCTATACCCTTTTGCTTTAGCAGCACCTCCACCAGCAGCTTTGCACTCTGCTGGCATTTATCTCCCGTTGAAAGACTTCCCTTAGCCACAATATTGCCGGCTATATCCAGCACTACGGCATTTGTGCTTGCAGAACCGCTGTCTATGCCAATATAAAATCCGTTGCGCGGGCGTTGCTTGCGTTTAGCGCCCCCCGCCGCACCGTGCGAACCCGCCAGCCAGCCGTTCGCCTCTAAAAAGGATTGTATTCGTGATGCGGCCTGCACCCTGCCTGAGGCGGAAAACTCTGTTTCCAGCTTTAACTCCGGCAGCCCCGTGCCCATCTCGGCGTATTCCATACCGTAAAAATCGCAAAAGGCAGCGCTATGATGCAGCACGCCCTCTATTCCCTTTGCAGCGTAAACCTGCGCGCGCTTTTCGGCCTCAGGCGCATGCAGCACGGGAAGCTGGCACAAAAGCTGCGCGGCATACCAGTCTATTATGCTGCGACCGTCATCACCGCGTTCATTCACATCATCAAAGTATCTTTGCGTCTGCGAGCAGCTATAGTCCACCGCGCCCAGCGTGCCGTCCACTTCAAATATGGGGGGTATCCACTCCGGCAAACAAGCTCCCAGCACGGCTATGTGCCCGCTTGGCGGCTGTGCTGCTCCGCTTGCTATAGCCGCGGTGAACCTCTCCATATCAAAGCCCCTGCCAGTATCCACAGCCAAGCGCTGTATAAACCCCTTTACCTCGCGCGCAAACTGCTCCTCCGCCTCCGCTCCGCCCGCCTTGGGCAGCGCAAGACGGTATATTTTCACACCTGTTTCCTGCTCCAGCACGTCTGCCACCCGCCGCAGCGGTTCGCAGCAGCCCGGTATAACCACAGCATCATATTTGCCGCGCAGCACGGCCACAAGCACCGCTTTTGCATAACCGCAAACGTTTCTTATATATTCATCCGCACCCGCGGTATGCTCCAAATCCAGCTCCAGCGGCGCGCTCTTTAGCCCAAAGGCCTCCAGCACCTCAATAGGCGTATATCTGCCCACATATCCAATCATAAAAAAATACCCCGCCTCCCAGAAAATGATTTTGTCGCCCTCTATGATACCATAAAGCGCTGTAACTTCACATGCTTTACTTCAAATATTTTCCTCACCCTCAAGGCTTCTGCGCTTAAAAGCGCTGCCCTCATAGGCGCGCTTAACCTCCGGCTCCACCACCTGCTCTATTTTGCAGCTTTGCCCGTAGCATTTGCCCGGTGTATGTTCATTGCGGCAGGGCTCCCATGGCAGCTTTCCCGTGCGCATGAACGTGGCAAAATCCGCGCGCAGCTCCCTGCTTATGCGGTTTATGCCGCTTCGTAGCGGCGAAAGCCAAAATATTGGCCGCGTTATACCCTTAGAGTATGTGCCAAACAAAAACGGTATATCTGTTGAGTGAAAGGCATGCAGCCCGGAAACCCGCGCAGCTGCCGTTTCATAATCGAAGCGGTACATCCATGTGGGTGCATAGCGGCTGTACACCTCGCCAAACCACAGGCTGGCCATACGGAAAACAAGGTCTGACATAAGCATTTTTCTACCGCGCTTGCCATATTTTTCGTAAGCACGTGATATGCGCCGTGCCACCGCCTCTTCTTCTGCAGACTCACCTTCTTTAAATATATCCCCTATTTCCAAAACATTACTGAGCTGCTTAACTAAAAGAAAAGACATCTCCTCTCTTGTGGTGCCTATCAGCATGGGTATATCTCTGCCCGCGCCGCGCCGCGCAAGCGGTATCGGGTGATCCATTATTATTTTGCCGTCCACCTCCAAAGAAAATGTGGCCGCGCCCATGCCGCTCCTGTGGGCAAAACCGCGCTGCATCGCCGCAAGCTTTTCTGCCGGCATATTTATAAGCCTTTCTGCACTTTCTATTTCTGCCAGCTCCACAAACCTTTGCGCTATCTTTTGCGCCGTACCCGGCGATTGAAGCAGTGTGGGCGCCCCGCTCATCATTATGGCCTTGGATATATACGGCCGCGCGCGCTCATTCAGCGCCAGCGCACAAGAACAATAGGCTCCGGCAGACTGCCCGCACACCGTTATATTTTGCGGGTCGCCGCCAAAAGCCGCTATATTTTCGTGCGTCCATTTGAGCGCGGCTATTATATCTGTAAAGCCGCAATTGGGGCTGAAGCGCTCATCAATATAGGAAAAATCCATAAAACCCAGCACGCCCAGCCTGTAATTTATTGTAACCACCACCACGCCCGCCTCACGCGCCAGCACGCTTCCCTCAAACTCCCCGTCACTGCCCGCACCCTGGCAAAACGAACCGCCGTGTATAAAAAACAGCACGGGGAGCTGCTCGCCCTCCGGCTTCCATATGTTCAGCGTAAGGCAATCCTCAGAAACACTTCCTGATGGATAGTCTTGATGGCAAACATGCCCAAAGTTTGTTGCGTCAAGCACACCGTCCCACGCCTCTGATTCCTGTGCCGGGCGAAAACGCAGCTCATTTATTGGCGGCAATGCATATGGTATGCCGCGCCAAATTTTCAAATCACCGGCACGTACTCCTCTCACCGCACCCTTTTTTGTTACCGCAACGCACATTTTATTCCTCTTTTATGCCCGCCCTTCCGCATATGGCTTTAACCTCTGAAAGCCCGTCTGATACCTCCTGGAGCGAAAAATCGTATCGCTTTAGCTCGGCTTCGTCCATTTCTGCAAGCCTCGCGTAAAAATCCAGCGCCAGCTTTAGGTATTCGGCACGCGGATGAGCCTTTATGTTTTCAAACAATAGATCTTCCGCCTCGTTTATCTTACCCTCGGCCACCATAGTGTCCAGCGTGTAGCCTAGGTACGCCTCGCCCGAAAGCTCTCCGCTCTCTGTTATCATTGTGTCCAGCGGATTATAGTTTGATTTTAGATTGAGCATTTATCCCTCCAGCCAGCATTTTTGTATAATGCCAAAACGTTGATTTTTATGGCGCCTTGCTTTTCAAGCCGCCCGCTTTGCTTCACATATAGCCAAGCCTGTGTCAAAAGCCCTGTTCCTTATACTTTTGCAGCTTTCTGGCATCGGCTATCTCAAGATCCACCTCGCCCGCCAAAGATTCCACATGATGCACAAACTCATGCTTCAGCGTTTTTTCAAGCTCCCGCTTCATAACGGCCTCAGAAGCCTCGCCGTACATTTTTTGGAAGGAGCCTCCGTATATGATTATATACCTGCCCATCATACTGTCGCGGTGGTACTCTCCCATTATATAAAGATCGTTTTTCCGCGCCTGCGGGTGGTATTTCACATCTGGCGAAAGCACCACGCCCCCGTTCAGCTTTTCGTATATCTCTTTGGGCAGCCGCTCCGCCACTTCATCCAGCATACTGTTTATTTTATCAAGTTCTATCATAATCCTCCGTTAAACTTACCATATCAACCTCACCGCCGCCACACCGAGGGGGCGAACAGCATCAGCATGGGGAATATTTCCAGCCTGCCTATAAGCATATTGGCTATAAGCACAAATTTGCTGAAGCCCGAAAAAGCAAAATAATTGCCCATTGGTCCCACCATATCAAGACCCGGCCCCACATTGTTCATACATGATACCACCGCGCTCACAGTTGTTTCTACCGAAAAACCGTTTATGGATATAAGCATTACCGAAAGCAGCGCCACAAAGGCATAGGCCGCCAGAAAGCTCTGCGTGGCGCGTATGGTTCCCTCCTCCACCACGTGACCGTTAAGCTTCACCACCTGCACGGAGCGCGGACGCAGCATACGCCGCAGATCGCGCACAAAGGCTTTGCCCAAAAGCAGCACGCGCGACATTTTCATGCCGCCCGCCGTAGAGCCGGCGCAGGCGCCAAACACCATGAGCACCATAAGCAATACCCGCGAATATTGCGGCCACAAATTGAAATCCACCGTGGAAAAGCCCGTAGTGGTCATTATGGACGCAACCTGGAACGCTGCTTGATGTATAGACTCAAACAGCCCCTGAAACATGAACATGATGTTCATAGTTATTGTAACCACAGCCACCAGCATTATACCAAGATATAGCCAAAGTTCCTCGTTTTTTTTCACCTTCACAAGATCGCGCACTATTATTAAATAAAAAACATTGAAGTTCACGCCAAACAATATCATGAAAACCGTTACCACATTTTGCAGATAGGGCGAATATGAAGCAAGACTGTCATTCAGCACGCCAAAGCCGCCCGTGCCCGCCGTGGCAAAGGCCGTGGTGATGCTGTCAAAAACGGGCATACCGCCAAGCAGCAGCAGTAAAAATTCCATACCGGTGAGAAATATATATATACTGTACAGTATCTTTGCCGTATCGTGCATACGCGGCACCAGCTTATCCACCTGCGGACCGGGGCTTTCCGCACGCAATATGTGCATGGAGTGACCCGTGTTTTTTGAAAGCGGTATTATGGCCATCAAAAAAACCAGCACGCCCATGCCGCCCAGCCAGTGCGTGAAGCTGCGCCAGTAAAGCAGGCTCATGGGCATTGCCTCTATATCCTGCAATATGGTGGCGCCTGTTGTGGTGAAGCCTGAAACAGTTTCAAATATGCTGTCTATGGGAGAGGGTATCGCGCCGCTGGCAAAAAACGGCAAAGCGCCAAAAAGCGATACCACTATCCAGGCAAGCGCCACTATGAGGAAACCCTCGCGCGCGTAAAATTCGTACTTTTTAGGCCGAAATACAAGCGTTGTAAGGCTGGCCAATATAAGCGCCGCCATTGCCACCACAAAGCCGAAAACAGCCTGCGTCTCACCCTGAACAGCCGCAATAATAAGCGGCGGCACCATCACAACCGCCTCCACGCGCATTATTATGCATATGACAAACAGCACCATTCTCCGGTTCATTTGGCGCTCTCTCCGTTTTCATAATCCTCAAATATGTCGTTAAGCTCGCTTACGTCTCTGTCTTCAGTGGTCACCACTATCACGGTATCGCCGGCCTCTATGGCATCGTTGCCGCTTGGAATCACAATGCTGTTTATATGGTTTATGCAGGCTATGAGCACACCCGGCTTGAGCTGCACATTTTTCAGCGGCTCTCCTATATGCCGCGTGCCCTCATCCGCGCGAAACTCTATCGCCGCCAGCCTGCCCACCCTGTGCAGCGCAATGGCAGAAGCTCCCTCCGTGTTTTTCATGGCGCGTACATAGCGCGTTATCTGCCTGGAAATAAGCTCTTTGGGGCTAACCACGTTGGCAATGCCCTTATCCTTGAAAACCTCCAGATATTCCGTGTGGTTTATTTTTGTTACCACCTTGGGCACGCCCACAAACCCCGCGTACATAGAGATTATAAAGTTTTCCTCATCCTTGTCTGTAAGCGTGACCACCGCGTCCGTTCTGGCTATGCTCTCAGAATCCAGCACGGTACGCTCAGAACCGTCCCCGTGTATTATTACCGCGCCCGGCAAAAGCTCTGCCAGCTCCTCGCAGCGCGTTTCATTTTTTTCTATTATTTTAACGTCCACGCCCGCCTCTATGAGGTCTGCAGCGAGGTAATAGGCAATGCTTCCGCCACCCACAATTATTACGTTGTGCACCTTATTTCTGTCCAGCTTCAAATTGTGTATCAGTTTGGCAAGATCACGCGAGGAGGCCGTTACAAATATACGGTCATTTTTGCACAGCTTGAAATTTCCGTCCGGTATGAAAACCTTGCTGCCCCGCTCCACCAGACAAACCAGCACGCGCACGCGCGCGTTTTTGTAAAGCTCGCTCAGCTTCTTGCCCGCCAGCTTGCTTTCCTCATCCAGCGTTATTTGAACTATTTCCACTCTGCCCTTGGCAAAGGAATCCCGCTGCAGAAATGACGGGAACTGGAGCAGCCTAAAAAGCTCGCCCGCTGCTGAAAGCTCCGGGTTCACCACCATATTAAGCCCCAGATCATCCTTTAAAAATGCTATCTGCTCTGTATAAAGCGGATTTCTTACTCTGGCAATGGTGGTTTTGCAGCCCAGCTTGCGCGCCAGCACACAGCAAAGCAGGTTGGTTTCGTCTGCTGAGGTGACGGCAATAAAAAGATCGCTCTTATCCACCTCCGCCTCCCGCTGTACCTCCAGCGCCGCCCCGTTTCCGTGCAGCACCATAACGTCAAGCGCTTCCACTGCATTTCTTAGCACCCTTTTGTTGTTGTCTATAACAACTATATCATGCCCCTCATTTGAGAGCATTTCCGTAAGAGCGGAGCCAACCTTACCGTCTCCCGCTATAACTATCCTCATCGGATCCCCATCCTCCCGGAATAAAAAGTTAGAGATGGAAGCCAGTATATGCTTCCATCTCACAGATTGTCAAAAAAGCTTGTCTTTTTGGGCAATCTGACAGGCTGTCAAGAAATGCTCAGATGCTAGGCGGCAAAAATGCGCAGGGTGAATTCGCTGAGGTCTGCGTATTTTTAGCCAACGACGCAGATGGGCGTTTATTGTCAGCCTGAGAGATGGAAGCTTATTCTTCCATCTCTATAATACCACAAAAACACCAATTAGAGCTTCCATATTTCGCCGGCATATTCTGCTATACACCTGTCACTTGAAAACATGCCGGAACGCGCTATATTATAGAGGCATTTGCGCCCAAAGGCCAGCCTGTCCTCATAATCTTTAAAGGCGCGCAGCTTTGTTTCCGTATAGTCCTCAAAGTCCAGCAGTACCTTGTATCTGTCCGCGTTTTCCGGCCCGCCCGTAACCAGAGAATTGTACAGGTTTTGGAACATTCCTGTACCGTCGTCTGAAAGCGTACCGTCTATAAGTGTATTTACCACGCGCGCTATACGCGGATTTGATTCATATATTGCTCTTGCGTCATACTTTCCTGAAAGCGCCTCTATTTCCTCCAGCCTGGCGCCAAACACATAGTTGTTCTCTTCGCCCGCCTCACGGAATATTTCCACGTTCGCGCCATCGTATGTGCCCAGCGTAACGGCTCCGTTCATCATGAATTTCATGTTTCCCGTACCGGATGCCTCTGTTCCCGCCGTGGATATCTGCTCTGAAACATCCGCTGCGGGTATAAGCTTTTCAGCATAGGGCACGTCATAATTTGACACGAAGAACACGGCCAGCTGATCCTTTACATCAGGATCTGCCGCAAGCAGCTCACCCACCTCGTTTATGTATTTTATAATGCTCTTGGCATTGTAATAGCCGGGCGCCGCTTTAGATCCAAAAATAAAGCTAACAGGGTGACCCAAATGCAGCTCTCCGTCCTTTATGCGGAAATACATATCCATTATAGAAAAAGCGTTCAAAAGCTGCCGCTTATATTCGTGCAGCCGCTTTACCTGTATATCGAATATGGTGCGCGGGTTCACCACAAAGCCGTCACGCTTGTGTATGTACTGCGCCAGCTTCTTTTTGCGCGTCAGCTTTATTTCGTTGAACTTCATAACGAAAGCTGCATCCTCTATGTATTTTTCCACATTGGCTACCTGCGAAAAATCCTTTATCCATCCGTCGCCTATCTTTTGTGTCAGCAGGCCTGCCAGCTCGCGGTTGCAAAGCGCCAGCCAGCGCCTGGGCGCAACGCCGTTTGTCTTGTTTAAAAAACGCTCAGGATAACGCTGATACCATTCGTGCATCTCCCGGTTTTTCAGCAGCTCTGAATGTATGTATGCCACGCCGTTTACATATGAGCTGCAATATACCGCCATTCTGGCCATGTGTATTTCGCCGTTATGCAGTATTTCCAGCTTGTCCCTGTCAGGACAGCTCTCGCCTATCTCACTTAACAGTCTGGCGTTTATTTTTTCTATTACGGCATACACCTCCGGCAAAAGATCGCGGAAAAGCCCAATATCCCAGCGCTCCAGCGCCTCAGACATTATAGTGTGGTTCGTATAGTTAAATATTTCCTGCGCAACGCCAAACGCCTCTTCAAAGTTGCATTCCTGCTCCATCAGCAGGCGTATCATCTCAGGTATAGCCACAACGGGATGGGTATCATTCAGCTGTATGGAAGTGTTTTCCACAAAGCGCTCCATATCTCCCATGGGATGCTTTTGCCTGTAGTGGCGCAGCATATCCTGCAATGATGCGCTGGTGAAAAAGTACTGCTGCTTAAGCCTCAGCCGCTTGCCCGCCAGTGTATTGTCGTTAGGGTAGAGCACGTGCGTTATCATTTCGGCGCGGTTTTTTTCCTCCACCGCTCCGGCATAGTCTCCATCGTTGAATTTTTGGAAATCAAATTCGTTTATGGCTTCAGCTTGCCACAGCCTCAGCGTATTTATTTGCGAGGAGTGGTAACCTATGACCGGCATATCATATGGCACGGCGCGCACCGTCTGGCTGGCAAAGGAAACCTTTACGCTTTCAGAATCTCTGCGCATAAACCATGGGTTTGTATCGCTGTCCCAATCATCTACCACCTCAACCTGAAAGCCGTTTTCTATTTTCTGATAAAACAGCCCGTAGCGGTATTTTATTCCGTAGCCGGTCAGCGGCTTGCCCAGCACCGCAGCCGAATCCAAAAAGCAGGCAGCCAGTCTGCCCAGCCCGCCGTTTCCTATAACGGCCACGCTGGCCTCCACATCCTGCAATTCAGCAAGATCCATACCCCGCTGGTTTAGCATTGCATTAACTTCATTTATAAGCCCCAACGCGTGAAGATTGTGAAACACCATGCGGCCGATGAGATACTCCGCGGAAAAATAATAAGCCCGCCTTACATCCTCTTCAAAGCATCTGCGCCACCGCAGTGAAACATAATCTACCACCGCTCGTGACACAGCAAAATTGAATTCCTTTTTATTTACGTCATTAAGACCCTTTTGGAATTCCATTCTTATTATTTCTTCTATGCTCTTGAAAACTTCTTCCTTCGCCGTATTAACGTCAAATGTGATCTCTTCCATAAAGTCTCACCATCCTTTTGATTTTATGTATAAGCTCCTGACGGTCATAATCCGCAGGAGCGCGCCAACACCAGTTTCCTCCCACTGTGGAAGGCTCGTTCATGCGCGCGGTGGAGGGCAGCTCTAAAAAATCTTGCATCTGCGCCACACAAAGATTTGCCACACTGGAGTATACGTTTCTAAGCAGACCCCACACATAGCCCTCCTTTTCCGTAAGCGCGCAATATTCTTTTGCGTATTCAATTGTTTCAGCATCAGTATCTTCCACCCAGCCCTTGAGGGTTGTATTATCGTGCGTGCCCGTATAGGCTACGCAGTTGTATTCGTATTTATATGGCAGATAGTCGCTCTCCTCACTGTTATCAAAGGCAAACTGTAGTATCTTCATGCCGGGGTATCCCGTTCTGCGCCGCATCTCATGTACCTCTTCAGTAAGAAAACCCAGATCCTCGGCTATTATGTGCAAATCACCCAGTCTGCTTTTGAGCACATCAAAAAATTCGCTGCCCGGCCCCTTTATCCATTTGCCGTTTCGCGCCGTTTCCTCGCTGCTGTCCACCACATAGAATGACTCAAAGCCCCTGAAATGATCTATTCTTATTACATCATAGACTTTGCTCAAAAAGCTGAGACGGCTCATCCACCACTCAAAACCGTTTTGCCGCATATGATCCCAATTATAAACGGGATTTCCCCAAAGCTGCCCGTCTTCGCAAAAATAATCCGGCGGAACTCCCGCGCTCCATATCTGCTTCAGTTCTTCATCAAAACAAAAATTGTGGCGCGCGCTCCAAACATCAGCGCTGTCTCCCGCCACATATATGGGTATGTCTCCAATGAACATAAGCCCCAGGCTATTCACATATTCCTTTAGTTTGTCCCACTGCATGTGAAATATATACTGCGTAAACTGCCAGAAGAATACTTCCTCGCTATGCTGATCCGCGAAATTTCCGACAGCCTCCGGCTCGTGCCTCCTGAGCGCCTCGTCCTCCCAGAGCGTCCATTCGTGCATTCCGTTTTGCTGTTTTGCCGCCATGAATACTGCATAGTCCACAAGCCACCAGCCGTTGCTTTCGCAAAAGTCTTCATATCCCGGCATTTCCTTTTCGCGCGCGTTTTTTGCCGCCCTTTTGAGCACATCAAATTTGTGCGCAAATATCTTTCCGTAATCAATCTTTTCCGCATCCTCGCCCCAATCCAGCCCGTCACAATATTCCTTTTCCAAATAACCAAGCTCGCAAAGCATATCTAAATCTATTAGATACGGATTTCCCGCGTACGTGGAAAAGGACTGGTAAGGAGAATTTCCAAAACCAGTGGGATTAACCGGCAGCACCTGCCAATAGCTCTGGCCGGTCGCCTTCAGAAAATCCGCGAACCTGTATGCCTCCGTTCCCATTGTGCCTATACCGTACGGCGAGGGCAAGGATGTAATGTGCATTAACGTACCGCAGCTTCTCTTAATCATACCGCATTTCCTTATGAGAACAAATTGACGAACCCACAGCTTGCGCTCCCTGGCAAAGTTTGCTTCACGCTGTGCTTTTAAGGTATTTGCATATATACCGCACACCCGCCGCCTTGCCTGACACAGACCCCGCGCAGACTGTCATCTGTTAATTTCTCTAAAATACATACCACCGTTTTTTGACGGCGGCAATAAAATTACAAAGCCAAATACTCTTTTTAAAGCAGTTTAGTTTAGAATACCGTACAAAATGCCTGCAATGCCTCATTGCGGTGCATTTTTTTGCATTGCTATACTCAAACCAGCACTATAAAACCAGTATATCAGACGTGGCGCGCTTGTCAATCTCGCTTATCCCGCGCTCTTTTTTGCCGCCTCAGTTTTCTGACCGTCCACATAGGCAAAAAGGCTTTCAATATCCTTCATTTTGCCGAAAACTGCCACAATATCACCCTCCATGAGCACCGTGTCACGCGATGTATCATGCATTAGCTCTCCGCCCCTATCCACAAAAATCAAGTGTATCCCATATTTTTCCTGCAAGCCAAAATCTCCCACGGAGCGGCCTGCCATACCATACGGCAGCTTGCTAAGATGCACCTTGGCTATTTCGCCGCGCGGCAATATATCCACCAGTATGATTGCGTTGTCCTTATCACCATATATTATTTTTCTGCCCCAGCTCTCCACCTTTGAGCCAAAATATTTTTTTAAAGCCGGCCTGCGCTTCACCCACAAAAAGAGCACAAAAAGCGAGGGAACTACTATAAGCGTGGGCCAGAACAGCTCAAACTCTGAAACCGGCAGCGCCAGCACCATATTTATGAACATTGAAACGATAGTGATGGAAAAAACATACCCAAACAGCATTATTGTGCGTGCAAGCTTGCGCCGCGCCAGCACTTCCACCACCACTTCGCTCTCCTTTGTGGTGAAGCCGCTGTTTGTGAGGAGGGATATTACCTGAAAATGCGCTTTTTCCTCCGTCATTCCGGTAATACGAAAAAGAATTGTGAAAACGTCTATTATCACAATGTACATCACCGTCACCACAAAGAACAGGCTTATTGAAACTACTATATTTATATCAGACACCACCTAAAAAATCTATTGCGGCCTGTAAAACATCCGCCGCTTTGCCAAAAAGCGCAGACCGCGTATATTTTCTGAACTGCTTTTTATTTTATAAACTGTAAAATACCGGCCCATGCGTCAATCAGCCTGTCCATGCCAAAGGCCGCATTTGCCGGGCTGGTGGAGGGCAATACCTCCGCCTCCCCCACAAATCTTATATAATATTTGTAAGCCGTCTGTCCGTTTGCAAACACACGTTTTATGTCCGCCGTATCAAAAATTGGAGAAAAATCGTTTGGCCGGGCATTTTTTATGCTGCTGTCCGCAGAGCCTGCTATATCGCAGCTCTTTAGTACATCGTATACCGCTATGCCGTGTGAGAGCAGCATATGTATTTTTTCCTCCACCGTCTCAGGCTTTTTGCAGCCAAGCAGCCTGCTGAGCACGCCATAGAAACGGTTTTGGGGATTGCCATAGTAAAAGCTTTGCTTGCGCGAAAGCACCGAGGGCATTGTTCCCACTATGAGTATTTTGGAGTGTTCATCATACACTGGCTCAAAGCCGTGGACTACTCTTTCCATAACCTCAGAGATCGCTTTTTACAGAGCTTTCCGTAACGGCGCAAAGCGCGGCTATGCGCTCATTCACCAAATCATGCAGGCACACGGGAATATGATCCCTGTGCGCCCGGTGTATGGTTACGCAGTCCATGCAGTGTCCGTGGTGCTTGCAGCTTTCAGACTCACATGGGCAATGATCCTCTTTGCTTTTGAGGCTATCGTGAAACTCCGCCAAAAATTCGTCCTGCAATTTGTTGCCCAGCTCATGATCTCCTGCGTTAAAGGCCTGCATGGCCTGCTTTTCCTTGCCGTTACCGTCTATTTTCATATCAATCCAGCACCGCTTTTATGCGGCGCACTCCTGATGAAGAGCTTTGCTCTTTTTTTATCTTGAAGTGACCCAGCTCTGCCGTGTTTTGTGCGTGCGGCCCGCCGCAGATCTCCTTGGAGAAACCGGGAACGGTGTACACTTTCACCACTTCGCCGTATTTTGACTCAAAAACGCCCACCGCGCCGGCATTTTTCGCATCCTCAAGCGACATTTCCTCCATGCAGATATCCACACCCGCGGCAATGGCTTCGTTTACGAAAGCCTCTACCTTGTCAAGCTCCTCCTTCTCCACCTTTCGATCGAAATTGAAGTCCAGCCTGAGGCGATCTGCCGTTATGTTGGAACCCTTTTGGTTTATATCGTCGCTTATAAATTTGCGCAGCCCTGCCAGCAGCAAATGTGTGGCAGTGTGCAGCCGCGCCGTTTGCTCGCCCGTGTCTGCAAGACCTCCCGCAAAGCGCTGCTCTGCGCCCGCGTGGGATTTTTCCTGATGCTCTTTGAATGCCGCGTCAAACCCGGCCTTGTCCACATTTATGCCGCGTTCTGCCGCCAGCTCCAGCGTAAATTCTATTGGGAAGCCAAAGGTATCATACAGCCTGAAAGCGCTTTTGCCGTCTATGCAGTCTCCGGTAAGCTTTTCTGCCACCTTTTCAAACTCTTTCAGCCCCTGCTTTATTGTTTTTTGGAAGCGCTCTTCCTCCTTGGCTATCTCGTCAAGAATATTGGCGCTGTTTGCCGTCAGCTCCGGGTAGGCATGCGCGTATTTGTTTATCACTTCCTGCGCTATAGAAGGCAGGCTGCCCTCCGCTATGCCCAGCTTGCCCGCAAAGCGTATAGCGCGGCGCAGCAGCCTGCGCAGCACATAACCTTGATCCACATTGGATGGAGTTATTCCCCGCTCGTCGCCTATCATGAAGGTAGAGCAGCGTATGTGATCGGCAACTATGCGGAAGGCGCGGCGCGTCTCGTCGTCTCCGCCCTCATATTTTTTGCCGCTCAGCTCCTCTATCTTGCCTATTATGGGTGCGAAAACGTCAGTATCATAAACGGAAGTCTTTCCCTGCAATATTGCTATTGTGCGGTCAAGCCCCATTCCCGTATCCACATTTTTGTGCGCCAGCGGCTCAAAGCTGCCCTCCGCCGTTTTGTTGTATTCCATGAAAACGTCGTTCCATATCTCTAGGAACTTGCCGCAATCGCAGGAAGGATTGCAGTCCGGCCCGCAGGCGGGTTTGCCCGTGTCTATAAACATTTCAGTGTCCGGACCGCAGGGGCCTGTCTGTCCGGCGGGACCCCACCAGTTGTGCTTTTTTGAAAGATAGTATATGTGATCGTCCGCTACGCCCTGCTCCACCCAAAAATCGTGCGCGGCAGTATCTCTGGGCGCGTTTTCATCACCCTCAAAACAACTGAAATAAAGTGTTTCCTTGTCTATTCCCAGCCATTCGTCGCTTGTGAGAAATTCATAGCTCCATGCTATTGCCTCTTTTTTAAAATAGTCGCCAAGCGACCAGTTGCCCAGCATTTCAAAGAAGGTGCAGTGGCTGGCATCTCCAACCTCATCTATATCGCCCGTACGCACACACTTCTGCACGTCCGTGAGCCGCGTGCCCGCCGGGTGCTTTTCTCCCAATAGATAGGGTACCAGCGGGTGCATTCCCGCCGTGGTGAAAAGCACTGTGGGGTCGTTTTCGGGTATTAGGGACGCGCTCTTAATGACCGCGTGGCCCTTGCTCTTAAAAAAGTCTAGGTACATCTGTCTCAGTTGATCACTGGTAAGGTTCTTCATCCATTCTTCTCCTGTATTATTGCATTTTGAAATGCTAAATTTTATATTCCAGTTGCCTGCCGCCCAAGCGCCAAACGCAACGTTTACTATATAATCTAATGCTTATAACATCAAACCTTTTATTCGCAGAGCGTCACTATGGCATTTGCCAGTATGTCTGCCAGCCTTATAAGTGAAGCTATCTCTATATTTTCGTCCGCCTGATGCTCCGTGCTCTTTTGGCCGGGAAAGGTGGGGCCAAAGGCCACGGCATTTGGGAAAGCGCGCGCATAGGTGGCTCCGCCTATTGTCATGCAGGCGGCTTCCTCGCCGGTAACTTCCTCATAGGCCTGCTTAAGCCCGCGTACCAGCTCTGAATCTTCCGGAACCTCATGCGCGGGAAGCGCAAAACGCTCCTCCACCTCAAACTCCGTCATGTTTCGCTTTATTGCGGATATTATTTCGTCTTTACCGCCAGATACGGGATAGCGTATATCAATGCCTGCCTCCACGCCCTCCTCTGTTGTTTTCACATAACCCAGGTTCAGCGTGAGCGGTCCGGATTCATCACTCATTTTGATTCCCATAAGATTTCCGTCCGTCTCCAGCCCCACATATTGAGCAAGCTGGTATACAGCGTCACTTATGCAGTTTTTCCGCAAGGGAAGCTGGTTTAAAAAAGTTATCATGTAGGCTATCGCATTTTTACCGTTTTCCGGCTTGGACCCATGCGCGGGAACTCCCTCGCAGAAAAGATGCACGCCGTCCTCCGCTATGTCTATTTGTATGGGTACGTCCACACCCTCGTTGAAAAGCTCCAGCATTGTTTTTAATGCGGCGGTTTTTCCGCTTATCACGCATTCGCACCTGTCCGGCACAACATTTACACGGCCGCCTCCGCACAGGCTCACAAGCTCCAGCCCGCTGCCCTCCTTCATTTCACATCTCGCTCTTTTGAGGGCAAGCTGCAAAAGCCCCTTTTCCACATTTATTATTGGGAAATCCGCATCCGGAGATATTGCCATGGTGGGTATCTCGCCGCCGTTCGCCTTATAAAATTCTATATCAGACCAGCCGCTTTCCTCATCGCATCCGAATATTAGCCGCACCCGCTTGCTCAGCGAAACACAATTTTCCTTTATGGCGGAAAGCGCGAAGAGCGCCGCTATTGCGGGGCCTTTATTATCCACCGCACCGCGCCCGTACACCCTGCCGTCCTTCACGGTGGCGCCAAAGGGGGGTACCGTCCACCCGTCTCCCGCGGGCACCACGTCAAGGTGGGTCAGCACCGCCAGCACCTCTTCGCCATCGCCATATTCAACATAGCCCAACCGCGAAAAAAATGTAACGCTGTCAAAATCCAGCCGCTCCGCTATATTCATCATCCTCATAAGCGCGTCAAACACGCCCTTGCCGTAAGGCATAAGGTTTTGCGGCTCGTCCTTTACGCTTTCTATGCTCATTATTATTTTGAGCGCGTCTATTATCTCGTTTTTACGCGATGCAAGTGTAAAATCTATCATCTGTTCACCTTTTAACCGGCAGCTCTCCGGGGAATCTTTCAGCAGCAGACCCGGCGTTCGGGCTGCCTAAAAATATACATAATATTATAGCAAATACGCCATTCGTTGTACACCATATTTGAAAATTAAAGGGAATGGGTAAATGACGGCGAATATTTTTATTATGGCAAAAAATGAGCAAAACCTGCACAGCGGACACAGGCACAGGCTGCGCCGTAGCTATATAAAAAATGGCATGGACGGCATGGAGGAGCATCAGGCGTTGGAGCTGCTGCTTTTTTATGCCATTCCCCGCCGCGATACAAACGAGCTGGCACACCGTTTGCTAAAGCAGTTTGGCAGTCTGCGCAATATATTTGAAGCCGACGCGGAGCAGCTGAAAGAGGTGGAGGGCGTGGGCGAGAGCGCCGCCGCATTAATAAAGCTGGTGCCTGATATAGCGTCAAAATATTGGTTTTCCGCCAGACGTGATTCGTACACCATAACCTCAATAGGCTCCGCTGCCAAGTATTTTAAATCTGTGCTCTTTGGCAAGCCTGTAGAGCATTTTTATATTGCCTGCGTAGATTCTGGCTTTCGTGTGAAAAACTGTACGCTTTTAAGCAGCGGCACACCCTCTCAAACGCCGGTGGAAATGAACCGCATAGCCCGCATAGCCACGGCCATGAACGCTGAAAAGATAATAATAGCGCACAACCACCCCGGCGGCTCAGCCGCCCCCAGCCAAAGCGATATCCGCGTCACGGTAGCCATATTTGAGGCGATGGCAGGCATAAACATAGCCCTCATAGATCACATAATAATATCAGACGATGATTTTTTCAGCTTTACGGCGCACCAGCTAATAGGCAAAAGCCACACGAGAGAGCAGGCGCACGCCGCGCAGTATTCCGCCAGCCTTATGGAGGACTTGCCTGCGGGTTTGAAATGAAATTTCCGCGCTGCTGCAAAAGCCCGGCACACTGTGCCTTTATTTTTCAGTATGCCTATACACACAAAAGATGAAACCTACGGGTATGTTTTATGCAAGAGGAAAAATATCAATACACCCTTGTATGTAATAAAAAACTCTGCGCCACCCCCTATATATTGCAATATGCCTCACAAAAGGGTATAATGCCAAAGAGTGTATTTTTGCGTACGCTTGGTTTTTGTATTGCAAGCTACCGTTTATTTGAAATAATTACCTTTTAGGAGGGTTTTTTGATGGCTATAGAGTATTTCCAGATAAAAGAGCGTGATTTTGACCTTGTGGAACAACTTGTTAAAATAGAGGCGGACGGCTACGGCAGCGAGGCCATGGACGTTTTTGACCTCATAGCCATGCTGCGCCACGCGCGCGTATATGTTGCCGTGGAATATGACGAGGTGCTGGGCTATGTTTACTTCATGCGAAATTTTGACGATCCTGAAAAGGCTTTTTTGCATAGCATAAACATAGTAAATTCGCAGGCCACGCCAAACCTTGCAACCTCGCTTTTGAACATAGCCTTTGCGGACATGAAAACATTTGGCATACTCACCATAGAGGTGAATGTTGATCCGTCAAACTACCGCGCTCTCAAGATATACCGCGAGCAGCTGGGCTTTGTGGCAAGTGACAGTATGCAGAGCGAGCTTTTGGGCGGAGAAGAGATACTTATGCTGCAAAAAGAGCTTTAAAAGGCAGCTGTGTTATTAAAATAAAACGGGTCTCGGGCTTACCGCGATCCTTTTTTTATGTGTATTATGATATAATGGGCAAAAGTGCTTTGCGGAGGAAAAATGTTCCAGTTTGTTTTGGATGGCGTTTCATATATGGATATAGTGCGCTACCCTAAAATGGAGATAGCAGAGGGCGTTACCACGTTCATAACCGGACAAAGCGGTACGGGAAAGAGTACGCTTTTGAAGATATTAAACAACACCTGCTCCGCCTGCGGCGATATACTTTACCGCGGAGAACCCATAGAAAGCTACGAGCCTATAGCCCTGCGGCGCGAGGTGCTGCTTGCCGGGCAGTCGCCCTTTCTTTTTGATAAAACGATACGTGAAAACTTCCAAGAATTTCACAGCTACAGAGACAGCGCGCCCCCTCTTGACGCGGATATTTCGCGCTATCTGCAAACCTGCGCGGTTGATTTTTCGCCAAATGCAGACTGCAGCACGCTCTCCGGCGGTGAACGGCAGCGGGTATTTATTGCCGTGTGCCTTTCCTTTAGCCCCAGTACGCTGCTGCTGGACGAGCCGACCAGCGCGCTGGATGAACGCAGCTCCCGCCTGCTTATGGAAAATATCACCCGTCATTGCAATGAGAATGCTATAACGCTTGTTGTGGTGTCACACAATCTTATGCTTTGCAAAAACTTTGCGCAAAGTGTAATAGAGCTGCGGAGGTGACAGCATGGTAGAGCTTAACCTCATAAATTTTTCTATAACCTACCTGCTGCTCATAGTTGTGCTGCTAATAATGAAAAAGTGCCGGATAGACCAAACAAAGCTGCTTTTAGTATCCAGCCTGCGAATGACGGTGCAGCTAATTCTGGCCGGACTGGTGCTTACCTATATATTCCAAAATCCCCAACCCGTTTTTACGCTGCTATACCTGGCCGCCATGACTGTTTTTGCCATTTTTATAACGCTTTCACGAAACAAGGGCATGAACCGCCGCTTCAAGATAATAGTGGCGGTTTCGCTGGCCGCCACAGGACTTGCCGTGGTATGCTTTTTTATAGTGGTAGTGACTGCGCAAAGCCTGTTTGACCCGCAATACACCATTCCTCTGGGCGGGATGATAATTGGCAACGCCATGACAGGCGTAAGCCTTGGTCTGAAATCTTTTAGAGACAACGCGGCAGGCGCAAAAACACGCATGGAAACGCTTATAAACATGGGCGTGGAGCCTCGGCGCATACTTACGCCCATAGCAGCCAAGGCTTTAGAGACGGCACTGCTGCCCACGCTGAACTCTATGCTGGGTATGGGAATAATTTCTCTGCCCGGAATGATGACCGGGCAAATACTTGCCGGCGCGCTTCCCACCACAGCCATACTTTATCAAATAGCCATAATGATAGCCATTTGCACCGTTGTTTGCCTTTCGGTTTTTTGTGCGCTCTTTCTTGGGTGCCGCACGCTTTACAATAAGCGTTGTCAGCTTGAATTGGATGGGGAGTAACTCTGTTTTTTGCCTGCGCGCGCGAATTTTTTGCAATAAGCATGGGGTTATTGTTTTTTTAATTGATTTTGTGTTGT
>CAYXBW010000002.1:51717-53279 GCA_964463305.1 uncultured Christensenella sp. | reverse complement strand
GGCCCGTAATTTTTCTTGCCCGGATAAAGTATATCGCCCACCTTCATACGTCCCTCATCAATTGCGGGCGGGGCTGGCGGGGTTTCAACCTGTGTTTTTGCTGTAGGTGGTTCAAGATGAACCACTATCTTTGTATAATTATGTTCAGGGTATTCTATACTTCTATATAATCTGTCAAAAATGCTATTTAACAAGTTCTCAGCTGAGTCAAATTTATATTCAAAAGGCAGCAAATTATCAGAATCCTTATATTTGGAAGGTTTTTTGCCTATGTCAAACACGAGCTCATCATCCGAATAACCTGCGTCTTTTAGAATCTGATAAGCTTCATCCAATAGTTGTGTTCTTATATTGACCGTTCCATCAAGTTCTCTTACGCTGCCTATTGGACCTATGGGCGTTTTATATAAATTTATACCGCCCTCAATATCCTCTATCCTTATCTGCATAGGCTCCTTGTGCGGTTGATTCCCGCTGGGTCTCTCCGTCCTGGGAATTATGTTTTGCGGCGGAATACCTGCCAACGCTTTTGATAATCCATCCATGGTTTTTGCCTCCTTGCAAATCAAAAAATATATCGATACAAAATATATTATGTCCTATACTATGGCTGCAATATTGGGATAACCAAAACATAACACATACTAGCGCATATTACAAGTATTTCCATATATTTTCAGAGTAAAAATAAGAGCCGCGGCCATGATTTCCGCCGCGACTCATATTTTTTATTTATCCGCCCTACTTCCTGCCCTCGCCAAACCTTCCCGTAAAATCGGTACTGCTCACGTCCTTCAGCGGAAATTTTACCGGTTTGCCCGTGGCCGCCGCAAGATATACGCCCAGCACCATCTCAAGAGCGCGCCTGCCCGCATATCCGTCTATATAGGGCGCGCGGTCATTTTTTATAGCGTCTATCATATCTGGGTACAGCGAGGCGTGTCCGTTTCCGTATACGTTTTTGGGAGTTTCCAGCGTCTCCGCTTTCACCTGCTCCGCCTCGTCCTGCCCATCAGCAAACATCCATTCGTCTATCTGGTTGAGCGATTTTCCGCCCGCCTTTGTGGTGGCCTTTTCGCCGAACATATACAGCGTTTCTTCAAGGTTGTCCGGATACAGTATTGTTGTTCCCTCTATTATGCCATACTTGCCGTTTTTGAATTTCACAAGCGCAAGCCCGGTGTCTTCCGCTTCTATATAATCATGGCGGAGCTGATCCGTATAGGCTATCACCTCTTCCACCTCGTCGCCCATCATCCAGCGCAGCAGGTCTATGGCGTGTATGCTCTGGTTCATCAGCGCGCCGCCATCCTCAGACCACTTCCCGCGCCACGCCGCCTGACGGTAATAATCCTCGTCCCTCAGCCAGCGCGCGTGTATCGTGCCGTAAAACAGCTTGCCGTAGCGCCCGTCTTCAAGAGCATGGCGTATCTTTTGTATGGATTTATTAAAGCGGTTCTGGTGGCAGGCGCACACCTTGGCGCCGCTTTTTTCCGCCGCCTCAAGCACGGCGTCTATATCTGCCAAAGCAAGCGCCACCGGCTTTTCAATTATAACGTTTA
>CAYXBW010000002.1:30272-51617 GCA_964463305.1 uncultured Christensenella sp. | reverse complement strand
GAAACTCTGCCGCAGCCTATCAAAGCATAATCCATATATATTACCTCCAGTTGATTTTGGTTTCTTTGTATATTATACCTCCGCCGCAGCCATTTACCAATGCAAACATCCAAATTATTCGCATTTTAAATATGCCGCATAACCATGCACTCAGTTAAGAGTATTTTTATATATGCCGCCAACAGGCTGTTGCCATAAACGCAATAGTTTGATAATATGAAGGCAAGTTGATACATGTTTTTGGTGCCATATATTATGGGTAAAAGGGAAGCCGGTGAAAATCCGGCGCAACCCCCGTTGCCGTAATGGGCGATCTGCAAACCACTGTGCCACTGTGCTAAGCATGGGAAGGCGGTATGCAGAGTAGACCCCAGAGCCGGAAAACCTGCCAAAAACGTATTGTCTAAATCTTTCGGCGGGAAAGATGCGGTTTATTTAAGCTGTTGCCGAGGGTGCAACCGCTTATTTTTTTGCATCGGCGCTGCGCTGATACCAAAAAACGGAGGAATCACAATGTTTAAAAGATCTATTGCAATACTGCTTACGGCACTGTTTGTGCTTTGCCTGCCAGCTATAGCCTTTGCGGCGGACAATATTGCGGAAACGCAGGCCGCGCCGCCGGAAACGCTTTATGAAGCTTCGGCGCAGGAGGCCGTTCTGCCCCAGCCGGAAACCGCTCAGCCGCAGGCCGCCTTGGCTTCCCATACCGGAGAACCCGTGGGCACAGTAAAAGTAACACTGCAAAACAATACATACAAAGAGGGCGCGCCATGGGCGGGCACAAAGCTGGATGCCGTTTCTGTGCCAATTTATGCGGATTCCACTATGCTGAACGCCGCCACAGACGCACTCAGCGCCAACGGTATACCCTTTGTGTTCAATCCGGACTGGGGCGGATATATATCTGAAATAGACGGTTTGGCACAGGGAATGGGCGCGGCAACCGGCGGCTGGATGCTCTCCCAAAACGACTGGTTTACAGAGGTGGGCGCAGGCGATATAACGGTTGCGAACGGCAGACTAAAGGACGGCGACTCCATATCCATACTCTATTCGCTGGACTACGGAATGGATATCGGCAGCGATTTTAACAATAACGACAAGCGCGTAAAATCTGTAGCTGTAAGCGCGGGCAAGCTCCGCCCCGCTTTCAACGCGGACACCTCATATTACACGCTGCATCTGTCTACGGGCGAAAAAAGCGTAAGCATCGTCCCCACGGCGAAAAACAAAAATTTTCAGGTACGCATATTCGCGAACGATTCTGAATACGCGCACGGCAAGGCCATCCCCGTGAAAGAGGGCAGCATGATACTGGTAGAGTGCGGCGACCCCGCATGGCCCACCATGAACGCAGGCTCGGAGGAGATACCGGGAGAGGTATATACGTTCAATGTAACATACAAGCCCCAGCCCATCCCCAGACCAGCAAATCTCAAGGCAGCGGCCACAAAGGGCGGCGCCAAGGTAACGTGGAGCAAAGCGGCGGGCGCAGAAGCATATCAGGTATACCGTTCAGAGAAAAAGGTTGGCGGCTATAAGCTAATAAAGGCCACAAAATCCTCCGCCTTCATAGATTCCGGTCTTAGATCCGGTAAGCTGTATTATTATAAGGTAATACCCTACCGCGTGGCTGACGGCATAAAAATAAAGGGAGCCACGGCAGGCCCTGCGGCGGTGCGCCCCAAATGATCTGACGTTCTGAAATACGAAAAGAGTTATGTTTAAACGGATATTCACAATTTTTATATTGGCAGTAATGCTGGCAGGCCTTTGGGTCTCGCCGGCTTTTGCCGCTGAAGCAGAGCTGCTTCAAGAAACCGTATTGGAAGAAGTGGCAGCGGAACCCGCAGCCGATATACCTCCGGCTGATGACGGTATGCCCATAGATGAGCTGCCCGCAATAGAAAATGGCGCAACAAAGGAGCAAGCCGCTCCCAAGCTGCCAGATGCCGCTCAGCTAAAGGCGCTGCTTGGAGATATATCCGCCTATCAGCTCAAAACCGTAAAGAATCCCACGTTCGCGGTGGCTCACGGCGAGTGGACCGTGCTGTCACTTGCCCGTTATGGCAGCATCACCAAGGCGTTTTCTCAAAAGTACCTGGGCAATCTATACGCCGTGCTGGCCGAAAAAAACGGCGTGCTCTCCACCACGCAATATACCGACTATTCCCGCGTGGTGCTGGCGCTTTCCGCTCTTGGCGAAGACCCCTCCAACGTGGCGGGCTACAACCTGCTGCTGCCCTTGGCAGATTTTGACAGAGTGGCAAGGCAGGGCGTAAACGGCGCTTCCTGGGCGCTTATAGCTATTGATTCCAGGCAGTACGCACTTCCAAAATCCGTCTTCAAAAATAATACTACGCGCAGCAAGCTGATAGCCCATATTGTGGACAGCCAGCTTAAAGACGGCGGATTTTCGCTGCTTTCGGGCGCTTCTTCCGGAGATGCCGACCTCACAGGCATGGCACTTATAGCCCTTGCGCCCTATAGCTCTCAAAAAAATGTGGAAACGGCAATAGCCCGCGCACTTGATTTTTTGAGTGCAAAACAGTTCAAAAACGGCGGCTGGGGGCTGTGCGAAAGCACCGCGCAGGTAATAACGGCGCTCAATACACTGGGCATAAAAATGGACGATCCGCGTTTTATAAAGGATGGAAGCACTCCCTATGACGGGCTTATGCGCCACTATATAGAAGACGGCTCCTTTTCACACACGGTTGGCTCATCCGCAAACCCCATAGCTACAGATCAGGCTATGTACGCGCTCATATCCTACTACCGCGCTGAGAGCGGCATGTCCGCACTTTTTGATATGTCCGGCACTTCAGTAAAACCAGACGATGATATAGCTGAGGTCAAAAACGCGATAGACGCACTTCCGCAAAATCCCGGTATTGCAGATAAGGGGGATGTGGCGCTGCTCATAGACCGTTTGGAAAAACTTCCGCAGTTTTCCGGCAAGGCGGCCTACGCCAAAAAGCTGGCGGATATGAAAACAGCTATAGAAAAAACAGAGGCCTCCGTAAAGCAGCTTGATGCTGATATATGGAACAGGCTAAACCCCAGAAACATAACGCTTGCAGATGCTGAAACCGTAGCTGCACTGCTTATTACATACGAAAGCCTTTCAAATGCGGACAGAACTTATGTTAAAAATGCACTTAGCCTGCTTGACGCAAAAGCTATAGTGGATGCGCTTGCACAGGGCATAATTCCCGCTAAGGTTTTTCAAAACCTGCGTAACGAAGACAGCTACAGCTACAGCGGTTCGGGCTATTCAATAAGCTTCAAAGGCTCAGATATTGCCCTCCCTGCAGATATGGACGCGGGAATAGACGCGGAAGCCCCTTCTTTGCTGCCCGCGCTGAAAAACGCGTACTGGATATCTTTTGCGCAGCAGGGCACGCTTCCCGCCTCCGTAAGCATAGCTATGAATGTAGGCGCAGCGGACGGCGCTTACACGCTGTACCGTTTCACCTCCGGCAGACTGGAAAAGCTGGGCGGCGCTTCGGTATCCGGCGGGATGCTTCATTTCACCACGGCACACGGCGGAGATTTTGTGCTGGTCAGCTCCGCCAGGCCCGCCACATTGCAGCTGGGGAAGAAAAGCGGCAAACCGGAAAAACTGGAAAAGAATATGTTTGAACAGATAAAAGGTCAAAACGTCAATTTGCTTATAGAGGGGCAGACAGATTCCGGCTACGCCTACCGCCTTACATTCAACGGCGAAAACATAAATAAGGCCTTGCCCTTTGACCCGCAAATAAACACCGGGGGAGAGAACGCAGAACACATAGGTCTGCTTGCAGAGGATGCTTTTATAATGGATTTTGCCCATGAGGGCGCACTTCCCGGCAAGATGCTGGTGGAGATAGAAACACACCTTCCCGATGGCGAATACCTTCTGTTTTTGTATGAAGAAAGGGAAATGCGCGCGCAGCCGGGTGAGATGTTAACGGTAAAAGATGGATGGGCCAGCTTTTTTATGGAGCATTGCAGCGACTGGTTCATCGCTAAACGCGCAAAAAAAGCTTCCATAACAGAGCTGCTGGAAAAACAGGCGGCTCCCGCAATTGTGCAGGTAACGGAATCTCCCGCGCCCACGGCCACGCCTCTGCCCGTATATGAGGCAGAGCCTGATAGCGCGCCCGCGCCCCTCCCCGCGCCCTCTGCAGATTATACCTATTTAATAATTTTGATTGCGGCTGCGGCTGCTATAATAGCAGCTTTGCTGCTGGTACACCGAAAAAACAGGAGAGTAAATAAAAGTGAAGCGTAACATTGACGTTATAGTGATTTTTATATTGATGGCCGCATTGGCGTTTACGGCCGGCTGCGCGCCCATTCAGCAGTCCGGCGCAGTAACGCCCGCGCCCGCCCAAACGCAGGCGGCAAAGGCGTCCGCTTCGCCCCCGCCCCAGTCTGCCGCCACCCCCTCCGCTGCTCAAACCGTGGCGGAGGAGGAATATTTTGACGTGGATGATGCCGAGGCTGCCTCAAACGGCGCGGAGCTGGAAAAATACCTTAACAAGGCCAACACCTATAAGGAGGGCGACCCCTCTCTGCGCGATTTTTACGGCACCGATCCTGTACCTGATGGCATGCCTCAGCCCATAGAGCCGGACGGAAGCGTGAACAAGGATTCCCCGCTCACCTGTACACTGCTTATAGAGTGCTCCTCCATACTGAACAATATAGACAAGTTCAACGCGGACAAGCTGGAGCTTTTGAGCGCGGACGGCACGGTATATGCGGCGCGCGAGGTCACTTTTTATGAGGGCGAAAGTGTTTTTGACCTGCTTTTAAGGGAAACTCAAAATGAGCGCATACACATGGAGTTTGAAAGCGTTCCCGGCTATAACAGCAATTATATAGAGGGAATAAACAATATATACGAATACGATTGCGGAGAGCTTTCCGGCTGGATGTATTCTGTGAACGGCTGGTTCCCAAACTATGGCTCCAGCCGCTATCAGCTGCAGCCGGGAGACAGCGTGGAATGGCACTACACCTGCGACCTGGGGAGAGATTTTGGCGTAACATGGGAGCGCCCGCGCTGATACCGGAGAATATATGATAAGAAGCTGCTTTTCCACCTATCATCCATCCATAAATTTCATATACTTCACCTTTGTTATACTGGTGAGCATATTTCTGTACCACCCCGCGCTGCTGGCAATATCCTTTTTCTGCGCAATGGCATATTCCATATATCTGCGCGGAAGAAAGGCCATTTTGTTCAATATACTGGCGCTGCTGCCCATGATGGCGTTGGCTATATTAATAAACGTAGCGGCAAATCATGAGGGCGCCACCATACTTACCTACTTTGGCGGCAACCCCATAACACTGGAATCCATACAATTCGGCGCGGCGGCGGCTACCATGCTGGCAGCTGTGATAATGTGGTTTTCCTGTTACAGCAGTGTGATGACTTCTGACAAGTTCGTATACCTCTTTGGGCGTGTGCTTCCCGCGCTGTCTCTGGTGTTTTCCATGGCATTGCGCTTTGTGCCGCGCTTTGCCTCCCAAATAAAAAAGGTGGGGCGCGCACAGGCCTGCCTTGGCCGCGGCATGGCCTCCGGCGGCTGGCAGCGCGCGCGGCATGGTATGAAAATACTTTCCATAATGGCCACCTGGGCGCTGGAGGGCGCGGTGGAAACTGCAGACTCCATGAAGGCGCGCGGTTACGGTACGGCAAGGCGCACCGCCTACTCAATATACCGCTTTGATTCCAGAGACAAAGCGCTCTTTGCAGTGCTTCTGGCTCTGCTCTCCGCAATACTTTGGGCAATAGCCGCAAGCGTTATACACGTTCGCTTCTTTCCCACCTTCAAAATGAACGCGGCAGACCCGCTTAGCACAGCCGTGCTGGTCGCTTTTTCAGCGGTGTGCCTGCTGCCCCTGCTGCTGCAGATAAAGGAGGAAGCCATATGGCGCTTTTCGATATCCAAAACCTGACTTTCTCCTATCCGGATGCCGCCTCTCCCGCGCTGCGCAATGTAAATCTCAGCGTTAAGCAGGGCGAATTTATTGTGCTGTGCGGCAGATCCGGCTGCGGGAAAAGCACGCTGCTCAGGCAGCTTAAACCTGCGCTTGCTCCATATGGCTCACGCTCCGGCGAAATATTTTACAAGGGTGATCCGCTAAGCGGGCTTTCCGAAATACGGCAGGCATCAGAGATAGGCTTTGTGCTGCAAAACCCAGAAAACCAAATAGTTACAGACAAGGTGTGGCACGAGCTTGCCTACGGCCTTGAAAGTATAGGAATGCACAGCCGCTCAATTCGCCTGCGCGTTGCAGAGATGGCCAGCTTCTTTGGTATACAGGGCTGGTATCACAGAGATGTAGCAGAGCTTTCCGGAGGACAAAAGCAGCTATTAAATCTTGCCGCCGTTATGGCTATGCAGCCCTCCGTAATAATATTGGACGAGCCTACCTCTCAGCTTGATCCCATAGCCGCAACAGACTTTTTGGCCACCTTGGGCAGCATAAACCGCGACCTTGGCACAACTGTGATACTATCCGAGCACAGGCTGGAAGAAGCACTGCCCCACGCGGACAGAATGGTGGTTATGGATGGCGGCAGCATAACGGCTTGCGGCGCACCGCGCGAGGTAGGCTGTATATTGAGAAATACAGATCACCCCATGCTGCATGCGCTGCCCACACCCATGCGCGTGTACCTTGCGCTTGAGCGGGCTGAGCGCTGCCCGCTTACCGTACGCGAGGGCAGAGAGTATCTGGAAAAATATCCCCCCCGCAGCCTGGCCCCCCCGCCGGAAGAAACGCGGGGCGAGAGCGCCCTAACAGTGAAAGACCTGTGGCTGCGCTACGAAAAGGACGGGCAGGATATATTGCGGGATCTTAATTTCAGCGTGAAACGCGGCAGCCTGTACTGTATGGTGGGCGGCAACGGCACGGGCAAGAGCACCGCCCTTTTTGCAATTTCCGGCGCGGTAAAGGCATATCGCGGCAAAACAGAGCTTTTCGGCATGAATGTATCAAAACTTTCCGCCGCCGCACGCACTGAACGCGGAATAGCAATGCTTCCCCAAGACCCGCAAACACTTTTTTTGTGCAGCACAGTGCGCGAAGACCTTTTTGAAATGCTGGATACAGGCGCATTCACCAAGGATGAAAAGCTGGCTATGGTTTCGGGCATAGCGGAGCTTACTGAAATAACGCCGCTTTTAGATATGCACCCCTACGACATAAGCGGAGGCGAACAGCAGCGCGCCGCATTGGCCAAGGTACTTCTAACCAGCCCCAAGCTGCTGCTTTTAGACGAGCCTACAAAGGGTATGGACAGCTTTTTCAAGCGCAAATTTGCCGGTATACTAAAAAACCTTACAAATAGCGGCGTTACAATAATAATGGTATCTCATGACATAGAGTTTTGCGCAGAATATGCAGACCAATGCGCGCTCTTTTTTGACGGCGGTGTAGTAGCGGAGGGAGAGCCGCGCTCCTTTTTTGCGGGCAATAATTTTTACACCACAGCAGCCAGCCGTATGAGCCGCCACCGCTTTTTTGGCGCAGCAACAGCAGAGGATGTGATAGAGCTATGCAGGAAAGGCAGATAATAAAAAACAGGCTCTCCCGCCGCACCGTGCTTGCCACTGTGCTGGTATTGTTTTGCATACCCGCAATAATTGCGGTAAACATAATGTTTTGGGCTGATCGCAGCTATTATCTTACCGCCACGATCATAATAGTTTTAGCCATACTGCCGTTTGCGCTGGTGTTTGAGGGGCGAAAGCCCAAGGCGCGTGAGCTGGTGATAATAGCCGTGCTGGTGGGCATTGCAGTGGCGGGACGCGCCGCATTCTTTTTTGCGCCTCAGTTCAAGCCCATAGCCGCAATAGTTATAATAGCCGGTATCTGCTTTGGCGGCGAAGCCGGCTTTATGGTGGGCGCGCTATCCGCATTTTTATCAAATTTTCTCTTTGGGCAGGGGCCGTGGACGCCCTGGCAAATGTTTGCCTACGGCGTGATAGGCCTTTTGGCGGGTCTGCTGTATAAAAAAGGCATCCTCTCCTCAAAGAAGCTGCCTTTGTGTATATTCGGCGGACTGTGTGCGCTTTTTATATACGGCCCGTTGCTTGACATATCATCCGCACTTATGGCTATGCCCTCTATAAACTTGACCGTATTGCTGTCTTATTTTCTTACCGGACTGCCTTTTAACATAGTTCATGCCGCGGCCACCGTATTTTTCTTGTTCGTGCTCTCAAAGCCCCTTATAGAAAAACTTCAGCGCATAAAGAAAAAATTTGGTTTTCTCAATCCCTGATAGCTTATGTGGCTGCACGAAGCTGCTCCTGCTTCATTGCAGTTAGCTCTTTCATCTCTCTTAGTATAAAAACAACACACAAGGCCACTGATACCGCGTCTGATATGGGGCCGGCATATACCACGCCGTCTATTCCCATAAACATGGGCAATATAAGTATCAACGGTATCAAAAATATTATTTGCCTCGTGAGGGAAATAAAAATGCCCTTTTTCGCTTTGCCTATAGCCGTGAAGAAATTTGCAGTTATGGGCTGCAGGCCGTTCACCAGCGTCATCATCATGAATATGCGCATATATCTTTCCGCAAAGCTGAAATAGTCATCATTTCCCGTACCGAATATGCTGGTGATTTGGTGCGGGAACAGCTGGAAGCACAGAAAAAATGCCGCGCCAATTATTAGCACTGCCACCGCGGCCTTTTTATAAGTCTCTTTTACCCTGTCATACTGCTTTGCGCCGTAGTTGAAGCCGTTTATTGGCTGGCAGCCCTGCGCTATGCCTATTGCAAAGCCCAAAAACAATATATTAACCTTGGAAAGTATACCCACCACCGCAAGAGGTATCTCGCTGCCATATATTGAAAGTGCCCCATAATATGTAACCACGTTGTTCATTACCACCTGCACCACCGTCAATGAAAGCTGGTTAAAGCAAGCGGCCGAGCCCAATGCAAAAATTTTCGGTATATAGCTGCTGTGCAGCTTCAGTTGTTTTCTGCCCAGCGGAGCAGACTTGAAACGCTTTAAAAGATAGAACGCCGCCATACCGGCAGACAGCATCTGCCCCAGCACCGTAGCCCACGCAGCGCCCGCCATGCCCATATTAAGCCCAAATATGAATATGGGGTCAAATATCACATTGAATATAGCGCCTGATATAACGCACAGCATGGCAAATTTCGGGTCTCCATCTGCACGTATCATCTGGCTGCCCGCCGTAGCGAACAGCATAAAAGGTATTCCTATGGCTATTATGCCGCCGTAAGACTCCGCATACGGCATGACCGGCTCTGTAGCGCCAAAGGCATAGAGCATGGGCTTCAAAAAAAGCAGCACCACCGCCATTATTGCCACACCCGCTATTATGGCAAGCACTATGCCGTTCCCAACATAAAAACCCGCTTTTTCGCGCTCTCCCTCACCCAGCCGCAAATTAAAATTTGACGCGCTGCCTATACCTATAAGCAAAGATACTGCCAGCGTTATTGTGACCAGCGGAAAAACCACGTTGGTAGCCGCATTGCCCAGCATACCCACGCCTTGACCAATGAATATCTGATCTACAATATTGTACAAGGCAGATACCAGCATGCTTATTATAGCAGGCACCGAAAACTTTAGTATCAGCTTGCCTATTTTTTCTGTACCCAGCGGGTTTTGCGCCGTCGGTTTAACTATATTATCTTCCATAACTTATGCCTCTCAGTATCCCGCACAGCGCCGCGCATAATATCAGCCCAGCCTGTCTCCGTTCTCCACCGATCCATCCGGCGTTATAAGTACTACTCCCTGTTTTGAGTATACGCCAAGCACCAGCACCTCAGAGCTGAAGCCGGCAATATTACGCGGCGGAAAATTCACCACACCCAGCACCTGCCTGCCTATAAGCTCATCCGGCTCATAGCATTGCGTTATCTGCGCGCTGGATCGTTTTTCACCTATTTCCGCGCCAAAATCTATAAACAGCTTATACGCGGGCTTTTTTGCGCGTTCAAACACTTCTGCCCGCCTTATCTGCCCCACGCGTATATCCAGCTTCGCAAAATCTTCAAATTCCGCCATATTATTTTATATTGCGGCTGCCCGGCTTTATTGCGGGGGTGCCTTCTTTACAAAGCGGGCATTCCTCCGGCGCATAGGAAACCACCTCCATAGAAAGCACCGCGCGGAATGGCACGCCAAAATCCACACTGCCATTGCTGCGGTCAACCACACTGCCCACGCCTGCAACCACACCGCCCAGTGAGCGTATAAGCTCCATAACTTCCTTAACTGAGCCGCCCGTTGTAACAACATCCTCTGTCACCAGAACGCGCGCACCCTCCGGTATGCTGAAGCCGCGGCGGAATGTCATCTTTCCGTTTTCACGCTCCGCAAATACATTTTTCACATTGAGCTGCCTGCCCATTTCGTAAGCCATTATTATTCCGCCTATTGCGGGACCCGCAACAAGGTCTATTTCAATATCCGAAAATTGCTCCGCAAGCTGCCTGCATATACGCTCGGAAACATCGGCATATTGAAACAGCTTTGCGCACTGCATATATTTATCAGAATGCCTGCCTGAGGTAAGCAGAAAATGCCCCTCCAGCATAACCTCTTTTTCTTTGAAAACCGCTATTATCTCTTCTCTTGACAGCATTATACTATTCCCCTTTCAATGTATCTTTCAGTTGAGTTCCAGGGAGCCTGTAAGCTCTCTAATATTTTCCAGCCCCTGTTCTTTTGCAAAATCGGTCAGCTCACGCGCTATATCCTGCGTGGCGGAGGGTGTGTGCATGGTGGCCGTACCCACCATAACGGCGCTGGCTCCCGCTATCATAAACTCTGCAGCATCCGTGCCGTTCATTATGCCTCCCATACCTATTATGGGCAGCCCCAAACCTGCGCGGTACACCTCGTGTACCATTCTTAGCGCCACAGGCTTTATTGCCGGGCCGGAAAGCCCTCCCGTCACATTCGCCAATATTGGCCTGCGCTTTATAGGGTCTATTGCCATACCCGTTATGGTGTTTATAAGCGAGAGCGCGTCTGCCCCGCCCTCCTTGGCCGCGCGCGCCATATCCGCAATGCTGGTAACGTTGGGCGTAAGCTTAACAATAAGCGGCTTTTTTGCCACCCGCTTAACGCTCTCCACCACATTTTTCAGTATGCTGGCATTCGTGCCGAAATTAACGCCGCCCTCCTTAACATTGGGGCAAGACACGTTTATTTCATACATTGCTATATCTGTATCGTTCAGCCTCTCTGCAACGTATACATAATCTTCTGCGGAAGCGCCCGCAATGTTTGCTATCTGCACAGTGTTTATACGCTTAACGCGCTTATACATGTTTTGCAGAAAATCATCCACACCCGGGTTTTGCAGCCCCACGGCATTAAGCACGCCGCTGGCCGTTTCCGCTATACGCGTGGGGTGATTGCCATTGCGCTTTTCCCTTGTGAGCGCCTTTAGCGCAATACCGCCTATCTGCTCCACATCCATATACATAGAGTATTCCTCGCCAAAGGCAAAGGTGCCAGAAGCGGCAATTATTGGGTTTTTAAACTCCACCCCCGCAATATTAACGCTCATGTCCATATGGCATCCACCTCCTTTATATCAAACACAGGCCCCTGCACGCATATACGTTTGTATTCGCCGTTCACACTGCAAGAGCAGGTGGCGCAGCCGCCGGTTCCGCAGCCCATGCGCTGCTCCAACGAAACCTGCGTGGGAACATCGCCTATGACCCTTGAAAGCGCGCGGAAAAACGGCGCCGGCCCGCAAGACAATATAACGTCCGGCCTGTCCTTTTCAAGCTCCTCCGCCAGCAGCTGCGTACAAAAACCGTGAAAGCCATAGCTGCCGTTATCAGTAGATATGTGCACCTCTGCAAACTCTGAAAATTCCTTTTCTTGATACACACATTCCTTGCTTCTAAAACCCAAAAATGCCTTATATTCTCTGTCTGGAAATTTTGCATAAAGCGAACGCAGCGGCGCGCAGCCTATGCCCCCGCCAATAAGCCATATCTTTTTCATTTCCGGCTTTATCATAAAGCCATTGCCAAGCGGCATCAATACATCCAGCTCTGTTTCTGGCAAAACTTCCGCCAGACGCTCCGTTCCCTTGCCCATTATGCAGTAGGCTATGTATATAAGCCCCTTATCCGCATCTACCCAATTTATACTTATTGGGCGGCGCAGCAGCAGCTCGCGTGAACCGGGTATATCTATATGCATGAACTGGCCGGGGCGAAACAGCTTTGCCGCACCCGCAGACATGCTAAGTGTCATCAGGTAGGTGTTGCCTGCAATAAGACGGTTTTCCACCACCCTTTCCCTAAAGTGCTTTTCAATTATCATTTTTTCTTTCCTTCCAGCCATCCACCATAGCCATGAATTCATCAAAAAGGTAAGCCGTATCCTCAGGACCGGGCGCAGCCTCCGGATGGAACTGTACTGTGAACATGGGATAACCCACGTACTTCACGCCCTCTATTGTCTGGTCGTTCCAGCTCTTGTGTGATATCACCGCGCAATCCGGCAGCGAACGTTTTTTGATGGTATAGCCATGATTTTGCGAGGTTATGTACACGCGGTTGCGCTGCATATCCTTCACGGGATGATTGGAGCCGCGATGCCCGTATTTCAGCTTTTCGGTGTCCGCGCCCATAGCCAAAGCCAGTAGCTGATGCCCAAGGCATATGCCGAATATGGGCAGCTCTCCCGCCAGCGCTTTTATATTTTCTATTATTTGCGTGTTTTCCTTTGGGTCGCCCGGACCGTTTGTAAGCATTAGCCCGTCAAAGCCGCCCGCCAATATATCCTTGGGCGCAGTGAGCGCGGGGAAAACGGTTATGGCGCAATCCCTGCTTTTAAGGCTGCGCAGTATGTTTCGCTTCAGCCCAAAATCAAGCACGGCTATATTGCGGCTTCCCTCCTCGCTGTACACGTATTTTTTATCCGTAGTCACCTGCTCCACCGGCTTCTCTGTGTTGTATACCTTCATTTCCTCTATTTGCGCGGCGGATGGAGGGGTTATTGTTATTATTCCGTGCATAGTGCCCCTCTCGCGTATGGTGCGCGTCAGTTCGCGCGTATCTATGCCGCAAAGCCCCACTATACCGTGTTTTTCCATATATTCTGTAAGAGAGCCGTTGTTGTTCCAGTTTGATGGCTCCTCGCAGACCTCACGCACCACAAAAGCGCGCACCTGCGGCCCTGTCGATTCAGATACAGCCTCATCCATTCCATAATTGCCTATGAGCGGGTAGGTCATAGTTACTATCTGCCCGCAGTAGGAGGGGTCTGTCAAAACCTCTTGATAGCCTGTCATGCCCGTGTTGAAAACCACCTCGCCCATTATATCGCGCTCCGCGCCAAAGGGCTCGCCTTTAAATATCGTTCCATCCTCTAGTGTAAGGTATGCCATAATCTAAAAAATCATTCCTTTCCCCATGCGCGAAACGCCCGCGCCGTATGTACCAAAATATATTCATATCCGCAAGGCGATGCTTCGCGGTCTATTTATAGCTGATCCCGTTTGCCTCAAAAGTATTTAATATATCGCTGCGCATATCAAGCACAGCCTCACGCGCCGCCTTGTCAAACTCCATACCCGCATACTTTTCGCTTTTGTAGGCAGTCAGTATAGCACGCGAATTGTTTACCACACCGCCCCTGCCCTGCTTGTCAAAGTTTGGCAAAAGCCCTTCCGCACTGCCGCCCTGCGCGCCGTAGCCGGGTATGAGCACAAACATGCCGGGGTGCGCCGCCCGCAGTTTTTGCGCCTGCTCAGGGTAGGTTGCGCCTATTACAGCTCCCACAGCAGAATAGCCGTAATTGCCTATTGTGCTCTGCCCCCATTGCTCCACCATATCAGCCATGTGCTCATATATGGCCTTATCTCCCGCCACCATATCCTGCAATTCACCGGAGGATTTGTTGGAGGTCTTCACCAGCACAAATATGCCCCTGCCGTACTTTTCACAATCGGCCACAAAGGGCTTTATACCGTCCGTGCCAAGGTATCCGTTCACTGTGGCAAAGTCTGCCGCAAAAGCATCGTACTCGCCGCCATCCACCGTAGTTTTGCCCAGATACGCGGAAGAATATGCCTCTGCAGTTGCGCCTATATCGTTTCGCTTCACATCCGCGATCACTATCAAACCCTTTTGTTTTGCGTAGGCTATGGTATCATAAAATGCCTGCACCCCAGCAGGGCCGTACATTTCGTAATATGCAGACTGCACCTTCACAGAGGGCACTATATCATAAAACCCGTCTATCAGAGCCTTGTTGAACTCAAAAATATTGGCTGCCGCAAAAGAAAGCGGCTCTGCCTTATCCCCGCGCGAAAAATCGCCCGGAAGGTATTCGTATTTTGTATCCAGCCCCACGCAGACCGGGTTTTGCATTTGCGTTATGCCGTCTATGAGACGGTCTATTATATTATTCGCCATGTGTGATATTCCCCCCTAATATAGTATACACCACTTTTCCGCATAATTCTCTACCCAAAAATGGAGAGTTTTGGGACTTGGAATAGATCATATCCGCCGTATAAGTGTATTTTTCCGTCACATCCGCAAGCACGATATCCGCTGTATCTCCCTCGGCTATCCGTCCTCCGGGCACGCCCAAAAGCTCTGCCGGACGCGCGCTCAAAAGCCTGGCAATATCCTCAAGCGAACACTTCCCGCTGTTATAAAGCTCTGTGACCGCAAGCGGGAATGCCGTTTCAAAGCCTATTATTCCAAAGGGCGCGGCTGCAAAATCGCTACCCTTTTCTGTTTTTGAATGCGGCGCGTGATCTGTGGCTATGGCGTCTATTGTGCCGTCACCAATGCCATTTATTACCGCCCGCTTGTCCGCCTCAGACCTAAGCGGAGGATTCATCTTGGCAGAGGGGTCGCCTCCGCGCACCGCTTCATCCGTGAGCGAAAAATAGTGCGGACCGGTCTCACAGGTAACGTTTACTCCATTTTGCTTTGCGCGCCTAACAAGCTCCACGCTGCCCGCCGTGGAAACATGGCAAAGGTGTATCCTCGCCGCCTTCATTTGCGCGTAAAATATATCCCGCGCGGTCATGCTGTCTTCAATGGAGTTTGGTATGCCCGCAAGCCCTGCTGCCTCCGCCGCTTCGCCCGCATTGGCAACTCCCGCGCCCCGGTTTTTGAGATCTTCCTCATGCAGCATAAGCAATATACCCAGCTCTTTTGCGCGCTCCATCGCCTCCATCATTATCGCATCGTCTTCCACAGGCAGGCCGTCGTCAGAAAGGGCAATTGCGCCCGCCTCTTTAAGCGCCGCAAAATCTGTCAGCTTTTCGCCGGCCATACCCGCTGTTATGGCGGCAACGGGCAGCACGCGCGCAAAGCCCGCCGCCTCTGCGCGTGAGATTATATCCTTTACGGCAGCCGCGCTGTCAACAGGCGGCTTTGTGTTTGGCATACAGCAAACGGCAGTATAGCCGCCCGCCGCCGCGCTGCGTGTGCCGGATGCTATGTCCTCTTTATGCGTAAGTCCGGGGTCTCTCAGATGACAGTGCATATCTATGAAACCTGCAAAGGCATGCAGCCCCGTCCGGTCTATAGTTTTGCAGTCTGCAGTTATTCCCGCCGCTATCTTGGCAATTTTGCCGTCTTTTACAAGTATATCCACCTCTGGCGTAATACCGTCCGCATTTACAACGGTAACGTTCTTTATAAGCAGTTCCATCATATCTCCTTTGGAAGTACCAAATTGAGCACTATTCCCGCAACCGCGCTGAGGAATATATTAGAAAGCGTGAAAGTTTCGGAAAATTGTATGCCGCCTGACAAACCAAGCCCCACCACCAGCATTATTGATATTATTATGAGATTACGGCTGTGCGAAAAATCAAGCTGCGCCGAGGCCAGCGTTCTCAGCCCCACGGTGGCTATCATGCCAAAGAGCAGTATGGAAACGCCGCCCATTACAGCGCCGGGTATAGAGCCGAGGAATATAGAGAACACGCCGAAAAAGCTCATTATTATTGCAAAAACCGCCGCCAGACGGAGCGTCAGCGGATTGTAGTTTTTCGTAACGGCAAGTACGCCCGTGTTTTCACCGTAGGTGGTGTTGGCAGGTCCGCCCATAAATCCGGCAAACATAGTTGCCACACCGTCTCCCAGCAGCGTTCTGTGCAGTCCGGGGTCTTTTATAAAGTTTTTGCCCACCACCGCGCCGTTTGTGGTTATATCTCCTATGTGCTCCATAAAGGTCACTATTGCCACCGGTGTAATTATTGCTATTGCCCGCAAATCAAACTTGGGCAGGTAGAAAGCGGGCAGCTGAAAGCCTAGGTTCGCGCCGCTCCCAAAGCCGGAAAAATCCACCTGACCCATGAGCGCCGCCACCAGGTAGCCAATGCCTATTGCAAAAATAATGGGCACCAGCTTAAAGAAGCCCTTGGCGAATATGGATATCACCACCATGGTAACTATTACCACCAGCGCTATCACCCAGCGCATCCACAGCACGTCTGCAACGCCCGGAGCAGTGGGCGCGCTTATTATATTGTTGAACGCGGTGGGCGCCAGAGTGAGGCCTATAACCATTATCATCGGTCCCACCACCACGGGCGGGAAAATTTTCATTACCTTATCCACACCCACCAGCTTCACTATAAGAGCCAATATTATATACACCGCGCCCGCGCAGATTATGCCGCCCGAAACATAGGGCAGCGCCTCTTGATAGGCCGCCGAGGATATAAAACCGTCCGCAGCCGAATCCACACCGCTTATTTGCGTAGCCGTAATTATTATTACACCTATAAAGGCAAAGCTGGAGCCTAAAAACACAGGCACCTTGCCCTTTGTTATAAGATGGAACAGCAGTGTTCCCACACCCGCGCAAAATATTGCCACGGACGGATTGAGCCCTGTAAGTATGGGAACCAGCACCGTTGCGCCGAACATTGCAAACAAATGCTGGAAACCCAGTATAAGGTTCTTGCCCATTCCGTACTGCTTGTGGATCGTCTTCTCACTCATAAAACATACCTCCAAATACTTTGTTGAATATTATGAAATCAACCCCTAAGTAAGCGCCGATTGATTTTGCAAGCGTTTATTCGCCGGTATTTTTTCGCCCGCCTTTGCCAAAAAGCCACGTATCAGCTATTGCCAAGACCGCCTTTTTGGGCTGCGGCATAAAAAAATCTTTCACTAACAAAGCCAGCTCAATTGATCTGCACTCACCTTGCATCTCTGCAAAGGAAAACCCCTTCGTGCCCGTCAAAATCTGAAACCTCCACTTTCACGGTTTCATCCTTGGATGTGGGGATGTTTTTCCCCACAAAATCTGCCTTTATTGGCAATTCACGATGCCCCCTATCCACCAGTGCCGCCAGCTTTATGTAAGCGGGACGCCCGCTGTCCATTATGGCATCCATAGCGGCACGCGCCGTGCGGCCCGTATACAGCACGTCATCCGCCAATACTATTTTTTTATCGTTCACATCAAAATCTATGCTGGTTTTTGCCACTCCCTGACGCTCAAAAAGATCATCTCTGTAAAACGTTATATCCAGCTTGCCCATTGGCACGGTGCTTCCCGCTATTGCCTCAATATGCGCGGCAATATACTTAGCCACGCTCACCCCACGGCTCACTATTCCCACCAAAATGAGTCCGTCCAGATCCGCGTCACTCTCAATGATTTGATGCGCCATACGCTTGAGCGTACGCTGCATGGCAGCTCCGTCCATTATTTCCGTTCTCATGGCAGTCATTCTTCACCTCATAAAAAAAGCCTCTGCGCAAACCGTGGGCACGCAAAGACATACACGCAAATATAACAAAAATACGCTATGCCTTACGGGCCTCTCTATGGACCAGTTTAAAGGCTATATTTGATCTGACACCGGAGATACGCAGCGCGTATCCTGCAATTTTGCACACGCCCAAGCGCCTAAAAAACAACTGTTTTTTGCACAAGAATTGCCTAACACAGTATAGCATAAAAATACCCGCACGCACAACAGTTTATACACCGGTTTGATAGATTGTGTTAGAATATACGCATGAATGAAAAATTATTCACGCTTTACCTAAAATGGCTGGACGTGAAAAACACATTTATATACGCCTTTTATGAGAAGCCCCGCGGCCTTGATTTTGCGCGGAGCGCGCGCCCCTATCCCGTCTATTCTGACAATGTGCGCTATGAACGCACACCTTTCAAAATTACAAAGCGCGTTATGGCACGCACTGTGGATAAAAACGAGCGTATACTGGACGCGGGCTGCGGTAAGGGTTTTTTCATATGCAGCCTTAAAAAGCTGGGGTATAAAAACGTGGACGGCATAGAGTACGACGCCGGCTTGTGCGCCTGCGCGGAGCGAAACCTTGCGCGGCTACACATATCCGGTGTTACATTGCATCGCGCGGACGCCTCAAGTTTTAAAGAGCTGGACAGTTACAACGCAGTTTATATTTTTAATCCGTTTCAAGCCGTAGTGATGCTTTCCTTCATAAAAAAAATAGAGGCCAGCCTTGCACGCAAACCACGAAATTTTACTGTTATATATTTGAATCCTGTGGAGTTCAGGCTTTTTGAGGCTTCTCCCGCATTTGAGCTGGTGGAAGTGCGCACCGTGCGCAGCTTTCCGCACAGGCTGGATGCGCATTACTATATGCACAAACCGGGCGGACTGGGTTCTCCGCTTTTTTCCGAAATACTCCGTTCCCGGCTATGAGGGGTTCACTCCCCGTCCAATATTTCCAGCACGCGCACAAAGTGCGACGGCAGCGGTGCTTCCAGCTCCATTTTCTCACCCGTTATTGGGTGAGAAAAACCCAGCTTTTGGGCGTGAAGCAGCTGACCGGATATTGCAAAGGGGTTTTTCAGCTTGGTATATACCTCGTCCCCCACAACAGGGTGGCCCATATGCCTTGCGTGCACACGTATCTGGTGCGTGCGGCCGGTTTCTATTACAAATTCAACCAGAGTATACTTTCCGTAGCGTTTCAATACTTTGTAATGCGTTATGGCCTCCCTGCCCGTGGGAGAGACAGCCATTTTTTTGCGATCACGCGGGTGGCGGTCTATACCCGTCACAATAGTTCCGCTGTCCGTTTTTATGTTTCCGTGGCAAAGCGCTATATATGCTTTGTGAAGTTTTCTGTCCTTTATAAGCGCGGAAAGCTCTCCGTGCGCCGCGTCATTTTTCGCTATTATTATAAGGCCGGAGGTGTCCTTATCCAGCCGATGCACTATGCCCGGCCTCATAACGCCGCCTATTCCCGAAAGCCCGCCTATACAGAAGAGCGCCGCGTTAACAAGCGTGCCCTGCATGTTTCCCGCCGCCGGATGTGTAACCATTCCCTGCGGCTTGTTCACCACGGCAATATCTTCATCCTCGTATATTATTTCAAGCGGTATATCCTCCGGCAATGCCTCCGCCGCCTTTGGTTCTGGCAGATCTATCTGTATCACGTCACCCGCGCGCGGCTTGTAGCCGGATTTCACTGCCTCTCCGTTCACGGTTATCTTTCCCGCGTCTATAAGGTTCTTAATAAAAGAACGCGTATGGCCTTCCATCTGCTGCGAAAGGTACGCGTCCAACCGCTCATTCATATATTCTTTTATCTCAATCTTCCGGTGCATCTTTTAGCTCTTTCCTGCTCTTTTCCCAAAACCATATAACGAATACCGCCAGCATCACCGCGCCCACGCACACAAAGCTGTCCGCAACATTGAACACCGCGAAGTCCACAAAATCAAACTGCATCATATCCACCACAAATCCGCGGAACGCCCTGTCTATAAGGTTTCCAATAGCGCCGCCCGCCACAAAGCAAAGAGACAGCTTGAAAAGCCACGAGTTTATTTTTATATACTTAAAAAGTATGTATAATACCACTATTGCCATAACGGCAGACACTATAGCCAAAAGCCATGTAGCGTTTGAAAGCATGGAGAAAGCCATGCCCGTGTTTTCCACGTAGGTAAGGCTCATAAAGCCGGAGATAAAGTCCACATAGCCGCCCGGCGCGTAGCGTATAACATCCAGCGCATAAAGCTTCACCGCCTGATCTAAAAGCAGTATGGCAGCAATAATCACTATAAACAGTATCCGCTGTTTTTTGTAGCTCATAATCTTCATACCGTAACAGTATACTCCATGCCCAAAGCAAACTCAAGCAACAAATATTACGATTGTATTAAATTTTTATATAAAAAAGAGCCGTGCGCTTTTTATACGCACAGCCCCTTTGATGCTTTTATATTATATTTGTCTGCTCTTTCTTATAAGCAGTATGGCCAGCACAACTGCCGCCGCAACCACTATGATAAGTATTACTATAAGCGTGGTGTTCATACCATCTTGCGCTGCAGGTGTATCCTGCGGTTCGGGCGTTATTATTTCGCTGCTGGCTTCCGTACTCGCGCTGCTCGTAGGCTCCACTGTCTGGCTGGGTGCGGGAGTCTGTGTTTCGCCGGGTATAACGGGCGGCGCTACATCGCTGTCTGTCAAGGAAAGCACCTCCAGCTTACCATTGCCATAATCTTGCAATATGCTGTAAACTTCGGCCTCACCCTTCTTTATGTTGAAGGTGATCGCGTTGCCCGTCTTTACAAGATCCGTTTTATTGCCGAAAACCACGGTAACATCCGCTTTGGCCAGTTCTGCTCCATCCGCGCCAGAAACGGAGATGGTGTGGCTGCCCTTGCTTATTCCCGCAATATCAAAATATCCTCTGTCATCCGTTGTGGCACTAAGCTTTGTTTTGCTTTCGTTGTTCATATTTGAAACTGTGGCTCCCACTATAGGCCTGCCGTTTATATCTATAAGATATCCGTTGAAGCAGGGATCTTGCGCCATTTCCTGCGGCTTGTCATGGCCGCTGGGGTCTTTTGTGGGCTGCACCGGCTTTGCCGCCTTACCCGGCGGCAGCGGCTCTTCAGAGGCCTGCTTTAGCGCCAGCAGCGTATCCGCTCCACCCTTTTTATCAACAACAGTGTTTATATAAACATCCGGTCTGCCGCTTTTATAATTGACATCATATACGCCGCCCGTACCAACGGAGGCTATAGTGGTTATGTTCGACTCATCAAATACTATATTGCACACGCCGCGCTGCTTTTTATCCGCGTCAAATATTTTAATCGTGTCCGCCTTGCCCGGTCTTATGCCGGCAAAATATATAGTGCCGTCGCTGTTGGCTATAGACTGCGTATCGTTGTTCCACGTAGCTATATAGTTTGGCAGCGCCACACCGTCCGCATCCATGAGATTCATTTTCATGTTGACCGCCGCAGGCTGCGTGGTGGGCGTAGGCTCCGGCACAAAGGTGGGTATTGGCTCTGG
>CAYXBW010000002.1:0-30172 GCA_964463305.1 uncultured Christensenella sp. | reverse complement strand
GGCGTTGGCTCCTCTGTAGGTTCCGGTGTAGGCTCCTCTGTGGGTACCGGCGTGGGATCAGGGTCTGGCTCCACGGTTGGCTCAGGCTCCACAGTGGGTTCCGGCTCGTCCTTGCGTGAAACGGCATTGTTTAATACCAGCTTGCCGTTATCATCAAAAGCCAGCCTTAAATCTATACCATCCTGCGTGTCCTTCTCCACATTTATTTCATACGTGTAAAGCTCCACTCCTCGCGGCAGGTTCAAAAGGCGCAGCTTTGTATCGTCCATGGGGCGGTTCAGTATCTCCGTTTTATCAGACGGATACATGTTTACCCTTATGGCGCCCAGCACATCACCATCTGTATTTATCATATCCAAAATATAGCTGGTTATGGGCAGCTTGGGAAAATACGCCTCACCCTGTTCCGTTGTGATGTCGCTGTACATCAGTATTTCTTCTGAATCTCGCTTAAGCTCTATTTCAGTATCGGCAACGGGTTTCCCCTCAGCCGTGGTGAAATACATATAAAACTGCGTATCAGGAATGTCTTCCCCCATTGCTCCGTCAACCTCCGCTGCCGGCTCCTCATAAGGGTCTACATCCAATGTTTTTTTAGCAAACGCCACGCCAAACAATGACAGCAGCAGCGCCGCGAGTAAAGCTGTACAAAGCAGCCTCCTGAGTTTCATTTCCGTCCCCTCCTGTTTCCCTTTTATATATACATATAAGATGTATTGCAGAGCTAAAAAGTTCCATTCTGCAACACCCTTTTTAGATTATTCCATCCATTTGCGCGCAAAACAACAAAAAAGAGAATGACCGTTTATTTGGCCATTCCCCGCGTTGTTTTATCAATCATCTATTATTTCGTTCACTATCTGCTGCAGGTTTTCAGTGCTCTGCCTAAAATCATAATCCGTTTGCTCTTTTGACTCACGCAATATGTCGTTTAGGTGTATACTGGTGTCTGTAGCCGAGGTATCCAGCTCTCTTATTTGCTGGGTCAGGCTGTTTATGGATTTTGTAATGTCCACCGCGCTGGTTGTGAGGTCTCCGGCGTCCAGCAAATGGGTATCCATATAGGCCGCCTGCTCCTCCAAAAACATCTTGAAACGGTTTTTGTATTCCTTTATTATTTTTTCGTACTTCAATATTTCCTGCTTGGCCGCTTCCATCCTGAGATGTGTGCTCTCTATAACCGTTTTTGCATTTTGGTTTGCTATCTCGGTTATTTTCTGCGCCTGCACCTCCGCCTTCTCTATGTATGCAGTGGCGTTGCGCTGTGCCGTTATAACGGTGGCCATAAGCTTTTCTTCAATATCCTCCATCTTGTCTACCTTTTGCTTGTATTTGGATATCTCAGATTTTAGCGCCTCGTTTTTCACCAGCACTTCTTCATTTTCTTCAAGAAGCGATTCAAACTGTTTTATAATATCGTCAAGAAACTCATCCACCTGCTCCGGGTCGTACCCGTTGAATTTCTTGGCAAAATTTTTATCCAGTATATCCTTTGGCGTAATATTCATGCTTCAGACCGCCCCCTTATTCCCTGTCGAGATAGTTGTAATCAAAGCTTTCGGCCGTCATTGTGTCGGCCATATTTGTGGATACATCCACGTTGTAGGGTGCTACAACAAATATGTTGCGGGCAGCCTTTCTTATGTTGCCGGAAAGCGCGTAAACAGCACCGCTTATGAAATCCAATATACGCTGAGCCACATCTGTATCCAGCTCATCCAGATTCACTATTATGGGCTTCCGGTCTTTAAGGTTATCTATGATGCTTTGCGTATCCTCGTATGAAACGGGCTTATAAATGAGGACTCTTACTTTTGTTGTGTCCGGTATACCGGAAATCTTACCCGTGTTTGCCTTGCTCTTTTTATTGAACGGCCTCTCCTCCACGGGAGCATAGTCATCTTCTGGAAAGCTCATCATGTCCTCCTGCAAATCATCCTGGTCTTCATAATCATAATCTTCGTTTGGGTCAGTCTCCTCCAGTCCTATAAACGTGAGTAACTTCTTGCCAAATCCAGCCATAAAATGCCTCCTTGAAATATATCCGCCAACATAATTTTGGGACAGTATTTAAGCCTTGCCATAGTCCCTGCGGCCGAAAACGGCAGTACCTATCCTTACCATGTTCGAGCCTTCCAGTATGGCAGCTTCATAGTCCTGCGACATACCCATAGAGAGGTATTTCATGCCGCCTATCTGCCCTGCGAGTCTGTCATATATCGCCTTCGCCTGCGCAAAAACACTGCGCACGCGAGATTCATCATCAGTATTTGGGCCGATAGTCATGATGCCTTTGATACGCAGCCTGTCTTTTTTTTGCAGCATATCAATAAAAGCATCCACATCATCCGCGTAGACCCCTGCCTTGGTATCCTCTTTTGAGAGGTTCAGCTGCACAAGCACATCAACAAAAGCGCCGCGAGATTCGCAGTGGCTTTGCAGCTTTTCCGCCAAGGACTCCCTGTCCAGCGAATGAAGCAAATATATTTTCGTATCTATTATATACTTAACTTTATTCGTTTGCAACTGCCCAATTATATTCCACTTTATATCCGCCGGAAGCTCATCACTCTTGTGCACAAATTCCTGCACTTTGTTTTCGCCAAACATACGCAATCCGGCATCATATGCTTCGCGTACCATAGCAGCGTCCACCGTCTTTGAAACGGCCACCAGCTCCACGCTGCCTGCGGGAATGCCCGCCTTAGAACAGCTCTTATCTATATCCTCCAGCACACGCTGCACATTTTCCGCTATACTTCCCATAAAAAAACCCTCAATGCGAAATCTTATCCCCCACCGCGAGCGCACCGCCCTCGCCGCTAGCCTCCACTATGGAGCTTCCGTCCTTCTCAACTCTTATGTTTACGGGCACAAAACGCTTTTCTCCATCAGAAACCACCGTCACGCCCCTAACGCCATTTTCTTCTTTTATGGCATTGTCTGATACCTTTAGCCCCTCAAACTTGGTGAACATCTTGGCATCCGTTCTCCGCTCAGAAAGCAGTTCTCCAATATCATCCAGCACCTCAACTACATATATATAACCATTTTCATCTGAAATACTCCCCCTCACCGTTCCCTGATACTGCTTTGTGGGGAATTTTTCAAAGGCGATGTCAAAAGCCGTTCCATTCTGAAATTCTATCATAGACTTGGGAGATTCTATGAGCAGATACCATTTGAAATTGTTTACCAATCTATAGAGCGGCTGCTCTGTAGTCTGCTCTGTGCCATCCTGCTTTTTTACCGTGCCGTTCAATATATTGTCTATATCGGCTGAGGTCACCTGCTGCAGATTATCTGCGTTCAGCACCTCCTCTGCTCCATCAAAATAATAGCTCACCACACCCGCCTGCGGTGCGGTCACCTCTTTACGCCAGCTGTCTATTCTGTCTTTCAGCATCTGCTCCTCAGAAAAGTATTCCTCCAGCAGCTTATCTTGAGCCACTGTTTCATTCAGATACTCTTTGCGCTGCGTCATAAGCTCTTTCAGCTCGCGCTCCGCCGCCATAACGTCTCCGCTTCCGGATGCAATTATTTCGTTTATATCAGCGGCCTTTGCCGCTATGCTTTCATTTATAGAGCTGTACTGCGCATCCTCCTTGCCATCTCCCACCAGCTGGTTTTCCTGATAGCGCAAAATGTTGTTTTGCTTTTCTATAAGCTCCTGAACAACATTTGCCTGATAGCCCCAGGTGTATACCTCCGCCACCGTTTTGTCTGCCTCCACTCGGGTTCCCTCCGGCGCTATGTAATTCGCCTTTCCATAGTTCTCCTCGCTCATCACCTTTTCATCGCGCACAACAACAACGGGAAATTCACCCTCAAAGGGTATCACTCCCTGCTCTATGGTCTCCGTGCTTATATTCGTAATTAAAAAGACAATAACGATCACTGCTGCGGCGATCGTTCCAATAAACAAGTAAAATTTCGCATTGGGCCGTCTTGAAGCTCTCTTTTTTCTTCTTACCATTAAAACCTCTCCAAAAAAACTATATCTTGTAGTTATTCTACAATACTATAGCATATTCCTGCAATATGAGGTTTTTTGATGTTGAAATGATATTTGCGCTCGCCAAAATGCCGCACAATGTTCGCTTGCCTTTTTGCCGCATTTTGCGCTGCGGACAGTCCGCGCGGCTGCTTTTATACCGTATTGCCGCGCGCTGTCCGGCGGCAAAAAATATACGTAAATTCTTTTTATTGTTAAAATTATAGCCTACAATAATTTTTATTTGAGTTTCAGGCTTACAGTTACTGCGTTTCCCTTCTCGTTAAACCACAAACCGTCAGACATCATGCGCACCAAATACACCCCGCGTCCGTTTTCGCGCATCAGGTAATCTCCGCCGGCCACATCCCTTTCAAGAACCTCTCCATAGCTGAAACCGGTGCCGTTGTCCTCTATTGTTATGGTAAGCATGCCCTTTTCAAGCGCCGCACTCAATATTATATCCTTGGCATCCGAATAGGAAAGTATGTTGGTCAAAAGTTCCTTTGAAACCAGCCTGATTTTATACTCGTTTTCCTCATCTATGGCTATTTTTCCGCGAACCACGCCCACAAGCGAGTCCACAACGCTATTCATTTTTGCAAAATCTATTTGTACTTTTTTAAGCAACACGGCGCATTTTTCCCTCTATTATCTACTTCATATACACATTTGCCAGCTTGGCCAATATCTTCCTCTCCATACGCGAGACCTGCATTTGAGAAACCTTTAATATGTCCGCAACCTGCTTTTGGGTTTTGTTACCTATATACCTCTGCTCTATTATGGTTTTTTCCGTATCATTCAGAAGATTCATGCAATAACGGATAAAATCATGATTTTCTATGTGTTCAAAACTCTCGTCATCCTTGCCAAGAACATTGCTAAGCGAACAGTTCTCTCCCACCGCCAACGCGGAATCTAAAGACATCACGTTGTCCGCCTGCTTCATTTCCAATATCTCCAGCACGCGCTCTACGCTTATATCAAGATGCTCTGCTATCTTCTTTGGAGAGGGCTTTACACCGTTGGCCGCCACTTGTTCCTGCACATAGAGGTTCATTTTTTTTAGCTGTTCCGTGTCTCTGCGAGGCAAGCGCATAACGCGCGAGGAATCCCTAAAATAATTCTTTATCTCTCCAATCAGAGAAGGCGTGGCATAGCTTGAAAACTTTATTCCGCGAGCAGGCTCAAACCGCTCTATTGCCTTCACCAGCGCCAGCGATGCCACCTGAAAAAGATCCTCATACTCAACACCGCGGCCAGCAAACTTCTTTGCCGCTATTTCAGCTATATAAAGATTACGTTCTATCAGCGTATTTCTGATATCAACGTCCTTTGTTTCATAATATTCCTTAAAAAGCCTTTCATTTTCCTCGGCTGTATAAACTGTTTTCAATTGAATCCCCCGGCCTTCAGCCCGCGTGTCTCTTTGTGAACGATATAGACTCAAGCAAACCATTGTGCTCTTCAAAAACGGCGTTCTCACTGAGAGCGTCTATCAATATGCGGCTTATTTCGTCATTAAAATCAACAAAATCCCCGCCTTCATCCGCCTTTACGTCTGTTCCCGAAACATTCACATATATCACGCTATCATCAACATCCAGCTTTATGTTCAATCTGCCGCTCTTCTGTCCGCCCAAGAGCAGTAAACAAGCCTCCGCCACACAGGACTTCAAGTCTTCTATCTCATCCAGATGATATTCCCTTGTACCGGCTATGCCCGACACCGCCAGCCTTATTGCGCTTATATACTCCGTATCTGCCGGAAAGCACATAGAAATAGTATCTGCCATCAATTTGCCACCTCTATCTCAAAAATACCGGTGAGCCCGGTTATCTCAAATATTTTTTTAAGATACGGCTTCAGCGCTGTTATGCGTATGCTGCCGCCGTACTCCTGCACCTTTTTCAATATGCTCACCAATACTCCAAGACCGGTGGAATCTATATAGTTCAGCTTTTCGCAATCCATCAAAATGCTGGGTTTATCCTTTTCTATATTCTCCTCCATGCTCTTTCTGAGCTGGCGCACACTGTTTACGTCTATATCGCCATCCACTTTTACTGTAAGCAGATCACGGCTCTCGTTCATACTTATATCCAGCAACAATTACCCGTACCTCCCAAATCGATTATAGAAATCAAACCACAATAATATATTAAACTTTACCGCCACGCCATAAACAGCAAACTGGGCGTATGGCAGTTCTGCACATAAAAAAACAAGTTTTTCCCGAATCTTTATACTATTACCATCCCAAAACGCACAACACAGCATTTCAAATGATTTTTATTTAAATTTGAAACCAACATCACTGTTTTGGTATGTTATAGATCCATAACATGTTTTATGTGCCCGGCATCCGGCCCGTCTGCCGCAGATACGCTTATGTGCAGTACATAAATTATACCATCCCACAAATTTTGCGTCTACAAAGTTTCCCATTATTTGTCCATTTAAAGAACAATGCTTCATGTTATGCCAAAAGCAGGGGCTGCGAGATAGCAGCCCCTGCTTTTATTTGTATGTATGAGTCTATATTTCTGCTTAAACTATTCCCTGAGCCAGCATGGCATTGGCCACCTTCTCAAAACCGGCTATGTTCGCACCGGCCACATAATTATCTGTAAATCCATATTTTGCAGCCGCATCTGCCGCCTTGGCATGTATTCCCACCATTATGTTGTGCAGCCTGCCGTCCACCTCTTCAAAGGTCCAAGGCATCCTCATGCTGTTCTGAGACATTTCCAGCGCCGAAACCGCAACACCGCCCGCATTTGCCGCCTTACCGGGGGCAAACAGCACGCCGTTTTTGAGGAATACATCCGTACCCTCCATGGTGGTGGGCATGTTAGCGCCTTCTCCAACAGCGTAGCAGCCGTTTTTAACAAGCGCATTTGCAGATTCTTCGTTAAGTTCGTTCTGCGTAGCGCAGGGCAGTGCTATGTCACACTTTACCGTCCAAACGTTGGCGCAGCCTTCCATGTATTGCGCGCTGCTTCTGGCATCAGCATATTCCTTAATCCTGCCGCGCTTAACTTCTTTTATCTCCCTCACAAGAGCCAGGTCTATTCCCTCCGGGTCATATACGCAGCCGTTGCTGTCAGACATGGTGACAACCTTTGCGCCAAGCTCCTGAGCCTTTTGAGCGGCATATATAGCCACGTTGCCGGAACCGGAAATGCTTACCGTAGCGCCATTGAAGCTCTTGCCCTTGGCCTTTATCATCTCATCCACAAAATATACAAGGCCATAGCCTGTAGCCTGCGTACGTGCAAGGCTGCCGCCGTACTCAAGCCCTTTGCCTGTTAGCACGCCCTCATAGCTGCCGCGAATTTTTTTGAACATTCCGAACATGAAGCCTATCTCACGCGCGCCCACGCCTATATCTCCGGCGGGCACGTCTATATCTGCGCCAATATATTTGGAAAGCTCTGTCATAAAGGCCTGGCAAAAACGCATAACCTCGCCGTCGCTCTTGCCCTTGGGGTCGAAATCGCAGCCGCCCTTGCCGCCGCCGATGGGCAGACCTGTGAGCGAATTTTTGAATATCTGCTCAAATCCGAGGAATTTTATTATGCCCAGATTTACCGAGGGATGGAAACGCAGACCGCCCTTATAAGGCCCTATAGCGCTGTTGAACTGCACACGCATTCCGCGGTTCACGTGCACTTTGCCGCTGTCATCCACCCAGGGAACACGGAAAACTATGGCACGCTCCGGCTCAACTATACGCTCCAGTATACCGTTTGCCTCAAGCTCCGGGCGCTTTTTCAGCACCGGCTCCAGTGTGGGCAGTACCTCGCTTACCGCCTGAATGAATTCCGGGTGAGCCGCATCTTTTGACTTAACGATGTCCAGCACTCTGTTTACATAAGACATAAAATTTATCCTCCAAATGCATATTTTTAAATAATTTCTCAAGAGAAATTTCATTACAATGACATTGTATCATTTCTTAATTGCAGATTCAAGCCTTTTTTGATTATTCAAAATAATTTTTAAGCAATTTTTGCAATTTTAAATTTCACTAATTTCATATGCGCATCTGCAGCATCTTTTTTACTCTACAGCTTTTTCATTGCTATAATAAACCCATCGGGTTATAATCAAACACAGGAGATAACGCATGAAAATTGAATGGAATTCCAAATACAAAACGATATCTGTATACACAATAATAACAGCTACTATCATAACAATGATCGTTCTGTTTTTTATAAATCTGCAATATTTTGGCAACGCACTGCTTGCTTTGCTGGGCATACTGGCCCCGTTTATGGTGGGCTTTGCGGCGGCCTATCTTCTTTACCGCCCCGCCAGCTTTATAGAACGGTGCTGGTTTGGCTTTGTGGAGCACGGCAAACCTCGGCCGGGGCTGCGCCGCGCGCTTTCAATATTTACTCTCTTCGTTATAATATTCGGCATATTTATGCTGCTGGTTTACTTTATTATACCCCAGCTCTTCGCCAACGCGGCACTGCTGGTGCGAAATATACCACTGTACCTCACTGAGCTGGAGGACGGTCTTACCGGCTGGCTGCAATCCATAAACCTTTATACGCCTGAAGTACAGCAAAGCATAGTGGATTTCCAATCCACATTTTTAAACTTCACCACTCTGCTGAACACGGTGATGAGTGAGCTGCCCAAGTTTATCTCCACAGTAAGCACCGGTCTTTTCAACTTCTTTGTGGGTATGATAGTCTGCGTATACGTGCTGTACTCTCGCGAACGCTTCCTGCGTCAAACCAAAAAGCTAATATATTCCATTTTCAAAAAAGAATTTGCTTATAAATTTATGGGTGTTTTCAAATATTCCAACGATGTTTTTCTGGGCTTCATAATGGGTACTCTTATATCCTGCGTTTTTGTGGGCGCATCCACCTTCATATTTATGAGTATAGCCCATATGCCATACGCCCTTCTTATATCTGTGCTGGTGGGCGTGATGAACGTGGTGCCCTTCTTCGGGCCGTTTTTGGGCGCGATACCCAGCGTGATAATACTTTTCATGGTAGACCCGTTCTATGCGCTGCTGTTCATAATATTCACGCTAATATTGCAGCAGGTGGACGGCAACATAATACTGCCCAAACTGATAGGCATGAATGTGGGCGTATCCGCATTCTGGGTGCTTTTTGCGCTGCTTCTGGGCGGCGGACTTTTCGGCTTCTGGGGGCTGGTGCTGGGCGTGCCCGTATTCGCCGTGATATATTCGCTCATTTCCACGCTTATAAACAACACGCTTAAAAGAAAGGCCGTTCCGGAGGAAGAATATAATTCACCTCACGATATAGTGGAAACGGAGCCTTCCACCACCTATGGTCAGAAGCGCGAGGAACGTGCCAAAAAGGCTGAAGAACGCAAAAAACGCAAAGGTAAAGATTGACGCAAAAGTTCTTCACTGTTTTATATATTTGCCTCTAGTTTATAAATAACGCAGAAAATTCAAACGGAGGCACTTATATGAAAAATGAAAATGAAGAAAGAACACAGCAAACCGATTCCGTAATGCTGATGGAGACCACGGATCAAGTGCAGACCGCAATAGTTACAGATATATTGAGGCAGGAGGGCATAGCCTCCTATTCACAGAGCAGAGATATAGGCGGACCGCTTGATGCTTACGTGGGCTACTCCAGCTATGGAGATTATATATATGTAGATTCTGCCGACCTTGCCAAAGCAAAAGACCTTGTGGAAGACTTTATACCGGCTGATTGATCCTAAAAAAATAAAGGGGCGCACCATTACGGGCGTCCCGTTTTTTTTATATTTTCCGGCACAGGCCTCGCCTGTTTGGGGTTTGGCAAACTGCGTCTGATTTCTTTTATATAAGGTCTTGTCCGCCCGCTTTGCAGCGTGACGCTTTGCCTCTATTTTTTCTTGTTTTCCGCAAGCAGCGTGCGCTTTAGGCTGTACAGCTCATCAGATAGATCCACCTTATATATATGCGGGCGCTTTATGCGCATAAATTCATCCCAAAAGGTTGCCTTGTCCGCCGCCGCGAACCTTTGTATCTCCTGCAAAGACGGGCTTTCATATACCTGCTTTCCACCAACGAATATTGGCTCCAGCAGATACTTCACACTGTAATCCTCTACAGTAATTTGCTTCCACGTCTCTATTGGATCAAATAGAGTGAGCGGCTTGGATTCATCTATTGTCTCGCCATCCAGCATTATTAGGTCTGCCACCGCCTTGCCATCCGTATTGGAATATATGCGCGCTATCTTCTTGATACCGGGGTTGGTTATTTTCCACACGTTTTCGCTCACCTTCAGCTTGGGCGAAACCACGCCGTCCTTTTCGCTGGCGGCCAGCTTGTACACGCCGCCCAACGCCGGATGATCGTGACCGGTTATTAGCCGTGTGCCCACGCCCCACACATCTATTCTGGCACCCTGCTGCTTTAGATCGGCAATTATGTATTCATCCAGATCGCCTGAGGCAAATATGCGTGCCTTTGTAAAGCCGGCATCGTCCAGCATTTTCCGCGCCTGCTTGGAAAGATATGCAAGATCGCCCGAATCAAGGCGTATGCCCACAGGCTCAAAGCCTTTTTCACGCAGCTCTGAAAATACCTTTATTGCATTGGGAACTCCGCTTTTGAGCGTATTATATGTATCCACCAGCAGCATGCAGGTTTCCGGATATATATTTGCATAGGCACGAAAGGCCGTTATTTCATCTTCAAAGCTCATTACCCAGCTATGCGCTTGCGTTCCCGCAGCCGTGGCGCCAAACATTTGAGCTGTCATAACGTTTGATGTTGACGCACATCCGCCAATAATGGCCGCCCTAGCACCGTATATGCCCGCATCCGGCCCCTGTGCCCGCCTTAAGCCAAATTCCAGCACCGCATCTCCTGCCGCAGAGTATACCACGCGGCTGGCCTTTGTGGCTATGAGCGTCTGATGGTTCACTATATTCAAAAGAGCCGTCTCCACCAGCTGCGCCTCGCAAAGCGGCGCGTCCACACGCACCAGCGGCTCCATGGGAAATACAATAGTACCCTCAGGTACGGCATATATATCACCCGTAAACTCAAAAGTGAGCAGCATTTTAAGGAAATCCTCGTCAAAAAGATTTAGAGAACGCAAGTATTCAATATCTTCCTCCTCAAAGCTTATGTTGCGTATAAGCTCTATCACCTGCTCAAGCCCGGCGCACAAAGCATAATTCGTCTCATCACCCTGCCTGCGGAAAAACAGATCGTACACAGCGCGCTCTGTGTGCTTTCCCGTCTTGAAATACCCGTACATCATAGTTAGCTGATACAGATCCGTCATCATAGTTAAATTTCTCATTTGCCCATCTTCCTTTGTTTCGCCATTGGCTAAAAAATGAAACACAAGCAGTGGTCCTCGCCGCTTGTGTTTATATACTTATTCTTCGTTTTTTTCTTCCGCCACGTCAGCTTCAGCTTTTTTTAAAGCTGCGTCCGCTTCAGGCCGCTCTTTTATATCCTCTTCCTTTTCAGATATACCCGCCTTATCGGCTTTATCTGTACGTGCTTCTGAATTGACCTCAGCCGCCGCCTTTTCCTTCATATTATCGGCCTTCTTTTCTTTTTTGGTCTTTTTATCCGTCTCCGGCTCCTGCCAGCCTACACAGTAGCGTCCCTCGTAAAGCACATTTGGCTTGCCCCACTTGCGCATGGTAAGTATATATATCATACCGGCTATTATAAGCACCAGTGACAGGAACTGCGATACCGGCAGCCCGCCCGGCATGGTGAGTGTTTGTATTCTCACGCCCTCTATCCACAGCCTGCCAAGGCCGTAGCCTATCATATACATTGCAAAAACGTTGCCGTCATGCTTTGCGCGCTTTGCATACCACAAAAGCAGCGCAAAAACTCCCAGATCCCACATGCTTTCATAGAAGAAAGTGGCCATAAACCAGCGGTTTTCCACCAGCATGCCTCCCACCCACTGGCTGTCCACAAACACGCCGTAAGGGAAGAACTGCAGTGAGGGATCGGTTATTTCCATGCCGAAGGCCTCGCGGTTTATAAAGTTGCCCCACCTGCCTATGGCCTGACCCAATATGAGGCCGGGCACCGCTATATCAAGCAGCCTGCCGAAGGGGAATCTGCGCCAGCGCGCCAATATGAACGCGCCCAGAACAGCGCCTATAACCGCACCGTATATGGCAATGCCGCCCTCCCATATCTTAAATATCTTGCTTGGGTCATCCGCAAAATTTTCCCAGTCAAAAGCTACATAATATATTCGCGCGCCTATTATGGCAAGCGGCAGCGCCAGTATCATCATGTCAAATATCAGCTCTGAGGTATAGCCTCTTTTTTTGGCCTGCCAAACGGCAACGCCCACGCCCACAACTATTGCCGAAGCAATTATTATTCCGTACCACGCCACATCCAGACCCTGTATGCCAAACAGGTCGTGTATGGCTATTTTGTCCATTCCTGCCATTATATACTCCTACTTCAAGCGGTTTCTATAGACGCCGCGTCTTTTAGACCCAGCTCCTCTATAGCCCATTCGCGCATTTTGTACTTTTGTATCTTTCCGCTTGCAGTCAGCGGGAAGCCATCCACAAAGCGCACGTACCTGGGCGCTTTAAAGCGTGACATACCATCCTTCACAAATTGTATTATCTGTTCCTCCGTCACCTGCTCGCCCTCTCTCAGCACCACGCAGGCAAGCACCTCTTCGCCGTATTTTTTATCCGGCACGCCTATAACCTGCACATCCAGCACGGAGGGATGCGTATATATAAATTCTTCTATCTCGCGCGGATATATGTTTTCGCCGCCGCGTATTATCATATCCTTCAGCCTGCCCGTAACGTTGAAATAGCCGTCCTCGCTCATGGTTCCAAGGTCGCCCGTGTGCAGCCAGCCCTCTTCATCTATAGCCTGCGCGGTAGCCTCCGGCATTTTGTAATAACCCTTCATAATGTTATAGCCGCGCGCCACTATCTCGCCCGTCACGCCGTAAGGCACGTCCTCACCCGTTTCTATATCCACTATCTTGGCTTCCACGCCCGGCACGCGCTGGCCAATAGTTTCCACTCGCTTTTCAATAGGATCGTCCGTTTTAGACATGGTTATAGCGGGCGAAGCCTCTGTCTGTCCGTATGTTATCGTTATTTCAGACATATTCATGTCTGATATCGCGCGTTTCATAAACTCTATAGGGCAGGGAGAGCCTGCCATTATGCCTGTGCGCATATTCGAAAAATCGTATTTTGAAAAATCCGGATGCTCCAGCATAGATATGAACATTGTGGGCACGCCGTGCACCGCCGTGCACTTTTCCGCCTGCAATATATCCATAGCCTTCACCGGGTTGAAAGACTCCAGCAGTATCATGGTGGTGGCATGCGTAAAGCTTGCCATAACGCCCAGCACACAGCCAAAGCAGTGAAAGAGCGGCACGTGTATGAGCAGCCTGTCCTTATGTGTGAACTTCATGCAATCCCCTATTGCCATGCCGTTGTTTACAAGATTGTAGTGCGTCAGCATAACGCCTTTGGGAAATCCGGTTGTACCTGAGGTATACTGCATGTTTATAACATCGTCTACATCAAGCTCCGCCATGCGCGCGGTAAGCTGCTCTTGAGAAACATTTTCTGCAAATTTGAAAATATCCTCCCAGTGATACATTCCCGCCTGCTCGCCCTCATCCAAAAATACCACGTTTTTGAGGAAGGGCAGCTTTTTGGAGTTCAGTTTTCCCGGCTCCACCTCTGCAAGCTCCGGGCACAGCCCGCGTATGTGATCCACATAATTTGAATCTTTAAAACCGCCCATCATTATGAGCGTCATTGTGTCAGATTGCTTTAAAAGGTATTCCAGCTCAAACTGCTTATAGTTCGTATTTACCGTCACCAGCACCGCGCCCATCTTTGCCGTTGCAAACTGGGTGAGCACCCATTCAGGATAGTTTGTGGCCCATATGGAAACCTTGTCTCCACGCTCTATTCCCATTCCCATAAAGCCGCGCGCTATAACATCTGTTATCTCGTCAAGCTGCTTGTATGAATATCTTATGCCTCTGGTTGGCGAAATGAGTCCGTCATTTTCGGGGTACTCGCTCGCCTGCTTTTTTAACATATCGCCTATTGTTATTTTCAATAATTCAGACATAAATATAATGCCTCCCGTTTTTTGGCTGCCCTGCCTTTGGGCATATATCTAAATCATTCTATCAAAATTTGATTTCATTATCAATTCACTTTTTGCAAAACAGCCGCACAGACAAGAAAAATAATACCCAACGCATCAAATTATTACATAAAAAGGATTGAATTAACTAAAATATGGGTATATAATACATGTGTAGAAATATATTTTGTAAATGCTAATGTATTATTCGAAAGAAGGTGCGCAAAAATGATCAGCGGATTGCAGGGAAGCAGTTCTAACGGAATATTCAATATAGGAAATGTGGGTATTTATTCGCAAAACCTTGTGAAAAACGCTATGGCAGAGAGTGACGGTTCCCTCTCCGGCGTAATGAGCAAGATTGGCAGTATGGGGCTTGGAGACGGCTACCAGAGCACTATTGCCAGCACCACAAAAAACACGCTGACTTTCGCTTCTGATAATGCGAAAAATTTAAACGGGCTTAAAAACTCTGCGTATAACCTCAGCCGTGCCGCAACAAATTTTGGAGCAAGCACGCTTAAGAGCACAAATGAAAACGTGCTAACAGCATCCGGCACATCCTATTCAAACAGCACGGCAAAATATGATGTAACGGTATCTCAAATAGCCACTCAGCAGCAGCAAAGCTCTCAGGCTATGAGTCAAAATGCCACTTCCTCTTTTGGAGCAGGCACTGGCAGCTTCAATATACAGACGGACAAAGGCAGTTTTGAAATCAAATTTGATATAAACTCTACCGATACAAACCAGCAGGCTATGGATAAAATAGCCAGCAGCATAAACAGCTCTCAAGCGGGAGTTACCGCCAAGGTGGTAACGCAGGACGGCAAAAGCAGCCTGCAAATGACATCCACGGCTACCGGGGAGCAAAGCACGTTCAGCATAGGCGCCGGCACAACGGGCAGAGACGCATCTGCGGCACTTGGCATGAGAGAAACGCAGGCGGCGCAGGATGCTAAGTACAGCATAAACGGCCAGCAGTTTTCCTCCGCGTCAAATACGGTAAGCATGCCTGATGGACGCGCGGGCACTATGACGTTCAAGGGCGCAGGCTCTGCAAACGTAAGCCGTCAGGTAGATGCCTCAGGCATTGTTGCCGCGGCGGAGCAGTTTGCCAAGTCTTACAACAAAGCAGTAGAATATCTTGCAAAAAACCCCGGCGGCGGCAAAGGCACAGACCGCGCTCTGGCAATGATAGACGGCATGGGCGCTTCCGGAGACCGCACGCTGGCAAGGCTTTCTTCCATGGGTATAACCATAGGCGAAAAGGGCATGCAGGTGGATACAGCCAAGCTAACTAAAGCCGTACAGGAAAACCCGTCTTCCGTTAAAAGCACGCTGGGCGGTTATGGCGGCGTTGCAGAAAAGGTGGAACGGGGCGCGGCGGATGCTATGCGCATACCGGCAGCCACATACACAGATTTTAGCAAGATGCAGATACAGAGCGGTCTATTAAACTCTCTTATGCCGCAAAGCGCGGGCTTCCTGTTCGATTTGTACAGATAAATAACAAAACTTCAAACCGAGCATATACCAATAAATGGAATATGCTCGGTTTTTATATTACCACAATATAAAATGCAAAACGGAGGACAGTATGGAAAACACCAAATGTATGAGAAAAGTGAAGATAACCGTTCTTAAAACCACTTTAGATAAAGAGCTGGCAGCAGAATATGGCATAGACGGACTGGGCGCGTGCCCGCTGTTGGAAGCCGGGCAGGTATTCTATGCGGATTATGCTAAGCCTGACGGCCTATGCGACGAGGCTTGGAAAGCAATATATCAATTTGTTTTTGCACTGTCACACGGTGCGGGCGATTCGCTTTTCTATTATGGCGACTGGATAAAAAAGCCCGGCATTGCAATAGTTAGCTGCAACGACGGGCTTCGCCCAGTAATATTCAAGCTGGAAGCAACAGATACGCCGTCCACCCCCTCAAAATAGTACACAGACAGAGCAGAACGGCGCATCTTATGTAATTCTCACCTTATGCTGTGGGCAAGCAGCATATTTGTTTATTTGCGCCCTTTTGACTTAACTATTATCAGCGCTATTATTATTGCCGCCACCGCAGCTATTATGGCTATTATAATGAAAACCATATCCTGCGGCATACCCGTATTAGCGGGCGCGGGAGAAGATGTGGGATCCACCGTTATAACAGCGGTAGGCTCCTCCGGCGTGGGCGCTATGGTGGGCGCTTCCGTTGGCTCCGTTGTGGGAGCGGCGGTGGGCGCTACAGTGGGCGCTGCTGTTGGCTCCGGTGCGGGCGGGTTCAGCTTTTGATCAGATACAGCCAGTATCTGCACATCATTATCCGCATCGTTTGCCATAAAATTGGCGTACACCGTTCCCCCGTTTTTGGAAATTACCATCTCCACATCGTCATCGTCTCTTTTTATTATGTTGGGTGAGTCTCCGGATATCACTTTGAAATCTATGGAATCCTCTACGTCACCACCCTGCTCCGGGCTTATATACAAAGAATGCTCTCCCACCGTTATTCCCGGCAGAGAAAATCCGCCCTCCTCATCTGTTGTGGCGCTGAGGCTGCCTCCCTTTTCATCGTTTACCAATATAACGCCCGCATGAACCATAGGCTTCATATTGCTATCTACAACGTAACCGCTAAGCCTGGGATTTGGCGAATCCGGCTCAGGCTTTGCCGTGGGGCTTGGCTTGGAAGACTGGCTGGGCTGCGCGGAGGGGCTGGGGGTTGGCTTTGGTTCCTCTCGCTTCTTGCCCGGATCCAGCGGATCGTCTGATGCCTTAACCGGATGAAACGCTCTGTCTGAGCCTTTATCGTATATCATATACATATAGACCGTTTCATTTGGTTGGCTGTAGTTCAGCACGTAGCCACCATCTTCATCCGATACGCTTGTGGCCGTTCCCAGGCCGTTGAAATATGACATATTGAAAGCTCCCAGCTGCTCCTTATCCTTTGAAAACAGCTTGAATGTGTCTACCTCGTCAATGTAAACACCGTCTATGCTTACAACGCCATGCTCGTTTGCAATACCCTGCACATTGTTATCTACCGTAACTATGTAATCAGGCAATGCGTAGCTATCCTTGTCTATTAGATAAATCTTGAAATTGAGAACATCCCCCGGCTCGGCCATTGCCACCGCGGGGAATAGAGTGAGTGCCAGCAATGCCGCCACCACAATTAAAATAAACCTTTTTTTCTTCATACAATCCACTCCTTTTTTTTCATACAATCCACTCCTATTATTTATAAAGGCTTATAATAAGCCATATTATTTATAATACACACAGGACTTCACGAAACATAAAACCTATAATATAAAGCCATTTGTGCTTAAATCACTATAGTGTCTGCCGCTTTGCGCGGTAAATTTCAGCACGCAATAATCTGGGTCCTCCACACCTCCTTTATAAAACATAGTGTCTCCCCCTCGCCATATCTCCTGTTTGGTTTGGGCATCCTTCAACACCTCCATCTCACCTAGCAGCATCACCCCCTCGTATTTGAAGCGGCCTCTCGCATAAAAATATATGCTTGCCTTGGGGTTGTTTTCGTATTGAGAAACACGCATGGAGGACGTATTTGTTGTGAAGTAATAGCAATTCCCCTCAATTTTGCGCGGCGCCAGCATAGCCTTCATATTTGGATATCCGTTAGCATCCACAGAAGCTATAAATGCCGTCTTGCATTTGCTTATAAAATTTGTATATTTTTCTGTATCCTGCATTTTTTACCTCCTTCTTTGCCAAATCTAATCAAAAACTCAATTTCACCAGTCCAGGCCGCCGGGCAGCTTTCGGCATATGCTGCCTGCGCAATTATTTTATACAACTTGTGAGCCGTTTATAATAGTAACATGAATTGTCATTTTTTTATACAAAATGATAAAGGATTAGCCTAACCGTTTTCAGATTATAATATATTCAAACGCAGATGTGAAAAGGAGCAAAAATGTCAGTAAAAAACATAGCACTATCAGCCGATCAGCGCACGGAACTGCTTTTTGTACTAAAGCGGCGCTTTGAGGCAAATATGCAGAGGCATACGGGTCTTTCTTGGAACCAGCCGCAGGAAAAATTGATCAAAAACGAAGAAAAGCTGTGCTCACTATATCTTATGGAGCAAAGCGGCGGAGAGCCTGATATAATTGGCTACGATGAGGAGACGCACAAATACATTTTTGTGGATTGTGCCGCAGAAAGCCCCAAGGGGCGGCGCAGCCTTTGCTATGATAACGAGGCGCTTTCCTCCCGCAAGGAAAACAAGCCAAAAAACAGCGCCGCGGGCATGGCGGCCGAAATGGGCGCAGCACTTTTGGATGAAGCACAGTACAGAGAATTGCAAAAACTGGGGCAGTTTGATCTGAAAACCTCAAGCTGGATATATACACCGGATGAAACACGGCGGCTGGGCGGCGCGCTTTTCTGTGACAGACGCTATGGCCGCGTTTTTGTATATCACAACGGCGCGGAATCATATTATGCCGTACGCGGCTTTCGTGCAATGCTGCACGTATGACAAGCAAAACCACTCTGCAAAAAACGCCTCTTACGCGCCCGCAAACACCGGCTCGCACAAGTAAAAACTTCGTTTTCATTAATGCCAAACCTATATTATTTGCGAAACGGCGCAAAGCAGATTTATATTACCTGATAACAAATCAATGTATATTTTATAGGTTTGTTTTACGGCTGCACACATGCCGGACAGGCCCTTTTTATGATGCGCTCTTTATAACGCAAAACGGGACGCTGCTCCCAAAGTATAACGCCCCGCTTTTTTTAAAATTCAAACGCCGTTCAGCTTCTGCGCGCTTTCATGATCTCATTTCTATTTGCTGTACATATCATATTCCGCAATATAGCTGTAGCCCGCGCGCTCCATGCCCGGCTCTCGCTTTTTCCATCCGCCCTGCACCTTGGCCGCCATTTCGTCAAAGCCCACTATGCCCGCAGCCGCGCCTATTTCTGTAACGCAGTAAGCGCCCGCGGCTATTGCCATATTCAGCGCTTGCTCCGGGCTGTTTCCCTTCAGCAGCGCCGCCAGCATACCGGCTATGCTGCAATCCCCCGCTCCTGTGGAGGATTTCATGTTTTCCACCGTGTATATTCCGGTGTACAGGTTTTTATCCGCCCAGGCGGAAGCATCGGCAGGTGCGGCAGGCCCCATATTGGCAAGCGCCGCAGCACCGGCTGTGCGCAGATACATGCCGCGCGTAGAGCACTTCACAAGCACTATCTTCGCGCCAAATCCTATCATTTTGTCCGCTATGCGCTCCACAGTTTCAAGGTCTACATTGTTTATAACGCCGCCCTCCATAGCCGCAAGCTTGTCATAATTCTCGCGCTCTGACAGCAGCACCAGCTCTTCCACGCTGGGAACGAATATATCTGTGAAAGGCATCGTTTTTTCAAAAATTGCATTCCAATCCTGATTGGCCCCAAAGGACGTGGGATCAGGGAAGGCTGTATCCATAGAGGTGGTAACGCCCAGCTCCTTTGCCGTTTTCATTATCTTTAGAAGCTCCGCGCCGCCGTCTATATAGGTCTGCTTCATAAGCGGGGCATAGCCAAAGTGAAATATTTTGGCATCCTTGACCACATCAAAATCTATATCCGCAGATGTAAACGTGTCATTCACGGCGGGAGCGTGCAGAAATACCCTGTCGCAGCCGGGCACCGCTATTGCCACGGTATAAGACGAGCCCTCACCCTCAGCCACGGAAAGGTGCTGGCTGTACGCGCCCAGCTCCTGCAAAAGCGGGGCTATCAGCTTGCCCAGCATATCGTCACCTATCCTGCCCATTATGGGTGTTTTTAAGCCCAGGCGGTTAAGCGCCGCGCCCGTATTTGACGCGCTGCCGCCCGTAGACATTTCCACTCTTCCCACGTCCACCTGCTTGCCGCCTATGAAAATATCCGAAAGCGCCATTCCCCTATCCGGGAAAGAGGGCGTTATATCCACACAAATATGCCCCGCACAAACAACATCAACCATTATAAATCTCCTTTATATGAATGAATTCACTTAAAAATCTGTTACGATTAATCATACATTCACAAGGAAAATATTTCAAGAGCGGAATGAAAATTTACCGCAAAGCATTCACAAGCAGCCTGAATGAATTGTCTGCCGCAATTGCGCCATATTGCTCCGGCGCGTTTTGCAGTATGGCGCAATAGCCCAGTACGCTGCTAAAAACCGCCATTTGCGCATAAAATTCGTCCGTGACTGCCGAAATCTCGCCCTCCGCCGCTCCCGCGCAAAGCACTTCGTTTATAATGGCTTCCATCACGGCTATATTTTTCAAAAAATCCTCGCCGCCCTTTAATTTTTCGTAAGTATTTTCTATGTCTGCGCCGGAAAAAAATATTTTAACGGCGGGCAAACCGTTTTCCATGAGCCTACTCACCTCTGCTATGAGTATCCTATACTTTTGCTCAAAGCCCGTAGCCTGCGCCACGGCCTGCTCCACACCCTCAAGGCTCTTGCGCACACCCAGTATCAAAGCCTTGGTTATCATCTCCTCCTTGGAAGAAAAATATTCGTACACCGTGCCCTTGCCCATGCCTGCCGCCTTGGCGATATCTGATACTTTCATGCTGTATACATCCATTCCGGAGCATATCAGCTCTATTATTCCGCTCAATATCGCCTCTTCACGCTTAGTATACTCCATCACTTTTCGTCACCCCCGGTCTCAATTTCGGGTGCTTTGGCAGAGGAGAGTTTGCGCCTTTTTTTCTCTTTGGGTGCATCCTGCTTATCCTTCCTGTGCAGCGCGTCATACAGGCAGGGTACCACAAACAGCGTCAATACAGTTGCGTAGGTAAGTCCGCCTATTGTAACCACAGCCATTGGCTGAAGCATATCCGCCCCCTGGCCCACGCCCAGCGCAAGCGTTGTGAGCCCCAGTATAGTGGTTAAAGCTGTCATCATTATGGGGCGCAGCCTTGTTTTGCCCGCCTCTATAATGGCCTCACGCTTGGGCATTCCCCCGGCGCGCAGCTGGTTTATGTAGTCCACGAATACTATACCGTTGTTTACCACTATGCCTGCCAGTATGAGGAAACCCAGCATAGATATAACGCTGAGATCCATCCTCGCCACCATCAGCGCCAGCAGACCGCCCGTAAAGGCCAGCGGTATGGTGAACATAACTATGAACGGAGATTTAAGCGACTGGAACTGTGCTACCATTATGAGATATATTAGCGCCAACGCCAGCAGCAGCATGTATATGAGGTCTCTGAGCGAATCCATTATGGTTTGGTTTTCACCCTTCACATCTACAGAGTAACCCTCCGGCAGCTCGTAGCCGCTCATTTTGCTTTGGAAATCACGTGATACAAGCCCAACGTTATGCGAGGAATCCACACCCGCGCTCACCGTTATAAAGCGCACCTGATTCTCTCTGCGTATGGAGGCAAGGCTTTCCGCCTCCTCTATTTTCGCCACGCGGTATAGCTTTACCTCTCCTTTTTTGCCGTTCACATCTGTGGGGATAACCAATTGTCGGATATCCGTCATCTTTATATTGCTCTCCGCGCCGTCCACCACAACCACGGGATATTCGGCGTTGTCCATCTCAATTTTTGTTGCAGATGTATCCTCCGCCACAAGACCCCTCACCGCGTTATATATCTGTGCCACAGTGAGGCCGTTTTTCATGGCCTCCTCCTTTTTCACAATTATACGTATCTCAGGCAGCGTTTCCTCCATACCGTCAGATACGTCTATGGTGCCCTCCGTCTCCCTGAGCATCTGCGCCATATCCCGCGCTATGCCCTGCATAATGTCTAGGTCGCGCCCGCGCACCTCCACCTGTATGCCCTCGCCCGAAAGCGCGGTTATATCCATTGTGGAGGAGCTTACTGAAATATCACAATCAAGGCCGTCTGTGAGACCGCGTATCTCATCCGCCGCCTGCTCACTTGTTATTGTTTTGTTTTCCTTTAAGATCACGTACATGCTCACAGAGCCTGTATCTCCGCTTCCGCCGCCCACGCCCATAGCCGCGCCGCCCAACATGGAACCACCGCCCATCATTGCGCCCACGGTCTCAACATCCTGCACGGTCATTATTTTATTAAGCACCTCGTTTGACATAGCCACAGTTTCGTCAAATGTGTTGTGCTCCTTAGGCATTTTAAGGTTTACGGTGAGCTGCGTGCTGTCTATTTTTGGCATAAAGGTAACGCCCATGCTGAACACACTGTACATGCACCAGGCAAACAGAAGAAATACGGCTATCAGCACAACGGGCTTAAAGCGCAGCGCCACGCCCAGCACCTTGCCATAGCCGTTTAGGAATTTGCCAAATTTCTGGTGCTTATCTTCCCGTGTTTCTCCTATCATGCGTGATGACATGGCGGGTATCAGCGTAAGCGCCACCAGCAGGCTGGCAAACAGCGAGTAGGCTATTGTTAGCCCCATATCCGAAAACAGCTGGCGCGAAATGCCCTGCGTGAACACTATGGGCAAAAATACGCACACGGTGGTGAGCGTGGAGGCAATTATGGCTCCCGTGACCTGCCGTGCGCCCTGGATGGCAGCCTCCCTTGCGGAAGCGCCCTCGTGCCGCATCCTGTATATGTTTTCTATAACCACTATTGAGTTGTCCACCAGCATGCCCACGCCAAGCGCCAGACCCGCCAGCGATATAACGTTCAGCGTAACGCCTGAAAAATACATTAGCACCAGCGCGAACACCACGCTTATGGGTATGGAAAGCGCAATTATTATGGTGGGCTTTATGCTGCGCAGGAAAAGCAGCAGCACTATAACGGCAAGTATGGCTCCATACAACAGGTTGTTCAGCACATTATCAACAACTATATTTATATACACGCCCTGATCCATCAGCGTGGTTACGTGCATTCCGGGGTTATCTGCCATTAGCTGGGCAATCGTTTTGTTGAGCTTGTCCGAAACATCTGCCGTGGAATAGGTGCTCTGCTTTTGCATGGAGAGTATTATGCCGTTGTTTCCGTTTATAACGGCATACATTTCCGCCGCATTGTTTATCATCTGAATATTGGCTATTTCTCCGAGCGTAATAACGTCTATATCATTTACGCCCGTATTGAATACGGGAAGCGTCTCCAGCTCCTCCATAGAATTGACCTTGTCACCCACCTTGACAACATAATCCATATCGTCCATGCTCACGTAACCCGCCGGCATGGAGAAATTTTGCGCTGTGAGTATCTGCGCCACCATGGCCGGAGTTATTGCCGCCGTTATGGAGGTGCCTCGCGCCGCCTGAGACTGCGCTGTAAATTCGTCCATCTTTGTTTTCAGCACCGCATCCGCCGTGGCCAGCTCTCCTGAAGCCTGCGTCAAACCCGCCTGAAGCTGCGCCTTACCCGTGGAAAGCTGGCTTTCGCCTGCGGCAAGCTGCGCCTTGCTCTGTTCCAGAGCGGCCTTTCCCGCCGCCACCTCCGCAAGCCGCGCATCTGTAGCCGCAATAGATCGCTCCAGCTCCGCTTTAGATTGCTCCAGCTTGGCTATGTTTTCATTTAAGGCAGCCAGCGCCTTTTCCAGCTCTTTTTTATTTGGTATATCCGGAATATCGGGGGTATCTGGTGTGTCCGGAATATCTGGCGTATCCGTTCCCCCGCCCGTTATTGCATCTATTATTTCCTTGGGCAGCATTCCCACTATCTGCTCAGGCGTAAGCCCCTCCACACCGCCGGGGAAATAGCTTTCCCAGCCGGGCGGCAGCTTGGATATTATCTCCTCTGGCGTCATTGCCTGCGCAACGGACGCCTGCAAAGCAGAAACGGACTGCGCGCCCGTGGGAAGGTCTCCATTGAGCAGCTTTTCTATTTCCTCACGTTGCTTATAAAGCTCCGGAAGCTGTACGTTTAGCTGATCCAGCGAGGTCTGCATCTGCGTGCGAACTTGCAGAAGCTGCGCTTCGCCTGTTATGAGCTGTATCTCCGCGGCAGACATCTGTATTTTGCCGTCTGTGAGCTGTATGCCCGCCTTTTCCACCTTCTCCATCTGAGAAACGCTCTCATCCGCCAGCGTTTCCTTGCCGTCTTCCAGCTTTTGCTGCGCTTCATCCAGCTTTTCTTTGGCTTCGTCCAAGCCCTCGTCTATTTTCTTGGTTATTCGTTCGTTCAGGGCCTTAAGCTTGTCCTCGTCCACACTCACCTTGAGCTGTTCTTCATACAGCCCCTGAGCCGAAACCGAGGCAACGCCGTCCAGCCGCTCAAACGCTGGTACAACCACATCGTCCGTCAGCTGTGTAACGCCTTTTGTATCCATACCGTCCGCATCTACAGAAACAAGCATTATGGGCATAGCGTCAGGATTCAGCTTCATTATTACGGGCGAACCCACGCCGCTTGCAAAATTTGATTTAAGCATATCAATTTTGCCGTTCATATCTATAACTATAGAATCCATATTTGCGTCCTGCTCAAACTCCAATATTATGAGCGAGGTATTTTCGCTGGACACTGAATTTATATTTTTAATGCTGGTGGTAGTGGCCAGTGATTGCTCCAATGGCCTTGTTACAGAGGTTTCCACCTCCTCCGGCGTAGCGCCGGGATAGGTGGTCATCACCACCACATAGGGCAGATCTATGCTGGGCATAAGGTCTGTTGTCATATTCATGAAGGATATTATTCCCAGCATCAACACCAGGATAACCGCCACGGCAACTGTATAGGGCTTTTTCACACTGAAAGCAGATAACATATTTGTCTCCCCAAAATTTACACATTTTTCCCGACCGACCAGTCGGTCAATCATATTTTAACGCCGAACAATGCCTTTCGTCAAGCTTACATTCGCATAAAAACAGCGCGGATATCTTACACATATCCGCGCTCAAAACATTTTCAATTTGGCAGCATCTCGCTTCAAGTGGTTTGCGTTTCGCCCACACTTATGCGCAGCACATTTTTTGCCATTGTGCAAGTTGTTGGCAGCTACACTCACGCGCCTCAAGCACACCCGCTACATTATTTCCCCATCTGTTGTAATTATAACGGTTCTGAGCGGTATATCCTTGCCGCTCTTCTCTACCGCCTCGCGTGCCGCGCCCGCTATGCCGCCGCAGCAGGGCACCTCCATACGCACCGCCGTAACGCTTTTTATATCGTTAGCCGAAATTATTGCCGTCAGCTTTTCCGCGTAATCACCCTCGTCAAGTTTTGGGCAGCCTATAAGCGTTACATGATCTTTCATAAAATCCGCGTGGAAATTTCCGTAGGAAAAAGCCGTGCAATCCGCAGCTATAAGCAGGTTTGCCCCGTCAAAATACGGCGCATTCACAGGCACCAGCTTTATTTGCACCGGCCACTGTGCCAGCCTGCTGGGCACATCAGCAGCGCTTTTGGGCGTGCCGCTCTGCGCATTTGCTATGGCGTGCGCCTTCATTCCAGGGCAACCGCCCTCATGAGAATGCCCCGCCGCCTGCCGCTTCTTTTGCATATTCGCGCTTACCGCCGCCGCGTCATAAGCGGCCGCTTCCCGCTCCTCAAATGTTATTGCGTCCGTGGGACATAGGGGCAGGCAATCTCCCAATCCGTCACAGTAGTCGTCTCTTATAAGCTTTGCCTTGCCATCCACCATGGCTATTGCGCCCTCATGGCAGGCCTCGGCACACAAACCGCAGCCGTTGCATTTTTCCGCATTTATCTTAATTATCTTCCGTTTCATATATTCTGCCTCCTGTTTTTATCTCATTGACTTTTATATGTACATGATACTATACTTAAACCAAAAAGTGCGTTGTTTTTACAACAAAACGGTGATTTTTTATGTACACTGAGCTACTGCAAAAAAGCCCCATGTTTGATGGCATAGCGGCGGAGGACATACCCAAGCTGCTCTCCTGCCTTTCCGCATCCGAGCACAATTTCGGCCGCGGCGAATATATATTGATGGCGGGCGAAAGCGCGGGCGGCGTGGGGATAGTTCTTTCAGGCGGTGTGAACGTTGTGCAGGAGGATTTTTGGGGCAACCGCTCCATATTGGCGCACATAGAACCGGGCGGTATGTTCGGCGAAGCGCTCTCCTGCGCGCGCGTGGCCAGACTTCCCGTAAGCGTGGCCGCCACTGCAGACAGCCGCGTCATGCTTATAGACTACGCTAAAATAGTGAGCTATTGCCCCTCCACCTGCCAATTTCACACTAGGCTTATAGAAAACATGCTGGGTATACTGGCGCAAAAAAACGTTATGCTCACCGAAAAAATGGAGTTTCTATCTCGCCGAAGCACGCGAGAAAAGCTGTTGGCATATCTTTCCGCGCAGGCTACAAAGCTGGGAAGTGCCAGCTTTTCCATACCCTTCAGCCGTCAGGAGCTGGCGGATTACCTCTGTGTAGACAGAAGCGCAATGTCCGCCGAGCTTGGCAAAATGTCGCGCGACGGTATTGTTCGTTTCAATAAAAATAAATTCGAGCTGCTGTAATTGTGCAATCCACATCAAGTTTTAGACGGCGTGTTTGGCGTACACTGCATGCAGGGAGGAGCGAAAAATGTACATTTGGCAGGAAGCGGTGGCAAGGATAATAGACCGTATAGAGCAGGACCCGGCAGAAGATCTTTCGCTTATGGCAATATCGGCGCAGGTAGGCTATTCGCCATACTATTGCTCTACGCAGTTCCGCCGCGTTACCGGCATGACGCTGCGCACATACACCTCGCGCAGGCGGCTTGCGAAGGCCGCGTTGCAGCTTAGGGATACCCGCGAGCGCGTGCTGGACATTGCGCTTTGCTGCGGCTATTCGTCTCAGGAGGCGCTCACACGCGCCTTTACAGCAGAATTTGGCATCTCGCCCGCGGAGTACCGCAAAAAACCGCGTCCCCTGCCCCTGCTTCCCCGCCGCGAAGTGCTCTTCCCAGAATACTACGCAAACATGGAGGAAACAAAAATGGAAAAAACAGAACAAACCGCTATACGCACCGCCTACATACCGGAGCACAAATTTTTGGGTCTGTGGGATATAAACGCAGACAGCTATTGCGAATTTTGGGAGAGGCACAAGGATATTGGCGACTCCTTTGGCGGCACACTGGAAAGCCTGAGCAACGTGCAGCATCCCATTTTGACTGCGCACACGGGCGGCTGGTACAAAGAGGGCGGCAAACGCGGCTATTTCTACGGCCTGGGTGTGGATGCGGGCTACGCGGGTGAAGTGCCAGAGGGCTTTGAGCTGCGCCACTTTCCCGCCGGCTATTACATAATGTTTCAGCACCCGCCCTTCGATTTTTTGAAGGACTGCGAGCGCGTTATGGATATCGTGGACGACGCGGCATCCGCCTTCGATCCGCGCAGCCTGGGCTTTGACTGGAACGATGAAGCCTGTCAGAGCTATCAGACAATGCTGCCTGAGGAGTTCGGCTATTCAATAATGCGACCGGTAAAAAAACTGTAACCGCACAAAGCAAAGGCCAACCGCACACGCCGCGGTTGGCCTTTTAATCTTTCGGTCGTCTAATTCTATCACATCGTTATTCAAACTCGCGCAGCCCCTCAAAGCTTATGTGGCAATAGCCGCCCGGGTTTCTCACAAGATATTTTTGGTGGTATTCCTCCGCCGTATAATAGTTTTTCAGCGGAAGCAGTTCCGTTACTATCTTTCTTTTATGCTTTTGCTGCTCCGCCTCCATCACCTCCTCCGCCTTTTTTCTGTCCTCTCCACTCAGATAATATATACCTGTGCGGTATTGCGTGCCCACGTCGTTACCCTGTTTATTCAGGCTCAGCGGGTCTATTATTTTAAAAAGCTGGCGCAGCAGTACCTCCAGCGTAACGCGCGCCGGGTCGTATTCCACTTTCACGGCTTCCGCAAAGCCGGTATTATTGTAGCAAACATCCTCATAGGTAGGGTTTTCAGTATCTCCGTTCGCGTATCCCGCCTCGGTTGCCACCACGCCGGGTATGCGGCGAAAATATTCCTCCACGCCCCAAAAGCATCCGCCCGCGAAATATATCTTTTTTGTATTGTCTTTATCCATCTCTTCCCTCCTTTATATATATTTAAACACAAAGTGTATGTCAAAATATTAAAAAACCGTGTACATTGCAAAAACAACGCTATATATTAACACTTTCTTATTATTTTCGTACTGATTATTAAGAACGCCGCAAATCAGTTGCGGCACGCGTTTAACTGTGTTATGTTTTCAGCACAAGTCAAACACAACGGAGGTGTTTTTATGACTAAAGCAAGAAAATTTGGTGCTATAGCTATCTGCGGGCTGCTCTGCTCCGCTGCTCTTTTGGGCTGTTCGCCTACCGGCAGCAAATCTCAGCCCGCCGCAGCGCCATCCGCTGCAGTGGACGGCATGCAGCCCGGCGCAAAGGTTAAAACGGGCGTGGATGAAGACGGCAACAAAGTAACACATTACCAAAATCCTGATGGCAGCGCCGGCGGCTCTGTTGAGCTGAATTGACCTTTCATAAAATGGTTTTCACTTGTTATATGTTTTCCACAAACACTGCGTTTGAAAGCGCGGTGTTTTTGTGGTAAAATTACTTTTAACTAGTTTAAGTTTGGTGCGTATTTTTTGACCGCATCGCCGAATATTCGTAGATTTCAGGGGTGGAGCATATGAAAAACAGGCTTGTGGGCGTGCTTATGGTGCTTTTTGTAGCTGTCGCCGTAATAGTGCCAATAGGCAGCACTTTGGCAGAAGACAGCGTACTTGTTTCCATAGAAGAAGGCACTGCCGATTCTGCGGACGATATAAACATAGAGGAAGCCGCGGCGGAGCAGGCAGATGTTCCGGAGCCGGACGATGGCGTTTATATAGAAGAATTTGACGCTGTGGAAGCGGCCGAGACCGAAACGCCCGCAGCCACGCTTTCCGCCAATTTGGATATTTCCGCCGGAACAATAAATTTCGGATACGACGCGGGCATCGCATATTATGAACAGGGCGGTACCAGAGTAACTTATGATCCCTATTTAGAAGTGATAACTATATTCGGTAATTCCGCATCAGATACAGTGGTCGTAACCGGCGGGTACCACAGCTTCACGGTTTCAGATGCCCAAATCTCAAGCGCTAACGCACCCATAAACGTGCTGCCCGGTGCTTCTCTAAATCTAATCGCAAACGGAACAAACACCACACTCACGGCAACCTCATCAAATGCGGGGTTGCAAGTCCCCTCCGGCGCAAGTGTAACAATAAGCGGAAGCAGGCAGCTATATTGCTATGGTGGCTCAAACGGCGCCGGAATAGGCGGCGGAGACGGTCAGGGCTGCGGTAGCATAACAATAAACGCAGCTGTTGCCATAGAGGCCAAAGGCGGCAGCGACGCTGCCGGAATAGGCGGCGGCTCGGGCGGCAGTGTCGGCGATATCAACATCAACAACGCCAACGTTATTTCTCAGGGTATGGGCGGCGGCGCGGGAATTGGCGGCGGCAAAAACGGTTCCGGCGGTACAATAAATATAAACAGCGCAAACATTTTCGGCTCTAGCGGCTTCACGGGAATAGGCGGCGGACAAGACGGCGCGGGCGGCAATGTGACCATATCGGGCGGTGCCATCGTGCGTGCCACTTCGTCAAACGCCACGGGCAACGCAATAGGCAGCGGAGATTCTTCCTCCGACGGCGGTACTCTTGATATAGATGGCAGCTCAATGCTGTCCATAGGCAAAATCGACGGAAATAATATAAATGCAACGCAAAGCATAGGTAGCTGTGATTTTCAATATGCGGACGGACTGAATTTTAACCCCGTGACAAGCTATTACCGCAAGCTAACATTAATAAACGCGACCGCCGTTCCCGCAAAGGACCCTAACGGCAAAGCGGATATTTTCAAAGACGGCACAAGCATAACACTGACGGCAAACATACCCTCCGGCAAAGCATTTTCGCACTGGGAAAGCAGCGACCCCACAGTAGTTTTGGCGGCTGCGCCCACAGTAGCCTTCACCATGCCCAAAAACGCGCTGACAATAACGGCAGTCTTGGCGGACATACCCACGCCCGTTCCGCCCACGCCTACGCCCGTTCCGCCCACACCTACGCCCGTTCCGCCCACACC
>CAYXBW010000001.1:0-54121 GCA_964463305.1 uncultured Christensenella sp. | reverse complement strand
TAGCGGCGATGCTGGCTTTTCTGGTGTTCTGCATGTGCCAGTCTACCGCGCATTTTGATGCGATAGCGCTGGGCGCTGCGAATGCGGAGGAGGCCGAGGCAAAGGCTCCCGGAGAGGTGAACGCCTTTATTGAGGAGATGATATCTGTTGACAAAACGGAAGCTGCGGAGGCAAAAGAAACTCCGGCAGAGGCCGTAGAGGAGGCCGCGCAGGATATAGCTGAAGATATAAAGGAAATAAACGATAAAATTTTAGACGGCGAAAAGGAATAATGCATCACCGTGTATAATATTATAGTATAGCGGTATTGGGAGCGAGCTGTTCGCTCCCTTTTGCTACGGCGTGTTCGCAGCACAAAAATGGGGCATTATTTTTTAAAAAAGCAATGCGGCGCAGCGCGTATGAACCGTTATAAACAGCTGATTTTTGGTTAGGTGATATGGCATATTTTGCGGACGAGTGGATACATGAGCTGCTTTCAAGGATAAACATTGCAGACCTTGTGGGTGAGTATGTGTCCCTGCAAAACAAGGGCGGAAGGCTTTGGGCCTGCTGTCCCTTCCATAATGAGAAAACCCCCTCCTTTACGGTGAATCCGGATAAGGGCTTTTTCCACTGCTTTGGCTGCGGAAAGGGCGGCAATGCCATACACTTTGTTATGGAGCAAGACAAGCTCACCTTCCCGGAGGCCTGCACCTATCTGGCTGAAAAGGTGGATCTTGCCGTGCCGGAAAATACGGACAACAAGCAGTATGAGGCGCGTAAGGCGGCGCGCAGGAAAAACTGTGAGATGAACAAGGCGGCTGCGCACTATTTTCATACTTTGCTATATTCTGAGGCGGGCAGGGAGGCGCTTGAATATCTTCATAATAGGGGGATAAGCGACAGGATAATAAAAATATTCGGCCTTGGCTTTTCGGGCAACGATTGGGACGGACTCATGAAGGAGCTGCAAAAGCGCGGCTTCACAAAGCAGGAGATGAGCGCGGGCGGGCTTATAAAAATAAACGAGGGCAAGAGCTACGATCTTTTCAGAAACCGTGTGATGATGCCCATAATAAACACATTTTCAGATGTGATAGGCTTTGGCGGGCGGGTGCTGGACGACGGTATGCCCAAGTACCTCAATTCGCCTGAGACGGCCGCTTTCAGCAAGAGCCGAAACCTCTACAACCTGAACATAGTGCGCAGGCAAAAGGATGTGCGCTCACTTGTTCTGGTGGAGGGGTATATGGACGTTATTGCCCTATATATGCACGGTGTGCAAAACTGCGTGGCAACGCTGGGCACCGCGCTGACGCAGGATCAGGCGCGGCTTATAAAGCGGTATGTACCAAGCGTGTATATTTCATACGACGGTGACGAGGCGGGCAAAAAGGCGACCCTGCGCGCGCTTTCGGTGCTTTCCAAGGAGGGGATAGAAAGCCGTGTAATAAGTATACCGGGCGGAGAAGATCCGGACGAATTTTTGAAAAAGTATGGCAAAGAGGGTTACATAAAGCTAATGAAGATGGCAAAGCCTGAGCTGGATTACCGCTTTGATGTGGCGGCGGAGCCTTACGAGCTTTCGGACGGCTACCAGAAGGAAAAGTATACTAAGGATTGTATAGCAATATTAAAAAGTATACAGAGCGCAGTGGTTAAAGAAAAATACGTAAAACGGCTGTCTGAACGCACCGGTTTTTCTGAAAATTCAATAATGCAGGATCTTGGCATGGCGGGCGCAGAGGAAAAGACGGAATTTAGGAGCGCGCCCAAAAAACAGGAGACGGGCGCGGCGCAGCGAGCGGAGGATGGAATGATGGCGGCGTTGTGCGCGCAGCCGGACAGGGCGCTGCGTATAGAAAAATATATTTTGGCGGAGGAACTTTTTGACGAAACTAACAAAAAAATATATTCTTACCTTTTGGACAGCGCAAAAAGAGGATTTTTGCCCCGCGGTGACGAAATACTATCAATGCTGGAATTAGCTGAGGATATAAACAAAGCCTCCTCGCTGCTGAACAAAGCGGCAGAGGATGACGAGCGAATAAATGCGGACAGCTACCTCACAGACTGCGTGAAGCGCGTGAAGATAGCGAACAAGGAACGTGAGCTGGCGGCTGTGCAGGCACGCAGCCGTACGGATATGGATGCGGAAACTAAAAAAAGGCTGGGCGCTGAAATAAGCAGGCTCAGCAAGGAGCTATATGAGCTGCGGCAGAGCGCGAAGGGGCAGTGAAAACGGACTGGCAGCCCGGCTTTTAATATTTTAGACTGTATAGGCAGTTTGGACTGCCGCGAAAAAAATGTGAGCATATGAGCAGCGGCTCGCTAATGCAGTTCCGCAGATAAGTCAGGGCTTTGGGGCTTTGATAACACAATAAATAACATCGTTTTTATACGATGTATATATAAATTTTATAATAAATAGTGGGAGAGAATATATTGGCAGATAACGCAAAAAAGAACAAGGCGCATGAAATTCTTACTGTGAAGGGTGAGCTTACCGAAGCTCAGACCAAAACGAGCGAGGAACGCATAAAGAAAATACTTGACATAGGCAAAAGCAAGGGAGTGGTGAAATATCAGGAGATCATAGATACTCTTGAAGACGTTCAGCTAAAGCCGGATCAGGTGGAAAAGTTATACGAAACTTTGGAAGAGCTGAATGTTGACGTTATTGATGATGACATAGAGAAGGAAGTTGCCAAGGTGGATGAGGAGGGCGAAACGGAATACGACCTCTCCATACCCGAAAGTATAAACATAGACGACCCTGTGCGCATGTATCTCAAAGAGATAGGCAAGGTGCCGCTTTTGTCTGCCTCTGAGGAGGTGGAGCTGGCGAAGCGCATGGCCGAGGGCGATCAGGAGGCCAAGAAAAAGCTGGCCGAGGCAAACCTGCGCCTTGTTGTAAGCATTGCCAAGCGCTATGTGGGGCGTGGTATGTTGTTTTTGGATCTCATACAGGAGGGCAATCTGGGGCTTATAAAGGCCGTGGAAAAGTTTGATTATCAAAAGGGCTATAAATTTTCCACCTACGCCACATGGTGGATAAGGCAGGCCATAACGCGCGCCATTGCAGATCAGGCGCGCACCATACGCATACCAGTGCACATGGTGGAAACAATAAATAAGCTCATACGCGTATCGCGCCAGCTATTGCAGCAGTACGGGCGCGACCCGCTCCCGGAGGAGCTGGCCAAGGAGATGGATATCTCCGAAGAGAAAGTGCGCGAGATACTAAAGATAGCGCAGGAGCCTGTTTCGCTGGAAACGCCAATAGGCGAGGAGGAGGACAGCCATTTGGGAGACTTTATTCCCGATGACGATGCGCTTGCCCCCGCCGAGGCTGCCGCTTTCACGCTGCTTAAAGAGCAGCTTATGGACGTGCTGGACACGCTAACCCCGCGCGAGGAAAAGGTGCTCAAGCTGAGATTTGGCTTGGAGGACGGGCGGGCGCGTACGCTTGAAGAAGTGGGCAAGGAGTTTCAGGTAACGCGTGAGAGGATTCGCCAGATAGAGGCCAAGGCTTTAAGAAAGCTGCGGCATCCGTCGCGCAGCAAAAAGCTGAGGGATTTCCTTGAATAGAAAATACACGAAAAAAACAGGGCAGCGCAAAGCTGCCTTATTCATAGGTAAAGCCGCATGCTGACGCCCAGACTGAGAGCCATAGTTGACATGGTGGAGGGGGCGCAGACCGCTGCGGATATAGGCTGCGATCACGGATATGTGGCGGGCGCGCTGCTGGAAGAAGGGCGTGCAAAACGCGTAATAGCTTGCGATATAAGCGAAAAATCTCTTGAAAAGGCGGCTAAGCTGGCAATACTCTCCGGTTTGGAGGGTAGAATGGAAACCCGGCTGGGGAACGGGCTGGCCGTTCTGCAAGAGGGCGAGGCGGACACTGTAATAATTGCCGGAATGGGCGGTATGCTCATACGTGATATGCTGGAGCGGAAGCCTAAGGTGGCGGAGAGTGTGAAGCGTTTTGTGCTGGTGCCGCACAAGAATGAAGCGGAGCTGCGTGCCTATCTTTTTGAGTGCGGTTATGAAATAACGGACGAGGCACTAGCCGTGGAGGAGGAACGCTATTATCAAATAATTTGCGCGCGTCCTCGTGGAGGTGAAGGCAAACAGGATGAGTTTTACCATTATGTGGGCAGGCGGCTTATAGAGAAGCAAGACCCAAGCCTTGACGGTTTTTTGCGCAAGCGTATAGCTGAGACGGAGAAAATAATATTGGGAGCTGCGGGCGGCAGGGATACCGCCGAATATGTGCGCGGGCTGGAGCGGCGTGTACAAAGAATGCGGGAGGTACTTGAGCAATGCCAAATGTGGATGAAATAAAAAGAGCGATAGAGCGCATAGCGCCGCCCGAATACGCGGCGGATTGGGACAACTGCGGTTTTCAGGTGAATCTGCATAATGAAACGGAAGGTGTGCTTGTTTGCCTTGACGTTACTGAAGATATTATTGAGGAAGCGCGTGAAAAGGGCTGCGGGCTTATTGTTTCGCACCATCCTCTGCTTTTTAAGGGCATAAAGCGGGTGGATTCACGAAGCTATCACGGTGGCTGTATAGCCGGGCTGACAGCTTGCGGTATATCACTATACAGCGCGCACACAAGCGCAGACAGCGCGCCGCGCGGTATAAATATGTATATAGCGGAGCTGCTGGGGCTAAAGAATGCGCGTTTTTTGTTGCCGGAGGTGAGGGAGAGGTTTTATAAGGTGGCGGTAGCCGTGCCTGTTGAGAACGCGGATGATATTCGTGCCACGCTCATAGCGGCGGGCGCGGGCAGGCTGGGGAACTACTCCGGCTGCTCGCTGAGTATTGACGGGATGGGCAGTTTTATGCCGGATGAAGCGGCTAATCCGCATATAGGAAACACAGGCGTGCAGGAGTTTGTGGAAGAAACGTGGATACAGGCGCTGGTGGCGGAGGGAGATCTTACAGCCGTGCTGGCGGCGCTTAGGCGTGCGCACCCTTATGAGGAGCCGGCTATAGACGTGTTTTGCCTGAACGGACCTGAGTTTGTTAAATCCGGTTCGGGGGTGATGGGCGAACTTGACGGTGCGGTATGCGCGGCGGAATTTTTGCAAAGACTCAAGACTGCGCTGGGTACGGACAGCGTGCGTTTTAGCGGAGATTTGGATATGATGGTAAGAAGAATTGCTTTGTGCGGCGGCGCGGGAGGGGATTTTATCTCTTGTGCGGAGAGCGCCGGGGCAGATATATACATAACCGGAGAGATAAAGCACAATCAATACTATGAAACGGGTATGGCGCTTTGTGAAGCGGGACATTTTGACACGGAAAGCTGTTTTGTTCGTATGATGGCGGATGGTTTACAAAATGCGGCGGATACGTTACAATATAAGTTAAATGTTATAATTTCGGATATTATGCGCCGTCCGTTTGTAAACGTATGAAGACGGCATGGGAGGATATGATTTGGATAGACTAAAAGCGCTGTGGGAATACCAGTCTGCTGAGAACGAGCTGGAGCAGATGGAAAAGTCGCTCAAGAGCACGGATACGCGGAAAAAGCTGATACATCAGCAAAAGCTTTTTCAAAACAATCAGCTGCATTTGAAGCAGATGGAGCAGGAATCGGTTCTTGCAAACAACAAGATACTGGAAATATCTGCGCAGGCTGACGCGCTCAAAAAGCAGATGGAGCAAAAAAACACTGAAATAGCAGAGATAGCAGATTATGAGCTTGACGATCTTTTCATAGAGGACGTGCAGGAGCTAATAAAGGAATGCGAGGCAATAAAATCTGCCATAGAGCTGAATAAACGCAAACTGGTTGATGTTATGCACAAGCTTGATAAGTCTGAGGGCGATATAAAAGAAACATTGCTAAAGATGAGCAATGCCAAAAAAGCCTTTGACCAGCTCAAGGCGGAGCACGAAAAAGAGCTTGACGCAGGTAAAGACGATATTGAAAAGCTGCGCGCCAACGTGGCAAAGTATGCCAAAAACGTGGAGCCGGAGCTAATGGAAAAATACAAGCAAATAAAGCAGCAGCGCCCCAATCCCGTGGCGTATTTCAAAAACAAACGCTGTCAGGGCTGCAACATGGAGCTGCCCTCCAGCCAGCTGCAGGGGCTTAAGGCGGGAGATAAGATAATACTTTGCGAAAATTGCGGCAGGATACTCTACGCGGTGGAGGAAGAATAGCCGCGATATAATATGTTATAAAGTTTTGTTTTAAGCAGGCCGGATGGCTGCGCGCCCTCGCGGCGTGAGGAAAGTCCGAGCTCCGCAGGGCAAGGGCGCCGGGTAACACCCGGTGGAGGCGACTCCAAGGAAAGTGCAACAGAAATACACCGCCCTGCCTTTTTGGCAGGGTAAGGTTGAAATGGGGAGGTAAGAGCTCACCGGCAGGACGGTAACGCCCTGCGCTATGTAAACCCCGTCCGGTGCAAGATTGAATGGGGGGCAACGGCAGCAATGCCAAAATAGCGGCCCGCTAAGCCCCTTGTAATCGCATGAACCCGTTTGGCGACATCGGGGCGAGATAGATGGCCATCATTTACAGAACTCGGCTTACAGGCCTGGCTTGAAACATATTTTGATCAAAAACGCCTGCAATGGGCGTTTTTTTGTGGGAGAGATATGCACGGTTTTTAGATTGAGCAGCGGTGTATTTAGAGGAGGCGCGCTAATTCATTGCTCCAAAGAGCTGCGCTGAATGTTCCTAGGGTTTTAATCTCAAAGTATTGCTTTCCGTGGTGGGAATTATGGAGCGCATACAATGCGGGGGCGTATTATGCGCTATGTATAGATAGATTCTAAATTTTTCGAAAGGATTTTATGGACGGATTTTTACCTACAACTAAAAAAGAGCTGAAGCAGCGGGGGGTTGCGGAGATTGATTTTGTGCTAATAACGGGCGATGCCTATGTGGATCACCCCTCTTTTGCGCACGCCGTTATCTCGCGCTATTTAGTGGCGCATGGCTACAGCGTGGGAATAATATCTCAACCGGATTGGCGAAATGCCGGAGCCGTAAAGGCGCTGGGCAGACCGCGGCTGGCCTTTCTAATAAGCGCGGGAAACATGGACAGCATGGTGAATATATTTACCGTAAACAAGAAACGGCGGGCGCGGGATATGTTTTCTCCGGGCGGAAAAGCGGGCAGGCGGCCTGCGCGCAGTACACAGGTATACACAAAAATGATACGCGAGGCCTATGGCGATGTACCCGTGGTGATAGGGGGTATTGAGGCCAGTTTGCGGCGTTTTGCCCACTATGATTATTGGGACAACAAAGTGCTGCCCTCCATACTGGCATCCAGCGGGGCAGATCTTTTGATATACGGCATGGGCGAGAGACCCATTCTTGAGGTGGCAGAGGCGCTGGACGGAGGCATTGCCGTATCTGATATAAGCTATGTAAAGGGAACGGTGTACAAAGCGCCGGATCTGGAACGGGTGTATGACTATGTGGAGATACCAAGCGAAAATAAGGTGGTTGGCGATAAAAAAAGCTATTCTGAAGCCTTTTTAAAGCAGATGCATGAGCGCTCCGCCGTGCTGGTGCAGGCGCATAAGAGCTGCTACATAGTGCAAAACCCGCCCGCAGAGCCGCTTTCTACAGAGGAGCTGGATTTTGTGTACAGCCTGCCATACATGCGTGCGGCGCATCCATCCTATGAAAAGCCAGTGCCTGCTTTGGAAGAGATAAAATACAGTATAACCGCGGTGCGTGGCTGCGTGGGAGCATGCAGCTTTTGCGCGCTGTATTATCATCAGGGAAAAAGCATAGTATCACGAAGTGAGAAAAGTGTGCTGGAGGAAGCGGAGACCTTTGCGCACGAGAAAGATTTTAAAGGCAACATACATGATGTGGGCGGCCCCACGGCAAATATGTATGGCCTTTATTGTGCAAACCCTGCCGGACGCTGCTATTCCCGCCGCTGCCTAACGCCCAAGCCGTGCAGATTTCTGAGGGAAAACCATGCGGCCTATACCAGTTTGCTAAAAAAGCTGCGTGAGCTGCCTGCGGTTAAGCGGGTATTTATACGCTCCGGTATACGGCACGATCTTGCGCTGATGGAAAAAGACGGGAATTTCATACGTGAGCTGGCTAAGCACTATGTTAGCGGGCAGCTGCGCCTCGCGCCGGAGCATGTGTGCTCTGACGTGCTGCGCCGTATGGGAAAGCCGGATATAGAGCAGTATGAACGCTTTTGCCAGCGCTTTGATGCGGCCAGTAAAAAAGCGGGGAAGGTGCAGTATATATTGCCGTATTTTATGTCTTCACACCCCGGCTGCGAAATGGGAGACGCGGTGCGGCTGGCGGAATACGTGAGGGATTGCGGCTTTATGCCGGAGCAGGCGCAGGATTTTTACCCCACGCCGGGTACGCTTTCCACCTGTATATACTACACGGGCTTTGATCCCATTACGGGTAAAGTGGTATATGTGGAAAAGCAGCCGGATAGAAAAGCGATGCAGCGATCGCTAATACAGTATCGCGAAAGCAAGAACCGAGGCGCGGTAAAAAAGGCGCTCGTGCTGGCGGGCAGGCAGGACCTTATTGGGCGGGGGAAAAAGAAGCTGATTCCCGAGTAAATTTATGTATGCGGAGACAGAATAGTTTTATAGCAGCAAATTGTGTGTATAAAATGTTAAATTTCCTTGCTTGAGCAGTGTACATAGGCTATAATAAACAAGTATCGCTTACAGCAGATTAATGAAACATGGCGCATAGCGCAGATACATTAAAGTGTGCTGCATAGCAGTTTATATCAAATATTGCATGCGCAAGCATTTGATAAACTGCAATAAAATCAAGTTGTTGTCAGGAGGACCGGTATGGCGTCAAAGTTGGAAAAAATAGACACGAATAAGGTTAAGTTGGATATAAGCGTGTCTGCAGAGCAGTTTGAAGAGGGCATAAACAAAGCGTTTCAAAAGCAGAGGGGCAAGTTCAATATTCCCGGATTTAGAAAGGGTAAGGCACCGCGCAAAATGGTGGAAAATTTCTACGGCGGCGCGCAGCTTTTTTATGAGGATGCTTTTGAGGAAGTTTTCCCGGACGCTTACAGGGAAGCTGTTGAAGAGCACAAGCTGGAGGTGGTTTCACGTCCGGAGAATGTGGATATAACAAAGATAGGGCAAGAAGAGGGCGTAGAGTTTTCGGCGGAGGTATATCTCAAGCCGGAGGTTAAGCTGGGCAAGTATGAGGGTATAAATGTAAAGAAACCCATTCCCGTGGTGACCGATGCCGATGTGGACGCAGAAATTGAGCGCACACGCGAGCAGAACGTTCGCTGGGTGGATGCAGACCGCGCGGCTGCCGATGGCGACACCGTGGTGATAGACTATTCGGGCAGTGTGGACGGAGAAAAATTTGAAGGCGGCACGGCCGAGGGCCAGTCTCTTGTTATAGGTTCAAAACGTTTCATACCGGGATTTGAAGAACAGATCATCGGCATGAAAAAGGACGAGGAAAAGGACATAAACGTTAAGTTCCCGGAGGATTATGCGCCGGAGCTGGCCGGCAAGGACGCTGTTTTTGCCATAAAGCTGAACGAGGTGAAGGGCAAGGAGCTGCCGGAGCTTGACGATGATTTTGCGGCGGACGTTTCGGAATTTGAAACGATGGCTGAGTATAAGGAAGACGTTAAAAAGCGTCTCACAAAGCAGGCGGAGGATCGTTCCCGCGTGGCTGTTGAAAACCAGCTTTTAGAAACGCTGGCCAAGGACGCCACAATGGAAATACCCGACGTTATGATAGATAACGAGATAGATTATCAGCTGCAGCAGCTGTCCTATCAAATGATGTATTCCGGGCTAAAGCTGGAGGATTACCTGCAGTATTCCGGTCAGACTATGGACGAGCTAAGGGAAACCTACCGTTTCACATCATCACAGCAGGTGCGTATGCGCCTGGCGGTGGAAGAGCTTATAAAGGAGCTAAAGATAGAGCCTACGGATGAGGAAGCGGAAGCCAGGCTGGCAGAGCTTGCCGAAGAAGCGGGCAAAACGGTTCAGGAATACAAAAATATGATGGGCAGCCAGGAGCTGGATTATTTTAAAGACAGAGTGGCTATGGAGCGCGTATTCGACTACCTCAACAGCAAGGCGAAAATAGAGGAAGTTGACGCGGAAGAATACTATAAGGAAGCCGCTAAAAAGGACGAGCCGACCGAAGAATCGGTCAAAGAAGAAAAAAAGACAAAGAAAACAAAGGCGGCTAAAGCCAAGGCTGAAAGCAAGGCCGATGATAAAAAAGATAAAGATACGGAAGAGCCGGAAGAGGCGAAAGAGTAATTCTTTTTAGATAAAGCCGGCCGCCGGGTAAGGAGTTTTATATGAGCAGCTTAGTACCAATGGTCGTGGAGCAAACAAGCAGGGGAGAGCGGTCTTACGATATTTTTTCCAGACTGCTGAAGGATAGGATAATATTTTTGACGGGCGAGGTAAACGATGTTTCGGCAGACCTTGTGGTTGCGCAGATGATTTTTTTGGAAGCGGAAGACCCGGATAAGGATATATTCCTGTACATAAACAGCCCCGGTGGTTCTATAACGGCGGGCATGGCGATATTTGACACCATGCAGTACATAAAATGTGACGTTTCCACCATTTGCATAGGAATGGCGGCATCCATGGGGTCGTTCCTGCTGGCGGCGGGAGCGAAGGGCAAGAGAAAGTCTTTGCCAAACAGCGAGATAATGATACATCAGCCGCTGGGAGGCACGCAGGGACAAGCTACGGATATAGCAATACACGCTCAAAGGATTCTTGACATAAAGGACAAGATGAACCGCATATTGAGCGAGCGCACCGGGCAGGACATGGAAAAAATCAAAAATGACGTGGAACGAGACTATTTCATGTCGGCGGAGGATGCGCTGAAGTATGGCATTATAGACGAGATAATACCGCCAAACAATAAATAATGTCACGAAATATAACGGTGAAAAAGTGGAAATATACCCCTTTTTCAGCTACTATTAGCCTTGCAAGCCCACGCAAGGCTAGTAGTGTATATAGCATTAAATGCTATATACTATCTTATTGGTAATGGCGTTAGCCGCTGGTGCGGCAGCCACGCCAAATGACCCGTATAGCAAATATACACTTTGTGTAAAACTGCCATACAGAAAAAATGTGGGTAGAAAGGCAATGTGTAAATGTACAATAATTATGACGATGGTGTAAAACAGGTACGCTGCTCTTTTTGCGGAAAATCTCAGGAACAGGTGAAAAAACTTATCGCCGGGCCTGGAGTTTATATCTGTGACGAGTGCGTAGACCTGTGCGGAGAAATAATTGAAGAGGAATTCAAGGAAGAAAAGGATTTCGAGCTCAAGGATTTTCCCAAGCCGGCTGAGATGGTTCGCATACTGAACCAGTATGTGATAGGTCAGCAAAACGCCAAGAAAAATTTGGCGGTCGCCGTATACAATCATTATAAAAGAATCAACGCGGATAACATGACAGAGGATGATACGGAGATACAGAAGAGCAATATACTTATGCTTGGCCCCACGGGCAGCGGCAAAACGCTGCTGGCGCAAACGCTGGCGCGCATACTGAACGTGCCCTTTGCCATGGCGGACGCCACCTCTCTTACAGAGGCGGGCTATGTGGGCGAGGATGTGGAAAATATACTGCTAAAGCTTATTCAGGCGGCGGATTTTGACATTGAGCGTGCGCAAAAGGGCATAATATATGTGGACGAAATAGACAAGATAACGCGCAAGAGCGACAATGCCTCCATAACGAGGGACGTTTCCGGTGAGGGCGTGCAGCAGGCGCTGTTGAAGATACTTGAGGGTACGGTGGCAAGCGTGCCGCCTCAGGGCGGAAGAAAGCACCCGCATCAGGATTTCCTGCAAATAGATACTACGAACATACTGTTTATTTGCGGCGGAGCCTTTGGCGGGCTGGATAAAATAATAGAAAGCCGTACCAACAAAAAAAATATGGGCTTCGGTGCGGAGATAAAAAGCAAAAAGGAAAGCGACATAGGCGAGACGCTTTCGCATGTGCGTGCCGAGGATCTGCTCAAATACGGGCTGATACCTGAGTTTGTGGGTAGGCTTCCCGTTGTGGTGAGCCTGCATTCGCTGGATGAAAAGGCGCTTGTGGATATACTCAAAAAGCCCAAGAACGCCATAACAAAGCAGTTTAAAAAGCTGTTTGCCATAGACGGTGTGGAGCTTGAGTTTGAGGACGATGCGCTTACTGAGGTGGCAAAAATGGCCATAAAGAACGAAACCGGCGCGCGCGGTCTGAGAAGTATAATAGAAAGCTCTATGATGGATATAATGTATGAACTGCCCTCGCGTGAGGACGTTTTGAAGTGCGTGGTCACTAAGGACACCATAAAGAACAAAAAGCCTATGCTGGTGGTGGGAGAAAAAGAGAAGGAAAAGCCCGGAAAGAAGCAGCCTACGCGTGAAGAGGCGAGCGCTTCTTAAAGAGAAGAACACTATACGCGCAGCGGGTTTTGTACACGCTGCGCGTTTTGTATGAGGAGCGCGCCAACGCTTTTGTATTGCGCGTTTTGCCATAAAAATGTATACTTGAAGTGTTGGGCGACCTATATAGGCCGCAAAATATACACAGAGCAAAGCGGTTTGCTGTAGCTGAGGTTTTAGACAACGAATAGAAAGACTGGCAGCAATAAACGAAGTCGCTCTGAGAGCATGAGGTAAGGCAGATTGAAAAAGAATTTACAGACAATGCCTATGGTGGCGTTACGGGGACTGGTGGTTTTCCCATATATGGTTCTGCATTTTGACGTGGGGAGGGATATGTCCGTTGCCGCGGTGGAAGAGTGTATGGTGCAGGGCAAGGAGATATTCTTGGCGGCGCAGCGCGATGTGCGTGTGGAAAAGCCGGAAAAGACAGATATACATGAAATAGGAACGGTGGCCAAGGTGAAGCAGGTTTTGAAGCTGCCGGGTGATATAATGCGTGTGCTGGTGGAAGGGACGCGCAGGGGAAAGCTGATGACATACGCTTCCACCGAGCCTTACATAGAGGCGGTGGTGCAGGTGTTTATGGACGAGGAGGAAAAGCCCGGCCGCGCGGTTATGAAAGAGGTATACATGCGCCGCATAGGAAAGCTTTTTGAGCGCTTTGCCTCGCTGGGTGCGCGCATACCCGCGGAGACGCTTTTTACTGTAAACGAAATAGAGGACGCGGGCAAGTTTGCCGATATGGTGGCTTCCAACGTGGCAATAAAGCTGGATGACAAGCAGCGGGTGCTGGATTGCGTGGACGAGCTGGAGCGGCTCAAGGCGGTGCAGGAGATCCTAGAGAAGGAAATTGAGATACTTGAGATAGATAAAGAGCTGGCAGTTAGCGTAAAGCAGCAGATAGATAAATCCCAAAAGGAATATTTTTTGCGGGAGCAGATGAAGGCCATACAAAAGGAGCTGGGCGAGAGCGACGGCGACTTGGATGAAATAGAAGAGTTTCGGGAAAAGATAGACGAGCTGCCACTGCCGGACGATGTGCGCGTGAAGGCGGAAAAGGAGCTTTCGCGCATGGCGAGGATGTCTCCCGGTTCGCCGGAAACAAACGTGCTGCACAACTATCTGGATTGGATAGTGTCACTGCCCTGGGGCGTTACCACAGAGGATGATATGGATCTTAAGCATGCGCGTAAGGTGCTGGATCAGGATCATTTCGGGCTGGATAAGGTGAAGGACAGAATAATAGAGTTTTTGGCAGTGCGCAAGCTGAAAAACGACATGAAGGGACCCATACTCTGCCTTGCCGGCCCTCCCGGAGTGGGCAAGACAAGTATAGCAAAGTCCGTTTCACGCGCGCTCAGCAAAAAATTCGTGCGCATGTCGCTGGGCGGAGTGAGGGACGAAGCGGAGATACGCGGACACCGCCGTACATATATAGGCGCCATACCCGGCAGGATAATAACATCCATAAAGCAGGCGGGGAGCATGAACCCGGTATTTTTACTGGACGAAATAGACAAGATGTCCAGTGATTTCAGGGGCGATCCGGCCTCGGCCATGCTGGAAGTTTTGGATCCTGAAATAAACAGCACCTTCCGCGATCATTATCTGGATATAGATTTTGATCTGTCTTCCGTTATGTTCATAACTACGGCTAACGACATCGGAACCATACCCGGCCCGCTCTATGACCGCATGGAGATAATAAATATAGAGAGTTACACGGATGTGGAAAAGCTGAATATAGCCAAAAAGCATCTTATAAAGAAGCAGGCGGAGGCGCACGGCGTTTCGCCCAAGGCGGTAAAGCTTACGGACGCCGTTATAATGGACATAATACACAATTATACTGCGGAGAGCGGCGTGAGGAGCCTGGAAAGGCAGATAGCAACAATAATGCGCAAAACTGCCGCCAAGATTGTGGAGGACGAAACGCTTACCTCTATATCTGTAACAAAGCAAAACTTGAAGGATTTTCTGGGTCTGCCCAAGCGTTCCGAAACGAACGTTACAAAAACGGACACCGTGGGTGTGGTGACAGGGCTGGCGTGGACTGCGGTGGGCGGACAGACGCTGCCCGTGGAGGCATCCATAATGCCGGGCAACGGCAAGCTGGAGCTTACCGGACAGCTTGGAGACGTGATGAAGGAATCTGCAAAGACGGCTATTTCCGTTGTGCGTGAAATGGCGGGCAAGCTGGGCTTTGAAACGGACGTGAACGAGAAGACCGACCTGCATATACACGTGCCGGAGGGCGCCATACCAAAGGACGGGCCGTCTGCGGGTGTAACGATGGTTACGGCAATAGCTTCTGCGCTTACGGGCAGGAAGGTGCGCTGCGATATAGCCATGACGGGTGAGATAACGCTTACAGGCCGCGTGCTGAAGATAGGCGGCATAAAGGAAAAGGCGCTTGCGGCGCTGAGGGCGGGCATACATACAATACTGCTGCCCAAGGACAACAAAAACGATTTGGAGGAGCTGCCGGATTCCGTTATGAAGCAGCTTGAGTTTATATTCGTAACCAATGCAGACGAGGTATTGAAGCACGCGCTCAGACCGGCGGCAGGTAAATGATGGATATACCGCAGATAAAAAAGGCAGTTTTTCATACCAGTGCCAAAAAAGGTACGGAACACCCGGATTCTGCCCTGCCGGAGATAGCCGTTGCAGGAAAATCCAACGTGGGAAAATCTTCGCTGATAAATTACCTTACAAACAATTCCAAGCTGGCGCGAGTGAGCAAGCAGCCTGGAAAAACTCGGCTGGTAAACTATTTCACCATAAACGAGGCGTTTTATCTTGTGGACTTGCCCGGCTATGGCTTTGCGCGGGTGTCTAAGGCAGAGCGCGAGAGCTGGGGCAGCATGATGGAGGGGTATTTTGAGACGGCTGACACGCTCAAGGGGCTGCTGATACTCATGGATATACGCCACGACCCCTCAGCCGACGATGTGCAAATGGTTTGCTGGGCAGACCATTTTGATGTGCCTTATGCAATTGTGGCCACCAAGGCTGATAAAATAGCAAAATCCAAGCGGATAAATTACGCGCGCAGTATCGAGCGTTACATACAGAAAGAGGCGGGGCTTGATTTGAAGCCTCAGGTTTTGTGGGTTTCCGCCCTTGAGAAGCGCGGCAGCGAAGATGTGCTGGCTTATATATGGAGCAGGCTGGAGGAGGGCGTATGAAAATATTCGCCATTGGCGATTTGCACCTTTCACTATATAAGCCCAAGGAGATGGACGTTTTTGGCAGTCATTGGGCGAACCATTTTGAGCGCATAAGCGCGGACTGGAATGCGCGGGTGAGTGAGGGGGACGTGGTGCTCATTCCCGGAGATATAAGCTGGGCGATGCGGCTGGAGGAGGCGGTTCCCGATCTTGAGGCCATAGGCGCGCTGCCCGGCAAAAAAATAATGCTGCGCGGAAACCACGACTTCTGGTGGGGATCTATGGCCAAGGTAAACTCCATACTGTGTGGAGATTCACACATTATACAGAATAATTCCCTTGCGGTGGGGGATTATGTATTTTGTGGTACACGCGGGTGGACGCTGCCGCTGGACGCGGGAGTGAGCGAAGAGGACAAGAAGATATATGAGCGTGAAAAGCTGCGTCTGGTGCTTTCGCTTGACAGTGCAAAGCGTCATGAGGGAAAAACAATAATAGCCATGACGCACTTTCCGCCCATATATGAAAAATATTTGCACACGGAAATCTCAGATATACTTTCAGCATACGGTGTGAGCGAGGTGGTGTTTGGACACCTGCATGGCGAGGTGCTGCGGCAGACCAGATTGACTGATATTAAGGTGGATGACGTCAATTACAATCTCGTTTCTGCAGATTATATGGACTTTAGATTGAAACAAATTGTGTAGCATGTAAAATTAAACCACATCATATAGTAGGCCAAAGAGAAATTTAACTCTTTGGCCTTTTTTTGTGTTTAAATCGCTTGCCAAGGGGTGAAAATAGTGATAAAATTTACATCACGTGGTGGAATGTGGTGAATAGTGGTGGAAAGGAGGCAGTTGACCCATGCTGATCGGCACTTATTCTCATAATGTTGATGCAAAGGGCCGGGTATTTATGCCGGTAAAGTTGCGCGATGAGTTGGGCGATTGTTTCATAGCCACACAGGGCGTTGGAAAGTGTCTTTTTGTATTTTCTATGGAAGAGTGGGAAAAGCTGGCACAAAAGTTTAAGGACGTTCCCATATCCAGCGTACCTATTCAAAGCATAATGCGTAAATTTTTCGCAAATGCCTGTGAGTGCGAGCCGGATAAGCAGGGCAGGATATTGCTGCCTCAGCGGCTGCGCGAATATATAGGTGTAGACAAGGAAGCCGTAATAACGGGCGTTATGTCACGTGCGGAGATATGGTCTAAAGAGGGCTGGGACGAGTTTAACGAAAAAACGGACAGCGAATATGAGCAAATGCTCACAGAGCTGGCGCCGCTGGGTATATAGCATGACAGGCTTTGAGGGGCATCTGCCCGTGCTTTATGAAGAAACGCTGGACATGCTCCAATTAAAAAACGGCAGCGTGGTGGTGGACGGCACGCTGGGCGGAGCCGGCCACGCAGGCGGTATATTGAAGCGTATAGCGCCTTATGGCAGGCTTATAGGAATAGATAAAGACGGCGATGCAATAGAGCGTTGCAAGGAAAGACTGGAAGGGCTGGAATCTGTAACGTTCGTTAGGGATGATTTTAAGAACATAACGGAAGTGTTGAGCAGCCTGGGCATAGATGGCATAGATGGAGCGGTGCTGGATCTGGGGGTTTCCTCTTTTCAGCTGGACGAGGCGGAACGCGGTTTTTCATACATGCAGGACGCACCGCTTGATATGAGGATGGATGCAAGACAAGAGCTGGACGCGGAATATATAGTAAACAGCTACTCCAAAGAGCAGCTTACCAAAATAATAAGAGACTATGGCGAGGAACGCTGGGCTGCCAGAATTGCCGAGTTTATAGTGAAAGAGAGAACGCAAGAAAGAGTTGAAACTACCGGTCAACTGGTGAGCATCATCAAAAAAGCGGTACCCAAGGGTGCACGAAAGGATGGTCCGCATCCGGCGAAACGAACGTTTCAGGCTATACGTATAGAGGTGAACGGTGAGCTTGATAAGCTGGCAGAAGCGTTGGAGGACTACGCAAAAGCTTTGAAAAGCGGCGGTAGACTTGCCGTAATAACATTCCATTCACTGGAAGACAGAATAGTTAAGCAGACCTTTAAAAGACTGCAAGACCCCTGCGAATGCCCAAAGGAATTTCCAATGTGTGTTTGCGGAAAGACAGGAACGGTAACGGTTGTTACAAGGAAGCCCGTGCTTCCCGGAGATACAGAGCTGGGAGAAAACCCAAGGGCGCGCAGCGCAAGGCTGAGAGTGATAGAAAAGCTCTAGGTTTGCGCTGAATGCTCCAACACATCCCAAATAAGCCCGGCGCTTTCAGCGGTGGCCACACTCCATTCCAGGCCACAGCGGAAAGCGCCGGAAAGCTCACATCTCCCCGGGAGATAAACGATTTTATTGGAGAGTAGATTATGAACGCAATACCTCAAAAATCGAATAGTTACGATAGATTGCAGCTGCCTTACTTTGCGGTAAGCACACGCGCGCATTCTTCGCAGAATATAGAATATCTTGATTCGCGCAGAGCTGCAAAGCTGGCCGCCAAGAAAAAAGAGGAAACCACTAAGCGCAGGCAACAGGAAATTGAGCAGGAGCGCAGACGTGAGCTTATTGAAATGCGCAGGATTGACAGGTTATATAACCAGCCGCAGGGCGGCAGGCAGCCGGTGCAGCAATCCGCAAAAAAGAAAACGGCGCAAAGGAGCGGAGCAAGAAAACTTACGGCCGCTTACGAAGTGCAGACAAAGCGCCCCAAGATGCCACGCAGTAACGATGGTTACAGCTATGGCCCAGGCGGTACAGCGGCAATAAGGAATAGTGGAGCCGCAGTGGAATATGGCTCTTCCAGAGTGGAAACTTACGAGCGGAGCGCGGAAGCAGCTCATGCCGTACCAAAGAGAAGGGGAGTATTTTCTACAATACTGACTATAGCTCTGGTATTTGCCATGCTTTCAGGCGTGCTTAATATGTACGCAAAGCAGAGTGAGGTAATATATCAAAACGAGCAGACAAAAAAAGCTATAACTTCTCTGCAAAAGGAAATAGAAAAGTACGAAATGGAGATAGCATCAAAGGATGACCTGACCAGCATTCAGCTTAGAGCGCAGGAGCTTGGCATGGGACACCCTAATGATAATCAGATAGTATATCTACCGGCGGATGGCTCCGCGGTAACGGCCGACGTAAATACTGCCGCGGAAGCCAGCGTCATTTCAGATGACGCAAAAGCGCATAATGGTGAGACCAAAGATTTGGCGCAGAGTGCAGGAAGCTTTTTGGATGGGGTAAAGGGCTTTTTCGCAGGAATGGCGGGTACGGTTGGCGGTATGCTTAATGCGGCAAAAGGAGATTAAAACGGCTTGGCGGGGAGTATGGCATTAAGCAGGAAACGCCTGCAAATAATATTTATAATACTTGTGGCCCTCATGGTTTGTCTTATAATCCGTGTGGGCTATTGGAATATTATACAGGGCGAATGGCTGCAGGCCCAAGCACAGTCGCAATGGATATCCGATTCAAAAATAATGCCCAAACGCGGCACTATATTTGACAGAAGCATGAATATACTGGCACAGAGCGCGGCGGCAGATACGGTTGCCGTGGTGCCGGAGCAGGTAAAAGACGAAGACGCTACATATGTTGCGGGAGCGCTGGCACAAATACTGGATATGGATCAGAATGCGCTGCTTGAGAAGATAACCACAAAAACGCGCAAGCTTGAAGACGGCACAGAGAAAAAAATAGGCGAGGTGTGGATAAAGCGGCAGGTAGGCGTGGAGCAATCTGACGCTATAAAAGCATTAAAGGAGCAGGATAAAACAAAAGCCAAGATGAAGGGCGTAAAACTTGTTTCGGACGTGAAGCGCTATTATCCGAATAAAGAGTTTGCCACTCAGCTGGTAGGCTATACAGATCTTGATGGCGTGGGCCAGACGGGAATAGAAAAACGATACAACAGTGTGCTGGAGGGCAGGCAGGGCCGAATGGTGGCCGAGCAGGATACGCACAATAATGACATACCAAACGGTCAGGAGCTTTTCATAGCACCGGTGAACGGGCAAAACGTTATTCTTACTATAGACGAGGTGGTACAGAGCTTTTTGGAGGCGCAGTGCAAAACGGCGCTGGAACAGACGGGCGCAGAGGGCGTGCAGGGATTGGTGATGTCTGTAAGCACGGGAGAGGTGCTGGCTATGGCTAACCTGCCTGAGTTTGATTTGAACGAACCTCCGCGTTCTGATGGCGAAGTATTAAGCGCGCTTTCATCAAATATAGTCACGGCGAAAGCGTTTGAGCCGGGCGGTATATTTTCTGTATTTACGGCGGCGGCTGCCATTGATACGGGTGCTGCAAAGCAGACCTATGAATGTACGGGAGCGGCTACCGTGGACGGCGAAAAAATAATGTGCAGCGGCGTGCACGGCAGCCAAAGCCTTGAGCAGGCGGTGCAAAACAGCTGTGTTATAGCGGCAAGCCAAATGGCTGTTGACACGGGCATAGTACCGTTTTACAACTATCTTAGCCGCTTTGGCTTTGGCGAAAAGACGGGCATAGATTTTTCGGCAGATACAAAGGGCGATGTAATGGCCAAAAAATACGCCTCAGAAAGAGATGTTGCCAAGATGGGCGCAGGGCAGGAGCTATCCGTTTCGCTTTTGCAACTTGCAAATGCAATGACATCAATAGCTAACGGCGGCAAGCTGCACGTACCCAGACTGGTGAGCGGGCTTAGTGATGAGGCGGGCGCAATAACCGAAAGCTACGGAGTGCAAATAAAAGGGCAGAGCGTAGGCGAGGAAACCGCGGCCGCAATAAGTGATATATTGGAAGCGAATTCTGCGAGTGCGGAAAGCGGACAACTGCAGGACTATACCAACGCAGCACTATACGGCGCGTCAAACAAGTATGACGATAGGGGAACTTTGGTAGCGGGAAAGGACAATTCCACATTCTTGGGCTTTGCGCCCGCCTCAAACCCGCAGTATATAGTGCTGATGCACCTAGACGGCGTTGAGGAGGGCAGCGGCGTTGCCTCTATGGCGGTACCATACGGAAACAAGGTACTGGAGGATACGCTGAAATTTTATCTGGCACAGCCCGATAAGCAAGGCGGCACACAGGGCGAGGCCTCAGGGGATGGCAGCGCAGAGGGCGGAGAAGAGCTTATAGAGGTGCCAAATGTTGTGGATATGGGCAGGCAAAAGGCAATAGATACGCTTCGTGAAGCGGGGCTTAGCTATAAAGATGATGGCAGCGGCACGGTTATGAGCCAGCAGCCGGCAGCCGGCGAAAAAGTGGCTCCGGGAACGGTGGTAAGTCTGGATATGGATTATAAACGGCAGGAAACCGCGCCTCAGGGAAATTTCCAGACTCCAGGTGAGTCGGGCGTGGATGTGGTTACGGTGCCGGATTTCTCCGGGCTTTCACTGAAGGAGGCACGCGATCTGGCAATATCTAATGGATTGAAGTTTTATGCCCACGGTACGGGAAGGGCGAACAGCCAGTATCCTGACGTGGGAACGAGTGTACAGAGGGGAACGGCGGTATCGGTAACTTTCAAGCTGGAATTGCCGGGCTGAGAACTGGAAAGCCTATGGGGCGGGGAACTGTGAAATAACAGGCGTTACTGCAGCCTGCTTCGCGGTTGTGTGTGGCCAGCTTGTGAACCACAACATTTTGTGGTATAATGACCCGGTATTGATAACGGAGGTATGTATATGACAATTGCAGAACTATTTCGTGATATAAGACATGAAACATTTGGCGATAGTTCTATTGAGATAAACGATATAAAATACGATTCCCGAACAGTGGAGAAGGGAGACCTCTTCTTTTGCATAACGGGCTACAATACAGACGGGCATGCCTATGCCAAAAAGGCGGTGGATGCCGGCGCGGTTGCCGTGGTGGTAACGGATTATCAGGAGGGGTTAACTGCCGTACAGGTGAAGGTGGATGACGGCAGGCAGGCTATGGCGCTTGCGGCAGCCAAGTTTTTCGGCTATCCCGCAAAACGTATGAGCATGGTGGGCATAACGGGCACGAACGGTAAGACAACCACCACCTACATGGTAAAGCAGATAGCTGAAAAAGCGGGCAAAAAAGTGGGGCTAATGGGCACCATTGTAAATATGATAGGCGATGAAAAGCTGCACACGGAACGCACAACGCCCGAATCTATAGATTTGCACAGGCTGCTCAAACGTATGGCTGACGAGGGCTGCGATATTGCGGTGATGGAGGTCTCCTCCCATTCGCTGAGTTTAAAACGGGTGTGTGGCATAGAATATGACGTGGCTGTTTTCACCAATCTTACGCAGGATCATTTGGATTTCCACAAAACATGGCAGGATTACGTGGCGGCCAAGAGCATGCTTTTTGAGCAGGCTAGAGTTTCCATTATAAATGAAGATGATGACAGCGCGGCAAATATGATAGCGGCTGCCAGCCACGAGGTGATGCGCTTTGCCGTGAAGCAACCCGCGCAATATTTTGCCAAGAATATAGAGCTTACAGCGGCCGGGGTTGCTTATGATGTGGATTTGGGCACCAAAACGCTCCATATCTTGGTGCCCATACCCGGAGTTTTCACGGTGTATAACAGCCTGGGCGCTGCGCTTTGCGCCTATGCGCTGGGGCTGGAGACATATTTTATAGAGAGTGGATTGCGGGAAATGCCTGCCGTGGCGGGCAGGTTTGAACTGCTTGACACCAGAGATCAAGGCTTTGACATAATACTGGATTATGCTCACACGCCGGACAGCCTGGAAAACACACTTGTAACAATACGCGAATTTGCTCCGGCAAGGGTTATGACCGTTTTTGGCTGCGGCGGAAACCGCGACGCGGGCAAGCGTCCGCAGATGGGCGCAATAGCCGCACGGCTTTCAGACTATGTGGTGGTAACATCTGATAATCCGCGCTTTGAAGAACCGCAGTTTATAATAGATCAGATAGTAGGCGGGCTTACCGGTTTTGATGCCGAATACACCTGCATAGAAAACCGCCGCGAGGCTATGAAGCACGCAATGGAAAGTGCAAAACCGGGCGATATAATACTTTTGGCGGGCAAGGGGCATGAGGATTATCAGGAAATCAAGGGTGTGAAATACGACTTTGACGAAAAAAAGGTAGTGCAGGATATATTTGACGAAATGGGAATAAGGGGACGTAAATAGGGGAAATGGAAGTAGGAATAAGACTGTTAGTTACGGTGGTGGCGGCGTTTGCAATAACCTTTGCAGCGTCAAAGATAATGATACCGTGGCTCAAAAAAAAGAAGGCCGGACAGCATGTGCGCGAGGACGGTCCGCAAACCCACCTAGTAAAGGAGGGTACCCCCACGATGGGCGGCATAATGATGGTCATTGGAATTGTATTGGCCACATTATGTTTTTCTGTTTATTCGGATAATGCCGCGCTCACTGTGATTTTTTTGCTGGCGGCAATGCTGCTTTTTACAATGATAGGCTTTTGGGACGATTCCGTAAAGCTGTTTCAAAAGCGTTCGCTGGGGCTTAGAGCCTGGCAGAAAATTGTGCTGCAGCTGGGAGTGGCGGCGTTAATTGCCTGCCTTTCCTACTTTATGATGGGCAGCAGTTCTGAAATACTGCCTTTTGCCAAGGTGGAATGGAACCTTGGGATAGGGCAGATACCATTCACAATGTTTGTTTTTATATCTATGGTGAACAGCGTAAACCTGACTGATGGTCTGGACGGGCTGGCGACCTCTATAACACTGGTAAACGCATTGGCATTTATAGCCGTTATGATATTTGCTATACCGGGCGGCGCGCTTCTTGCGGGAGGCGCTACCGGCTCACAGGTAGACATTGCCGTTTTTGCCTGCGCGCTTGCAGGCGCCTGTGTGGCATTTTTGTGCTTCAACAAGCATCCGGCAAAGGTGTTTATGGGAGATACCGGCTCCTTTGCGCTTGGCTCTTCCATAACAGTTATTGCTGCGGCAATGCGCGTGCAGCTATTGCTGCCCATGATGGGTCTTATGTTTGTGCTCTCCGCCGTTTCCGTTATCATTCAAGTTGGCTCTTTCAAGCTGCGCGGCAAACGTGTGTTTAAAATGGCTCCGCTGCACCATCATTTTGAGCTGTGCGGCATAAAGGAAACACGGGTGGTTTTGGGTTATGTTTTGATTTCTGTAATATTGAGCGTGATGTCCGTTTTGAGCATGACGCTATAATTTTTTTAGGTTGCTTTGGAGGCGATAGGTAACGATGGAGTACAGGGGAAAAAATGCGCTGGTTGTGGGCATGGCTAGAAGCGGAGCGGCTTCTGCGGTGCTTTTATGCAAGCTGGGCGCGCATGTGACAATATATGATGTAAAAACGCTGGAGCAGCTGCCGGAGGATGTGCGGCAGGCGCTGGAGGGCGTTCAATATACAAATATGCTGGGTAAGGACCCGGACGATATAATAGAGAAGATGGATGTGCTGGTGCTTAGCCCTGGCGTACCGCTGGGGCTGCCCTTCATTCGCAAGGCATATGAGCTGGGCGTTAGCGTGATAGCTGAGATAGAGCTTGGCTATGCCGTTTCCAAGGCGGATTTTATAGCCATAACGGGTACGAACGGCAAGACGACCACTACCTCGCTAACGGGTGAAATTTTCAAAAACGCGGGAATAAACACATTTGTGCTGGGCAATATTGGCGTGCCCATAACACAGGAGGCGCTCAACACAAAGCAGGGTGACGTTGTGGTGGCGGAGACTGCCGCGCTGCAGCTAGACACTATAGACAGCTACCGACCCAAGGGCAGCGCAATACTTAATATAACAGAGGATCATATGGATCGCTACGGCACAATGGAAAGCTACATTGCCGCCAAGGCGAAAATTTTCAAAAACCAAAGCGCGGAGGATTATTGCGTATTAAATTACGACAATGAGATAGTACGGGGGCTGGCGAACAGAATAAAGGCAAGGGTGTATTGGTTTAGCCTGAATGAGCAGGTGGAAAACGGCGCTTTTGTAAGAGACGGAAATATAATTTTTGTGGACGGCGGCAAGGTGACGGAAATAATGCCGGCGGCAGAGCTGCGGATACCCGGCAGGCACAACCTTGAAAACGCGCTTGCGGCAACTGCCCTGGCCTGCCTGTACGGTATAAGCGCCGAGGTGGTAGCCTCTACTCTGCGCAGCTTTCCGGGCGTGGAGCACCGCTTGGAATTTGTGCGCGAGATAAACGGCGTAAAATTTATAAACGATTCCAAGGGCACGAATCCGGATGCCACAATAAACGCTATACTGGCTATGGATCGCCCCACTGTGCTTATATTGGGCGGGTACGACAAGCACGGGGATTTTGAATCTTTATTTGCGGCGTTTACGTCCAATATAAAAGCGATAATAGTATTGGGGGCTACTGCTTCCAAAATAGTGGCGGCGGCGCAGCAGGCAGGGTATGAGAGCTATATAAAGGCCAACAGCTTTGAGGATGCTGTGCTCAAGGCATACAGCATAGCGGGGGAGAGTGAGACGGTGCTGCTGTCTCCGGCCTGCGCAAGCTGGGATATGTTCCGCGATTTCGAGCAGCGGGGCGAGGTTTTTAAGGAGATTGTGAACGGGTTATAATGGCGAAGCAAAAAATACGCACATTTAGAGGGAATATAGATTATTCGCTGCTTATAGTTACGCTGGTTCTGGTAGCCTATGGGCTAATAATGATTTTCAGCGCGAGCTATTATATGGCGCAGTCTCAAGCTATGTATCAATATGACGGGCTGGCGCTCTTTAAAAAGCAGCTGGTGGGCGCGGCAATAGGCTTGGGCGGCATGATATTCTTTATGCTGTTCGACTATAAAAAGCTCATAAAGCTTAAATATATACTGCTGCTGGTATCGCTGGTGCTGCTGATATTGGTTTTCATACCCGGTGCGGGTGTGGTGGAGATGAACGGCTCGGCCAGGTGGCTGAGGTTTTTCCCCGGAATGCCCAGCCTGCAGCCTGCCGAGATAGCAAAGTTTTCTCTGGTGATATTCACTGCGGCAACTATATATGTAAACAGGAACCGTATGGATACATTTAGATACGGTGTGATGCCAAACCTTTTGGTGCTGTGCGTAATGTGCCTGCTGCTTTTTTTGCAGCCAAACTTCTCGTCTGTAATACTGCTGTGCTTATTGGTTTTTGTTATGATATTTGTGGGCGGAGCAAAGTGGTGGCATTTGGCGGCTCTTGGCGGCGCGGGAGGAATAGCGGGCATTGCTCTAATGCTGGTGGAGAGCTACCGTGTTACAAGGGTAACCACGTTTTTGGACCCGTTTTCAGATATTTCGGGGGATGGCTGGCAGATAGTGCAGTCGCTTTACGGCATAGGCGCGGGCGGTGTATTCGGGCAGGGGCTGGGCAATGGCAAACAGAAATTTTTGTGGCTCCCGTTCGGCGAATCTGATTTTATATTCTCTATAACAACCGAGGAATTGGGGCTAATAGGCGCTGCTGTATTGATATTATTATTTGTATTTTTGGTATACAGAGGCATAAAAATTGCCAAGGCTGCGCCGGATATGTTTGGCATGCTGCTGGCAACGGGAATAATAACGCTAATAGGCGTGCAGGTTATAATAAATATAGGTGTTGTTACTGCATCTATACCGGCTACGGGTGTTCCACTGCCCTTTATAAGTTATGGAAACTGGTCTTTAATGATATTTATGAGCATGATAGGCATATTGCTGAATATATCTAGGCAATCGCGGCAGGAAGCTGCTAAAGCCACAATGGCGGCAGAAACGGAGGTACAGAGCTTGTGAAGAGAAGAAGCAGAACTCCGAAAATAGTTTTCAGTGTAGTGATAGCCGTTTTGATAATTGCAGGTGTGGCGTATTTTGGCTATGTGTTTTTCAAGGTGGAGAATGTAAAAGTTGAGGGCTTTGGCAAGTTTACAGAGGTGTACATTACGGGGCTTGCGGATATAGACCCGGATACACATATGCTTTCGCTGGATGAGGAAAAGGTAAAAACGAATATTGAAGAAGCGGAACCCTACCTTGAGGTGGTAAGTGTAACAAAGCAGCTCCCTCAAACTGTGGTAATAAAAGTGGTGGAGCGGCAGCCCAAGGTTTACATAGAGCATGCCGGGCAATACCTGCTTTCTGATAAGGACGGGAATGTACTGGAAATATTCAGCACGCTGCCGGAGGGCAAGGCATATCCCGTAGTAAGCGGTTTTACAATAGGCGGGGCGGCACTTGGCAAGCCCATAACCACAGAGGATACGTTTAAAATAACGGTGATGGGCGAAATAGTGTCTGCGCTTGAAAGCAAAAAAGCGGCGCAGTCTATAGTGACCATAGACTTATCCGATGTGAATAATATACGTATGGCGACCGATACGGGTCTCAACATAAAGTTTGGCCAGGCGGACAAGGTGGCGGACAAGGTGAAGTGGATAGACAAGATGCTTCCGCAGCTCAGCAAGGATGGACGCAAAACAGGTATGTTGGACGTTTCCACAGGAAACAGCGGTATTTTCAAGATGGACGAGTCCGACTCGCAGACTAGCAACGGTGTACAAACAGAGCCAGACCAGCCTGCCGAGGGAGATCAGAACGTTGAGGATAAACCTGCCAACGGGGATCAGCCGGATGGAGAGGGTGATCAGCCAGCAGAGAATGGTTCATCCGGTACGCAGGATCAGGCCGGTGGAGGTGGTGAAGAGGGTTAAGTAAGCGGTTTGTTTTTACCCGGTAAAGGCGAGAGGTGTAATTGCAACTAAAATGTAATATATTTGTTAGAATTTGAATGTAAATAGATAAAAGTGTTTTTTTTTCTAGTGTAATATGATATTATTAGTGCAGTATGCAAATAATCTATTATACTATAGTGACTATATTTTAGTTTGGGGTTATATTATTTGATGAGGGACTGCAAAGCGATTATTGAATTTGGCACTTCCAAGATATCCTGCACGGTGGCTGAAAAAAAGCCGCGCATGGGGCTTGAGGTGTTAGGTTCGTCACAAATTGCTTATTCCGGTATAAAACAATCTAATTGGGTGGACAGCGATGAGGTATATTATGCGCTTGAGCAGGTGCTGGATACTGTTGAAAAACAGGTGGGAACCAGAATACGCTCAGTAGAGGTGGGCATACCGGGTTCTTTTCTTAAGATAACCAGTAAATCTGCGCAGCTTCCCATAAAGGGCAGAGTGACAGAGCGTGACGTGGAGGTATTGACCGGGCGCGCGCGCAAGTTTGAGATACCGCAGGATATGTCTATAGTTTGTGAATGGCCGGCGTGGTTTTATTTGGATGACGGTAATGTATATCTTGATCCGGTGGGTGTGCCCACTAAAAAGCTGCGGGGCTGCATTTCGTTCACAATGGCAAACCGTTTATTTTTGAATGACGTTATAGAGCTTTTCAGGCATCTTGGCATAAGGGTGGATAATTTTATACCCGAACCGCTAGCAGAAGCGCTGTATCTGGTGCCTCAGGAAAAGCGCGATTCTATGTCTGTACTGGTAGATATTGGTTACTACGCTACAAATATTTCGCTCATATACGGTGACGCAATACTGTATTTTCATACGGTGGAGATGGGCGGCGGAAGCATAACCTCTGATATATGCTACGTGATGAAGCTGGAACAGGAAACTGCCGAGCAATTAAAGCGCAGATACTCTTTCGGCTTGGAGGAAAACAACAATATATCTTATATGTACGCAAAGGATTCTGAGGGGAAGCTGAAAAAATACCCTTATGACCTTATAAAGCAGATAATAGACGCAAGGGTGGAGCACCTTGTTTTATACATACAAAGGCTTTTTGCCAAGGCGGAACTGGCATTGGGCAAAAAGTTTGATATATACATTACGGGCGGCGGTATATCTTTTATGCGGGGAGACTCCAGTTTTTACCGCTCCGTATCAGGAAGAACGCCAATACCCATAAAGGTAAACAGCGTAAAGCTGCAAACGCCAGACTTGCAGGCGGCATATGCAATGATGCAGTTTGCGTATGACAGAGTATTTGAAATAAGGCCGCAGGCGCAAAAGAAAAGCGTGTTTGGCAAGAAGGAAAGTAAATATAAGTAACAACCCCATAGCCGCATGGTGCAGCATGGTGAATAAGATAAACAGATCCTAATTCTTAAGGAGGATGACATATATGTCTCTCGAATTTGATAACAACAGTGAAAATTTTGCGAAGATACGTGTATTTGGCGTGGGAGGCGCGGGCAACAACGCCGTAAACCGAATGATAGAGTTCGGCGTGAAGGGCGCGGAGCTAATTGCGGTCAATACGGACAAGCAGGCGCTGTTTTTGTCCAAGGCGGATCAGAAAATACAGATAGGTGAAAAGCTCACCAAGGGGCTTGGCTCCGGCGCGGATCCGGCAATAGGCCGCAGGGCGGCAGAGGAGAGCCATGATGAGCTTGAAGGCATAATAAAGGGTGCGGATCTTGTGTTCGTTTCCTGCGGTTTGGGCGGCGGCACGGGTACGGGTGCGGCTCCTGTGATCGCGGAGATTGCAAGAGAGACGGGAATACTCACCATAGGGTTTGTAACCAAACCGTTCTGGTTTGAAGGCCATCCACGCGCTAAGGCAGCGGATAAGGGCTTTGAAACGCTTAAGAGCGTAGTGGATACAATAGTTACCATACCAAACGACAAGCTGCTCTCCACGGTGGGCAAGGATACGCCGCTGGTAGACGCTTTCAAGGTGGCGGACGATGTGCTGCGTCAGGGAATACAGGGCATAATAGACCTCATAGGCAAGCCCGCGCTAATAAACCTTGACTTTGCGGACGTTAAAAAGGTGATGACGCTGCGCGGCGAGGCGCATATGGGCATTGGCATAGGCTATGGAGACAACAAGGCCATAGAGGCCGCCAAGCAGGCCATAAACAGCCCGCTGCTGGATACCACAATAGAAGGCGCGCGCGGAATAATATTCAATGTAACGGGCGACGCTTCTCTCGGAATGTACGAAATACAGGAAGCGGCCAAGATAATCCAGGAGGGCGCTGACCCGGATGCGGACGTATTCTTTGGAGTTTGCATAGACCCCACACTGGAGGACGAGGTGCGCATAACCGTGATAGCCACGGGATTTGACGCTATGCCGGAAGAGGACGAAGTTGCCATAATAGAAAAGCCAAAGAAGCTGGAAGAAAAGATAGAGTTCACAGACGGTGTGCCCATGAACGACCGACTGGAGCCGCTGGAGCCGCTGCGCAGCAACCCTGTGCCCGCAGTAAAAACTGTGGACGCAAGCAGCGTACGTGAGGCAGAAAAGCTGGATATGTTTGGTGACGAGGATCTGGAAGTTCCTTCATTCTTAAAGAAGAAGCCGAGGCGCAATAGAAACGAGTATTAAATAAATGAAACACCAAAAACCGTTCCTAAGCAGGAGCGGTTTTTTTTACACATATATAGTATTGACATTTATAATAAGTATACATATAATAATGATGTGCAAAATACTCAAATACTGAAAGGACAAATATTTATGATAATGGAATTTTCTTATAAAATGGAAGTGGATGCGACCAAGGAGGATATATGGGGCTATTATGCGGATATACAAAAGTGGTATACATGGGAGGAAGATTTGGAGGATATATCTTTAAACGGTGCTTTTGAAAAGGGAACAACGGGGGTAATGAAGCTGGCGGGTATGCCGCCTATAGACTATACGCTGGTTAAGGTGGAGCAGAACAGGTCTTTTTGTGATAAGGCGGCTACGCCTATGGGAGACGTGTATTTTGACCATGAGATACTGGAAGAAAACGATGGCCTTTATATAAAGCACACCGTAAGGCTGGAGTGTGAAAAAGCCGGCGCGGAGCAGAGGGGCTTTTTGAAGCAGGTGTTTTCAGATGTGCCGGATGCCGTGGCGCTATTGAAAAGAGAAGTGGAAAAATAGCTATGAATGAGTTTCCGTCTACTTATAAAAACGATTCTGAAGAATCTACAGGGCTTCTTTTTATGCGGACGTATAACAAATGGCACGGAGAAATAAAACGGCGGCTAAAGCCCGTAGGCATAACGCACCCGCAATTTGTGGTAATAACCTCTATAGGGTATATTTCGCGCGGGCAAAGCGATGTGACGCAGGTAATGGTGGCAAATATGGCGGGAATGGACGTTATGTCTGTATCTCAAATACTTGCGCTGCTGGAAAAAAAGGGATACGTGGAAAGAAAGCCTCACCCGCAGGACACGCGCGCAAATTCCATAAGCCTAACAAAGGAAGGGCAGGGTAGAATGATTGCGGCGCTTCCCGTGGTGGAGGAAGTGGATGAGCTGTTTTTTGGCTCGCTGGCAGAGCGCGAGACTGAATTTAAAAAATATTTGAACGAATTGAAAAAATACAAGTTTTGAAATATCTGCCGAATAATAAAAAACCGTTCCGCATAGCAGGAACGGTTTTATTATATACGTTTTAAGAGGTCAACCCTCCAGCAGCCCGTCTATAAGCTCTGCCGCCGCATTTTTCAATTTTTCCATAAGCGCGTCGGCCGTATTTTTATCTGCTGCCGAAACGGAAAGATAGGTCTTTAGCTTTGGCTCCGTACCGGAGGGGCGCACTATCAGCCTGCCGCCATCAAGCTCTATATAAAGTACGTTCATGCTATCCATGGGGATGGGCTTTGATTTTTTTTCGGGATAGAGCGTGCGCGTTTGTTTTTTGTAATCGCGTACAGCCCTCACGGCAAATCCGCCAATATCGGCGGGAACGTCCGCGCGCAGCATTTCCACCGCATTCATTATTTTCGCTATGCCCTCTTGCCCGTACAGCGTTTTGGACACCACCAGCTCATTAAACCAGCCGTATTTTTCGTACAGCGCTATGAGCGCCTGATAAAGTGTTTTGCCCTGCGCCGCGTGATAGCAGGCCGCCTCCGTTACCTTCATTGCCGCCTGCACGGCATCCTTATCGCGCACAAACTTACCAAAGAGATAGCCATAGCTCTCCTCATAACCGAAGAGGAAACCGCCCTTTCCGGAAGCCTCGGACAGCTTTATCTGCTCTGCAATAAATTTAAAGCCGGTATATACGCTGCGCGATTCCACGCCGTAAAACTTTGCAATAACGTCTGACATATCTGTGCTTACAAGAGATTTGCAAACGAATTCTCCGCCTTTGAACTGTGGCTGCATCTGAGAGAGGTGGTAGTCCATCAAAAGGCAGCCTATTTGGTTGCCCGTGAGTATTATAAACTCGCCCGCATCATCCCTAACGGCTAGGCCCAGGCGGTCGCTGTCGGGATCGGTGGCCAGTATCATGTTCGCGTCAACGTCGTTCGCCAGCTTCATCGCTATGTCAAAGCATTCGCGGTTTTCCGGGTTGGGCGCGCTTATGCCGGGAAAGTCGGGATTGGGGTCTTTCTGCTGCTCAACAATATGCAGCTTGCTTATACCAATATCTTTGAGGATGCGGCTGACCGGCGTGAGGCCTGTTCCAAACAGCGGGGTGTATACTACGTTGAATTTATCCGCCTGCTCACGTATCACATCATGGTTCAAAACAAGCGCTTCCACTTTGGTATAATATATCTCGTCCAGTTCTTCGCCTATATATTCCAGCAGGCGAGACTCTGCCACTGGCACGCCTCTTATGCTGAAAATATTCTCTATTTTTTCTATGTTGCGCGTTATCTCAGCAGAATCCGGTACCGGAAGCTGCCCGCCGTCTTCGCCGTATACTTTGTAGCCGTTATACTCAGGCGGATTGTGGCTGGCCGTTATCACCACGCCCGCAATGCAGCCCAGCTCAAGTATTGTGAACGAGAGCTGAGGTACGCTGTGAGGCGTTTTGTAGAGGTATACCTTAACATCGTTCGCCATGAGAACGCTTGCGGTCTCGCGGGCAAAAAGCTCGCTGTTGCGGCGGGTATCGTAAGCTATGGCCACACCGCGGCTGCCGCCGCCCGTGCTGTTTATATGGTCTGCCAGCGCCTGGGTGGCGCGCCTCACGGTGAATACATTCATGCGGTTTGTGCCAAGGCCAAGTATGCCGCGCATGCCCGCCGTGCCAAACTCCATGTCTTGATAAAAGCTGTCTGAGCACAGCGCGTCATCAGCGCATATCGCGTTTATTTCGCTTTCGTACTCCGTACCCTGCAAAGCGGCTTGCCATTTTTTGCTTACTTCTTTGTAATCAGCCATAATATTGATCTCCTTATACGAAATATATAATTGAGAAATGATTTGAATTGTGAATACGTATATTATAAACAATATGAGCGCAAAATGCCATATGGCAGTTCGTATTTTTACATTCTATGCAATATCTGCAACCGGCAGGGGGGGCCGTGTTTAGAATTTTGTTGCTTTTTTGCGTTTATTTGCTTATTATATACAATGGTATAAAGCTATTTTTTTATCGGACGGCAGGGGCACAAAAGCGTCGCTTGCCAAATGGTTGGCTTTATTTGGAATAAGCACTGGAAAGGTCACGGTACTGAATTGGGTAAGGATTACAGAGAAAATATAAGAAACTTTTGCATAATTGCGCACATAGACCACGGTAAATCTACGCTTGCCGACAGATTGATAGAGAGCACGGGCACCGTTTCGCAGCGGGATATAGTGGATCAGCTGCTGGATACTATGGATCTTGAGCGAGAGCGCGGTATCACCATAAAATCTCAGGCGGTACGTATGATATATAAAAAGGACGGGGAAGATTATGAGCTGAACCTCATAGACACACCCGGCCATGTGGACTTTACATACGAGGTGTCTCGCTCTCTGGCGGCCTGCGAGGGCGCTATACTTGTGGTGGACGCCAGCCAGGGCATAGAGGCGCAGACGCTGGCAAACGTTTATCTGGCGATGGATAACGACCTTGAGATAATACCGGTAATAAATAAGATAGATCTGCCCTCCGCGCGGCCGGACGAAATAAAGACGGAGATAGAGGACGTTTTAGGCATAGAGGCGCAAAACGCGCCGCTTATAAGCGCAAAGCAGGGCATAGGCATAAGCGAGGTGCTGGACGCCATAGTGGAAAAGCTGCCCGCGCCCGCAGGCGATCCGGACGCGCCGCTAAAGGCGCTGGTGTTTGATTCTTTTTACGATAACTATAAGGGCGCCATAAGCTATGTGCGCGTATTTGAGGGCACTGTGAAGGCGGGCATGGAGATAAAGTTCATGTCGTCCGGCAAAGCCTTTGACGCGGTGGAGGTGGGCGTTTTCGCGCCTGAGCTGCTGCCCGCCAAGGAGCTGAAGGCGGGCGATGTGGGCTACATAACCGCCAGCATAAAGAACGTGGCAGACACCCGCGTGGGCGACACGATCACGGGTGCGGAAAACCCCACGGCGCAGGCGCTGCCAGGATACAAGAAGATAACGCCCATGGTGTACTGCGGAATATATCCGGCGGACGGCGCAAAGTATGACGACCTGCGCGACGCGCTGGATAAGCTGCAGCTAAACGACGCTTCGCTAATATTCGACCCAGAGGTCTCGGTGGCATTGGGCTTTGGCTTCCGCTGCGGATTTTTGGGGCTGCTGCACATGGAGATAATACAGGAACGGCTGGAACGTGAGTTTGACCTAGACCTCGTTACCACAGCGCCCAGCGTGGCCTACAAGGTGCACCTTATGAGCGGCGAGGAAATGGAGATAGAAAACCCGACCAACCTGCCAGACCCCTCCACCATAGACTATATGGAGGAGCCTGTGGCGGAGGTGAGCGTTATGACGCCGGACGAATACGTGGGCGCCGTAATGGAGCTGTGTCAGGACAAGCGGGGAACCTTCAAAAATATGGAGTACATAGAAAAAACGCGTGTGCTGCTGCACTATGACGTGCCGCTCAACGAAATAATATACGACTTTTTCGATCAGCTGAAATCCAAGACGCGGGGCTATGCCTCTATGGACTACGAAGTGAAGGGCTATGAAAAGAGCGATCTTGTGAAGCTGGACTTGCTGCTGAACGGAGATATCTGTGACGCGCTTTCGCTTATTGTGCACCGTGACAGGGCGTATCCGCGCGGCAGGGCGATAGCGGAAAAGCTCAAGGAAGTGATACCGCGCCAGATGTTTGAGATACCCATACAGGCGGCAATAGGCGGAAAAATAATAGCGCGAGAGACTGTGAAGGCCATGCGCAAGGACGTGCTGGCAAAATGCTACGGCGGCGATATCTCGCGTAAGAAAAAGCTGCTGGAAAAGCAGAAGGAGGGCAAGAAGCGCATGAGGCAGGTGGGCAGCGTGGAAGTGCCGTCCGAAGCTTTCATGAGTGTGCTCAAGACCAACTGAGGTTTCGCCTATGCTGGGCATATACATACACATACCGTTTTGCGTGAAAAAATGCAATTACTGCGATTTTACCTCGGTGGAGGCGGAAAGCCTCATTCCGGGGTATTTGTCTGCCTTGAAAAGGGAGATAGAGCTTTCGGCAAAACTGTATCCGGACGGCGCGGACAGCGTGTTTATAGGCGGGGGAACGCCTGGCAGGCTGGATGAAGGCTGCATAGCCGATATAATGGATTGCCTGCGAAAAAACTTTCCGCTGGCCGAGGATGCGGAGATAACTATAGAAACAAACCCTTGTGTGGTGACGCGAAGCAAGCTGACCGAATATCGCGAAAGCGGCATAAACCGTATAAGCATGGGTTTGCAGGCGGTTCAGCCGCATTTGCTGGAGCTGCTTGGCAGGCTGCACACACAGGAGCAGTTTGACGAAGCCTTTGATATGGCGCGGGAGGCGGGCTTCCAAAATATAAACGCGGACGTTATGTATGCGCTGAGCGGTCAGACAATGGATGACTGGGAGGCCACGCTCTATCACTTGCTATACAAAAAGCCGGAGCACATATCAGCCTACGCGCTTTCCATAGAGCCGGGCACGCCGCTGGGCGATATGTACGAGGCGGGAGAGATAGCGCGTATTGACGAAGATACCGATGCGGAGATGTATGAGAAAGCTCAAAGCCTTTTATCTGAGCGCGGGTATCTTAACTACGAGATATCAAACTTTGCGCGGGACGGCAGGGTGTGCCGGCACAACTTAAAATACTGGAATCTCCAAAACTATTTGGGGCTGGGCGCGGCTGCGCATTCATTTGTTAATGGTATGCGCTTTGCCAATACAAGGGATATAGAAAAATACATTGAACGGCTGAAAACAGGCGTGCGCTATGAAAGCACAAAATTTATAGATAAAAAAGAGCATCTTTTTGAGTATATAATGCTGAAGCTGCGTTTGCGCTCCGGGCTTGATTTTGCCGCGTTCAAGCGAGAGTTTGGAGTGGATTTTGAAAAGCAATATGCGCAGGGAATAGAAAAAGCGAAAAGCTTGGCTCTGGCGGAGGTGGCGGACGGAAGGCTTGTTCCCACGGCCAGGGGGTTTGCGCTGCAAAACAAGCTGGCGGGCATATTTTTATAATAGCAATATTACAATGAAAATTTTTCGCATATAATTGACATAACCTGTTAACAAACAATGAATATATATTGACATTGTACGGCTGTGGTGGTATCTTATAACCATAGTTTAGCACTCGTTTGTGTAGAGTGCTAACAAGCTGCGATAGCGCGCCGCAGATGGCAGTATGAGCTTGGCGGGCATATTCGCGCAGCAGTGCGGTTTTGAGGCACAAAAATGAGAAAGGGAAGCTGGCTTATTTGAGATGGAACTGTCGGACAGAAAACTTAGCATACTCAAGGCTATAATAGATGATTATATAGACACCGGTATACCGGTTGGTTCGCGTACCATTTCCAAGAAGCCGTACATAACATATAGCTCCGCCACCATAAGAAACGAAATGGCCGATCTTGAGGACATGGGTTTTCTTGACAAGCCACACACCTCAGCGGGAAGAACGCCAAGTGATCTGGCATATCGCCTTTATGTGGACAGGCTAATACAGATAGGTGTGCTGACAGATCAGGACACGCAGTTTATAAAGACTTATTTCAACAAGCGCGTGAGCGAGGTTTCGCAGGTGCTTGATACGGCTGCAAAGGTGCTTTCTGACACAACGAACAGCATAGCCATGGTTTCAGGTCCGCAGATGGATAAAACGGCAATAGCGCGGGTGCAGCTTGTAAAAATAACCGATACAAAGGCCATGCTGATAATAGTTACAGACAGCGGGCTGGTGAACGACACTGTGATAACTATACCCGCAATGCTGGACGGCGGGCACATGGAAAAGCTGTCAAATATGATAACCTCTGCGGTGTTTGGAAGATCGCCCATGGATGCGGCGGAGATAATAGAAGATATAGCGCAAAATTCTCTCAGCGAGCAGCAGGCGGTTTTTGCTCAGGTATTTGAGGCAATAAACATAAACAGGGCAAAGCGGGAGATGATACTTGAGGGTACGCAGAATATTTTGAAATACCCCGAATACAAAAATGTGGAAAAGGCTCAGCATTTTTTGGAGCTGCTGGACACGAAGGACAGCCTGTACGCTCTGCTTGACAACTCCGCAGATTTTGAGTTTTCACTGAAGATAGGCAAAGAAAACGACAATGACGATTTTAATGATATGAGCGTTATAACCGCCACCTATAAGGTGGGGGGAAAGAATATAGGATCTTTTGGTGTGCTGGGGCCAACGCGTATGGATTATTCGCGGGTGCTGGCAATACTGAATTATGTAGGGATGAGCATAAATGAAATACTGTCCTGCTTTTTAGAATCTGACAGCAAGCCTGAAAAGTGAGGTATGCGTCATTTTTTAAGAGCGGAATATGGCAGGGTATAATAAGTATTACGAAAGCAAGGTGAAGTGGCTTGGCAAAGAAAACAGATAAAAAAAACGAGAGAGCGGCTGAGGCTGCAAAGCAAAATAAGGTTGCGGATGAGGCTGCGGCGGTGACAGAGGAAACGGAAGCGGCGGCAGATGCTGCAGGTGACGATATAAACGAGCCTGAGGCTAGTAAAAAAACGGCAGATGCTGCGGATGTGAACGCGGCGCTGATAAAGCTGGAAGAAGAAAAAGAGGATTTTAAAAACGCACTTATAAGAGAGCGCGCGGATTTTGAAAACTATAAAAAGCGCAATGCAGAGCTTTCTTCAAACTCTTATAAAAACGGAGTTGCGGATACGGCAGCGGAAATACTGCCCGTGCTGGATAACTTTGAGCGTGCGCTGGCGGCCGAATGTGCAGATGCGGCATTTTTGGATGGTATGAAGATGATAATGCGCCAGCTTGAAGGCGTTCTTTCAGAGCTGGGCGTTGAAAAAATAGATACGGATGGTCAATTCAATCCCGAATTCCACAACGCTGTTATGCAGGTTGATGAGGAAGGCTTTGAGCCAAACCAGATAGTGGAAACTATGCAAAACGGCTATATGCTGAAGGATAAGATATTGCGCCATGCTATGGTTAAAGTGAATAAATAATATTAAATATAAACAAAGGATTAAATATTTTTAGGAGGCATTTGATATATGGGTAAAGTGATAGGTATAGACTTAGGTACTACAAATTCTTGCGTTGCGGTAATGGAGGGCGGCGAGGCCGTTGTTATCCCCAATGCGGAGGGTGCCAGAACAACGCCGTCCGTTGTGGCTTTTTCAAACACGGGCGAGAGGCTGGTAGGGCAGGTGGCCAAGCGCCAGGCGGTTACAAATCCTGATCACACAATAAGCTCTATAAAGCGTGATATGGGTACGGACAGGAAAATAAAAATAGACGATAAAAGCTACACGCCGCAGGAGATATCCGCAATGACGCTGCAGAAGCTGCGTGCGGACGCAGAAGCATATCTGGGCGAAACGGTTACTCAGGCGGTTATCACCGTTCCGGCTTATTTCAGTGATTCACAGAGGCAGGCCACCAAGGATGCGGGCAAAATAGCCGGCCTTGAGGTTCTGCGTATTGTAAACGAGCCTACGGCGGCTGCGCTTGCCTACGGCATGGAAAAGGACAACAACCAAAAAATACTGGTATTTGACCTGGGCGGCGGTACATTTGACGTTTCGCTGCTGGAGATAGGTGACGGCGTTATAGAGGTTATGGCCACAAGCGGAAACAACCGCCTGGGCGGCGATGATTTTGATGATAAAATAGTGGAGTGGATGGTAGCTGAGTTCAAAAAGAGCAACAGCGTGGATCTTTCAAAGGACAAAATTGCCATGCAGCGCCTCAAGGAAGCGGCTGAAAAGGCAAAGATAGAGCTTTCCGGCGTTATGCAGTCAAACATAAATCTGCCATTTATAACGGCGGACGCAAACGGACCGCAGCATCTTGACCTTACGCTTTCACGCGCCAAGTTTGATGAGCTGACGGCAGACCTCGTTTCCAAAACGGAAGGCCCCATGGTGAGCGCAATAAAGGACGCGGGCATTGCCAACAGCGATATAGACAAGGTTATACTGGTGGGCGGTTCTTCACGCATACCTGCCGTGCAGGATATGGTTAAGCGCATAGCCGGCAAGGAGCCTTTCAAGGGCATAAACCCGGACGAGGCGGTTGCCATGGGCGCGGCCATACAGGCAGGCGTGCTGGGCGGCGAGGTAAAGGACGTGCTGCTTTTGGACGTTACACCGCTTTCGCTTGGCATAGAGACAATGGGCGGCGTGTTCACAAAGCTCATAGACAGAAACACCACCATACCCGCCAAGAAGAGCCAGATATTCTCTACGGCTTCAGACGGGCAGACAAGTGTGGAAATACACGTATTGCAGGGCGAACGCGAAATGGCGGCCTACAACAAGACGCTGGGCAGGTTCAACCTCACGGGAATAGCTCCCGCGCCGCGCGGAGTACCGCAGGTTGAGGTTACGTTTGATATAGACGCCAACGGCATAGTGCACGTTTCCGCAAAGGATATGGGTACGGGCAACGTGCAGAATATCACCATAACGGCTTCCACAAACCTTTCCGACGACGATATAGACAAGGCTGTGAAGGAGGCCGAGAAGTTTGCGGAGGAAGATAAGAACCGCAAGCAGGAAGTTGAGATACGCAACAACGCGGATGCCCTCGTTTATCAGACGGAAAAGGCAATAAAGGATCTGGGTGACAAGATTTCCGCAGACGAGAAAAAGAAGCTGGAAGAGGCCATGGAAAAGGTTAAGGAAGAGCTAAAGGGTACGGATATGGATAAGGTGAAAACCGCCACAGACGACCTGCAGAAGCTTTCGTTTGACACCTTTGGCAAGGTATACCAGCAGCAGGCGGACGCGAACGCGGCGGGCGGCCCGGGCTTTGACCCCGGTCAAGACCCCACAGGCGGCGCAAAGCAGGATGACAACGTGGTAGACGCAGACTATGAGGTTGTGGACGAGGACAAGAAGGACGAGGATAAGAAATAATATCCGCGTAAAGAAAATAAACTGCGATAGGAGCCGGAGCTGATTTTTCAGCTTTGGCTTCGGTCGCGTAATATTACAGCAAAGAAGACGTTGTTTTCTTTGATGGCGTGATTTTATAAAGGGAAACTCACGCTTCATAAAAATGGCGCAAAACAAGTCTTATGCCGTTCCGCGCATAAAAGCGTGGAATTGGTATGATTGGGTATAGAGGGGCAGATACACATTGGCAAAGGATTTATATGAAACGCTGGGCGTAGAAAAGAGCGCCAGCGCGGAAGAGATAAAGAGCGCGTACAGAAAGCTGGCAAAGCAGTATCATCCGGATATGAACAAGGGTGATGACGGCGCCGCGCAAAAATTTAAAGAAATAAACGAGGCCTATCAGGTGCTCTCTGACGATCAGAAGCGTCAGCAGTATGATACCTTTGGCAGCGCGGACGGCGCTGGTCAGGGTGGCTTTGGCGGCGGCTTCGGCGGACAGGGTTTTGAGGGCTTTGGCGGCTTTGGCGATATATTTGAAAACATATTCGGCGGGGGAATGCGCAGCCGTCCGGCGGGTCCGCAAAAGGGGCCGGATATACGCGTAAATATGAAAATAACGTTTGAGGAAGCGGCCTTTGGCGTTAAAAAGGAAATATCCCTAAACAGAACCGAGGCTTGCGGCGAATGCGGCGGCACGGGCGCGAAGGACGGCAAGAAGCACACTTGCCCCACCTGCAACGGCAGCGGGCAGGAACGCGTTTCGCAGCAGTCTATATTCGGCAATTTTGTAAACGTGCAGACCTGCAGCACCTGCGGTGGAGAGGGCAGCATTGCGGATGAGCCATGCGCTGCCTGCAAGGGCGCGGGATCAACCGCAAAGCAGCGCAGCATAGCCGTGAACATACCGGCGGGTATAGATAACGGGCAGGTGATCACCATGCGCGGCGAGGGCAACGCGGGCAGACGCGGCGGTCCTGCGGGAGATCTGCAAATATACATAGCCGTAAAGCCAGACAAGCTCTTTGAGCGTTTGGGGTACGACCTGTATCTCGATCTTTCCATAAATATGGTGCAGGCAGCGCTGGGCGAGGAGATAGAGGTGCCCACGCTGGATGGCAAGGTGCGCTACAAGATACCGGAGGGCACGCAGCCGGGTACGGTGTTCCGCCTTAAGGGCAAGGGTATAAAAAATCTTAACAGCACGCGCATGGGTGATCTTTATGTGCGGGCAAACGTGGATATACCAAAGCGCATGAATGAAAAGCAAAAGAAGCTGCTTGCGGAATTTGCGGCGAAGGCCAAGCTCTCGGCAAATGAATTTACAAAGCCCAAGGACGCGTTTTAGAGCTTTTTGACTTTGGGATATAATAAAAGCAGGGATATGATGGAAACGGTCAGCCCGGCTGGAAAATAATCAAATCAATAGCCGCCCGGCCTGGGGCGGCTATTCCTTTTGCTGGAGCTTATACAGAGCAATTAAGATTACCGCAAGAATAATCAAATATTCCATAAGCGCCACCCCCTTTCGTTAGGGTGTGACTTACCGCCTCGAATATCTTTGCTTTGCATAATTTATAATATATAACTTGCTAAATATACACATTTTATATGCTTATATCATATATTACATACACTGCTTTAACGCAAAAACACTTTACTATTTTAGCGCGATAAACTATAATACTAAACGTAATACTTATATCAAATTAAAAACAATGCTTTTAATTTGATGGTGCCTCGCTTTGCGCGGCTCATGTTCTGCGCCAAACGGCGCAAAAATAGTCTCATGCCATCTTATACGTGCTTTGCACTACAAAAAACATGAGGTGAATTCCGCCTTTGGCGGGAGAGAGTATGCCCTTGGGCATCTAATGTTTTTATATGAGATTGGTATAAATAATTTTGATACATAAAGGGGAATGTAAAATGAAGAGGATACTTGTTGTTTTGATGATAGCGCTTATTAGCTTTGCAGTACTTGCTGGCTGCGCACAGGCTCCTGCGGCGCCGGCGGAAACGCAGGCTGCCAGTGAAGCTCCTGCGGCATCTGCAGCTGTTAGCGAGGCTCCCGCTGCAAGCGCGCCCGTAAGTGAAGCTCCCGCGGCAAGTGAAGCTGCAAGCGCGGCTGCGGACGATTCGTTCAAAAAAATACAGGATAAGGGATTTTTTATAATGGGTCTGGATGACAGCTTTCCTCCCATGGGATTCCGCGACGATAAGGGCGAGCTGGTAGGCTTTGATATAGACATGGCGCGCGCCGTAGCGGAGCATATGGGCGTTGAGGTGGAGCTTATGCCCATAGATTGGAGCGCTAAGGAGCTGGAGCTTGAGACGGGAAACATAGACCTCATATGGAACGGCTACACAATAACGGACGAGCGCAAGGAAAAGGTGCTTATGAGCGAGCCGTACATGGAAAACAAGCAGGTGATATTGGTTAAAGCCGATTCTCCCATAAAGACGCTGGATGATATGGACGGCAAGATAGTTGCCGTACAGGAGGGTTCTTCCGCACAGGGTGTTATAAATGACGATGTTGAGCTTATGGTAACTATAGGTGAGGTTGTGGCTTTTAAGGATTATGTTACCGCGCTTATGGACGTGGATTCCGGACGTGTGGACGCGCTGGGTGTAGACCTTGTGGTTGCAGACTACTACATGGCGAAAAAGCCGGGGCAGTATGTTATGCTGGAGGAGACGCTGGCGCCTGAGCAGTATGGCATAGGCTTCCGCAAGGGTGAGCAGGCTTTCCACGATGCCGTTGCGGCAGCCTTTGAGGCAATGAAACAGGACGGTTCAGCCGCCGAGGTAAGCAACAAATGGTTCGGCAGGGATGTTACCGCCTGATTTCGCAATAACTGTTTAAAAAAACCGGACAGTATGCTATATTTATACTGTCCGTTTTTGTTTGGTACACTTTTGATCATGTAGCCTGTGCGGCCTTATGACGCTTCATAATAAAAATGCGTATCTTGAAGCGTGAGAAGCACTGCAAAGCGGCACTGTAAGTATGCAGTATTCCAAATGGATCATTTTATGTGTTGATCTGAGCTTTCGCTCAGTGCAGTTCTTAAAGTTATGTGGCTTTCTTTTTGAGGGTACGGCGCATTTAGGGTCATTTTGGAAAAAGTATGAGGGGATATTCTGATGGATAAATTTTTGGGGTTGTTTTCTGAGCTGGGGCAGGGGCTGGGCGTAACGCTTTCGCTTTTTGCGCTTACGCTGCTGCTTTCTATACCGCTTGGCTTTTTGGGCTCGCAGCTGAGCCTCACAAAAATAAAACCGGTAAAATTCATATACAATATTTATTTGGTGGTGATGCGCGGCACTCCGCTTATTTTGCAGGTGCTGTTTTTATACTTCGGTCTGGGGCTGCTTGGCGTGAAGATAGGCCGCTTTGAATCTGCGCTGCTGTCCTTCGTGCTAAACTATACTGCCTATTTCAGCGAAATATTCCGCGGCGGAATACAGTCTATAAACCGGGGGCAGTATGAGGCCGCCTCCGTGCTGGGCTTCACAAAGGGTATGACAATGCGAAAAATAGTGATTCCGCAGGTATTCAAGATCGTTATGCCGTCGCTTGGGAACGAGGTAATAACGCTGGTTAAGGATACGGCGCTGGTTTATATAATAGCGTTGGGAGATTTGCTGAAGATAGCTTTCTCCGCTTCTTCAAGGGAGGCTTCCGTGCTTCCGCTCTTTGTGGCGGCGTTGTTCTATCTGGCTATAAACGGCGTTGTTACACTTGTTTTGAAGAAGATAGAGAAGCGCGTAGACTATTACAGGATATAGGTGGGATTTATGAATATGCTGGAAGTTAGCCATTTGTATAAAAGCTTTGGCGAGAATACAGTTTTGAAAGATGTTAACCTTTGTGTGGAAAAGGGTGAGGTAACGGCTATAATAGGCCCGTCCGGAAGTGGCAAATCCACTTTGCTGCGCTGCATAAACTGCCTTGAGCGCGCGCAAAAGGGCAATATAGTGCTGGACGGAATAAGCATAGCGGAGGAAAAAAACGGCGTTACGGAATACCTCAGGGAAGATGAGCTAAGAACGGCGCGTTTGCACCTTGGCATGGTTTTTCAAAACTTTAATCTTTTTCCGCATCTCAACGTACTGCAAAACATAACCATAGCGCCCATGGGCGTGGATAAAAAAACACAGGCCGAGGCGGACGGTATAGCGCGTGAGCTGCTCAAAAAGGTGGGGCTTTCCGAAAAGGAAAAGGCGTACCCCTGCGAGCTTTCGGGAGGGCAGGCTCAGCGTGTGGCAATAGCGCGGGCGCTTGCGATGGATCCGGATATACTCTGCTTTGACGAGCCTACCTCCGCGCTTGATCCGGAGCTTACCGGCGAGGTGCTGCAGGTAATAAAGGAGCTGGCAAAGGAGCACATGACCATGCTTATAGTAACGCATGAGATGGGCTTTGCCAAGGAAGTGGCCACGAATGTGGTATTTATGGATGACGGGATGATATTGGAACGGGGCAGGCCGGAGGAGTTGCTGGTAAACCCCAAGGAGGAGCGCATACGCGCCTTTCTTAACAAGCTTTTGAGCGTTTGATTTCCAAAACAGCGCGTTTCATATTACACGCGTCAGGAAGCTTTGCAAAATTTAAATGGATGCGCTTGCGCTTTATAAAACAGCATAAGGAGGCAATAAAATATGAAGGTATTGAATTTTGGTTCGCTCAATGTTGATTATGTATATGATGTAGACCATTTCGTTACGCCGGGGGAAACTATCTCCGCTAAGGGCAGAGGTGTTTTCAGCGGCGGAAAGGGGCTAAACCAGAGTGTGGCAATGGCAAAGGCGGGCGTAGATATATACCACGCGGGCAGTGTGGGCACGGACGGCGCTATACTTCTGGATACGCTAAAGGAAGCGGGCATAAATACAGACTATATAGTAAAGCAGGATGCGCCGGGCGGGCATACTGTGATACAGGTAGATAAGAACGGCCAGAACTGCATAATAGTTTATGGCGGCACAAACCGCATGCTTACTACGGATTTTATTGATTCTGTGCTGAAAAATTTTGGCAAGGGTGATCTGCTGGTGCTGCAAAACGAGATAAACAACATACCCTATATTATGGACAGCGCCTATGAAAAGGGAATAGACATAGTGCTGAACCCCTCGCCCTATGACGAAATAATAGCTACGCTGCCGCTTGAAAAGGTGAAATATTTCATAATAAATGAAATAGAGGGCGCGCGGCTTTCCGGTACGGAGGATTTTGACGCAATAATACCCGAAATAGCAAAAAAATACCCCAATGCAAGCGTGCTGCTTACAATGGGAGAGCATGGCTCTATGTATTACGATGGCAAAGAAACGTATAAGCAGGATATATTCAAGGTGAAGGCGGTAGACACTACGGCTGCCGGAGACACCTTCCTTGGTTATTTCGTTTTTGGAATATCTGATGGCATGCCGGTTGGCGCAATGCTGGAGCTGGCGGCAAAAGCGTCCTCCATAACGGTTTCAAACAAGGGCGCGGCAGGCTCTATACCACGCATAAGCGAAGTGCGGGCCAGTCTGTGACTGGGGCTGCGCCACTGAAAGGCAGTGCCCATAAAGCTTTGCAACAGCCTGTTTGAGACGGGTTTGCCGCACACAGAGAAAATATATAAAAACACACACGCGTGAAAGAAAAAAATTATGTGAGTGTGTTTTTTTTACGCCGTGAAAGTGGTACAATTTGGATAGAAATAATATTACGGAGATAATGTATGCTAACAAGGCTGGATCAGGAATATATACTGCGTGCACCGGATGTGGACATAAAAGGCGAGTGGATGCCCTCAGCCATATTCACCCGAATGCAGGAAATAGCTGAGGATCATGCGGCCTGCGTAGGCTGGGGCAGAGAGCATGTAGTGGAAAAGCTGGGCTGCGGCTGGGTGCTTACGCGTATGAATGTGGAGATGTTGCGATACCCTAGTTTGGGCGAAAAAATATTGGTTTCCACCTGGCCGCTCAAACCCACCAAGTTTATATTTCGCAGGCAGTTTTTGTTTTGCGCACAGGACGGGAAGGAGCTTGGAAAAGCCTCCAGCCAATGGGTGCTGTTTGATATAGCGGAGCGCATGCTGAGGCGTACGGAAGCTGTGGGTAAATACCCCTACGATCCGGAGCTGCCGCAAATAGTGGAGGAGCCGGGAAAACTGGCGCTTCCGGCGCATATGGAGCGTGCGGCGGAAAGGGAAGCGCTCTATAGCGATGTGGATATGAACCGCCACATGAACAATACGAAATACTTGAATTGGATATGTGAGCTTTTCCCCGTTGATATACTTGAGAAAAAGCGAATGGAAATAGTAAAGATAAATTATATTTCCGAGGTGCAGATGGGTCAGCGTGTGGAGCTTTTTAAAGCGGATGTTGAAGAGGGCTGCTTTATATGCGGCAAAACAGAGGGCAGGACGGTGTTTGATACATTTATAAGATTTGTTTAGAATAATTTCAAATATATAGACATAAAATGGCGGGTGCCGCGAGGACCTTTTTATAACCGGTGCTTTCAAAGATATTTTGTTGATCACATAGGCGTACAATTCAATACATAGAAAAGGAGAGGCGATATGGCAAAGAGGATAGGCATACTTACCAGCGGAGGCGACTGCCCCGGTTTGAACGCGGCAATAAGGGGTGTGGCACGCGCAACGTACGAGCGCATGGAGGACGTGGAGATAGTGGGGATTGCTGGCGGCTATTCCGGCCTTATAAAAGGCGAATACCGCGTAATGGAAAAGCAGGACTTTTCAGGCATACTTACGCTGGGCGGAACGATTTTGGGAACGGTGCGCACGCCTTTCAAAAATATGCGCAAAATAGAAGAAGACAACGTGGATAAGGTGGACAGCATGGTTAAAAACTATGAGAAGATGAAGCTGGACTGCCTTTGCACACTGGGGGGAAACGGTACGCACAAAACGGCCAACCTGCTCTCTGAGGAAGGCTTAAACATAATAGGACTGCCCAAGACAATAGATAACGATCTGTGGGGAACAGACGTTACATTTGGCTTTCATACCGCCGTTGATATAGCCACGGATGTTATGGACAGGCTGCACACCACGGCCGCCAGCCACGGCCGGGTGATGGTGACAGAAATAATGGGAAATAAAGTGGGCTGGCTAACGCTTTATGCGGGTATAGCGGGCGGAGCCGACGTTATAATAATACCGGAGATACCATATAGCAGGGACGTGGTAATAAACGCTGTAGCCAATCGCGCAAAAAAGGGCAAGCCTTTTTCCATAATAGCAATAGCAGAGGGCGCCGTGCGCGATGATGAGGCGGGGCTTAAGCGCAAAGCGCTGAAGCAAAAGCGCGAGGAGGAGGGATACACCAGCGCAGCGGCACGGCTAACCAAAAGCATAGAAAGCGAAACGGGAATAGAGACCCGCCTTGTGGTGCCGGGCTATGTGCAGCGCGGCGGATCGCCCAGCGCCTATGACAGAATATTGGCAACGCGGCTGGGCGTACGTGCAGCAGAGCTGATATATCAGTGTAAGTTTGGGCAGACCGTGGCAATGGATGGAGATAATTTAACGGAAAACGCGCTGTGTGAGGTGGCGGGAAAAACCAAATATGTTGATCCCAAGCACGATATGGTGCGAGTGGCGCGGAATATGGGCATATCGCTGGGGGTGTGAGGTTTTTTTACAGCGGCGAAGGGTATACGTACAAATGTATAAAGGAATGATATAGGCTCCTTACAATATCCATGATGCCGGAAGCGCCCTCAAAAAATAGAATCAAAAAAAGGGTCTGTCTGTTTTGAAGACAAGACCCTTTTTATTTTTCTCACATCATGGGACCAAATATTTTCAGCACAGACTGAATAAAGCGCTTATACCAAGGTATGCTTTCCAAATATTCTGAAGTTATTTCGGTACATTGCTCAACAGTTTCAAGGAAATCACGTTTGATATCCGCAACTACAGGCGTTTTGTACATCCATACGCCGCATTCGAAATGTAAATAAAGGCTGCGGAAGTCAAGGTTTACCGTGCCGACTATACCGTATTTGTCATCACAAACGGTGGTTTTGGAGTGTATGAAGCCGGGGGTGTATTCATATATTTTAACGCCGGATTCCACAAGCCGCGGATAGTTTGCTTGAGTTACAAGGAAAACCATTTTTTTGTCCGGTACGTGGGGAACGGTTATGCGCACGTCTACACCGCTTTTTGCCGCGCTGCACAGCACGGTTATGAGTTCGTTATCAAGTATGAGGTAGGGCGTGTTTATGTATATATAATTTTCGGCGCGTGAGATTATATTCATATACACATTTTCGCTTACATAGTTTTTTTCGTCAAAGGGCACATCAGCAAAGGGCTGCACATAACCAAGGCTTTCATCTGCCTCTTCTTGGAGCGCGGGCATATCATATCTTGCAAAATCGTTCTCTATGTTTCCTGCTGTAAATGTCCACAAGTGCAAAAACATCATCATAAGTGAGCGCACGCCGCCGCCGCGCAGCATCACTGCGGCATCCTTCCATATGCCAAACCGCTCTATTTCGTTTATATATTCGTCGGCAAGGTTTGCTCCACCGCAAAAGCCCACTTTACCGTCTATTATGGTTATCTTGCGGTGGTCACGGTTGTTGAACAGAGAATTTAAAACGGGCCGCACGGGATTGAACACGTGGCACTGTATGCCCATTTCGCGCAGCTTTTTATAGTAGTTTCGCGGCAAGGTGCTTATGCAGCCAAGATCGTCATACATAAAGCGAACTTCCACGCCCTGCGCCACTTTGCGCTTTAATATATCCAGTATGCTGCTCCACATCTTACCCTCGTGCACTATGAAGTATTCCATAAATATATACTTCTCCGCCTTTTCAAGCTCTATGAGCAAATCGGCGTAAAAATCCTGCCCCATTGGATAAAACTTTGTTTGTGTGTTTGTGTACAGGGGATAGAGGGCGGCTTTTGTTATATAGTCTGACTGGCGTGCCGCGCCACTGTCTGATTTGCGCAGCAAAGCGTTGGCAGCGGCGTTTGGTTTCATAAAATCCGTTGTGTTATAGTATATTTCCTCAGCTCTTTTTGCATCTTCCTTACCAAGCTTGGGCTGGCTGAACAAAAAATATAAAAGTACGCCCAGCACGGGCAGTATTAATATAAGTATTATCCAGCTTATTTTATATGCGGGGTTTTGCCGCTTGTTTGTAATATATATCACAACAAATATGCTTGCAATGGTGAGTATCAATGATATTATCCAGCTTATCTCACCAAAGGAGAAGATTAGCATAAATAAAAACCAGGCCTGTACCGCTACCAAAGCAAATGTTATGAACATCCTGCTTGTTAAAAGTGACAATATTTTTTTCATAAACCCAACTCCATATAAAAACTATTAGTGTCCATTGTTTATCAGCAAACAAAAAATTTGCTGGCACCATTTTTGGAACCGGCAATATCACACCATATTAATTTATACAACAAAAACAGAGTATGCAAACAAAGAAAACGTATAAAAAATAAATAATTGAGGCCGAGAGCCGTGCGGTTTTTATTAAAGTGCTATTTTTTTAAGCGTGGAGCTAGGGAGTGAATCGTAATGCTTTACAATAACAAGGTTGAAAGTGCTGGTGTCATTGAAAAGATCCAGCGTTTTGTAGGGAGAGTCAAGCAGCTTTACTACCGGATGGAGTGAATTTTCGTTATCAACAACAATGCCCTTGCTGCCGTTGTTGAACTCCACAAAAGAACCCACGGGGAAAAACTCTATCTTCTGCAAAAACGCTTTAACAATGCCTAGATCAAATGCGGTATCCACGTTTCCCATCATATACTCCGCTACATCTGAGGGCAGCAGCGCCTTTCTGTATGGACGGTTTGAGGTAAGCGCGTCATAAACGTCAGCAACGGAGATTATTTTTCCGTAAAAATGTATGGCTTTGTCTGTAAGACCGCGGGGATAACCGGTTCCGTCTATTTTTTCATGATGCGAAATAACACTCTCGTATATTTCGGGATCGTCTATATCGTTTTGGGTGAGGTAATCCTCACTGTTTTCCGGGTGCCTTTTAACAATGTCAAACTCCTCGTGTGTGAGTGAGGCGGGTTTGTTTATTATTTCAATAGGTACAGACATTTTTCCAATGTCGTGCATTATGGCGCCAAAGCCCAGCTTGTGCAGCTCATCATTGCTCAGCCCAAGCTGCACGCCAATGGCAAGAGAAACCACCGCCACGCTTAGAGAATGGTGGTAGGTATATTCATCGTATGCTTTAAGATCTGCAATGTTTACAAGCTGAGATTGGTTTTCTTTAACTAAGTTTATTAAACTTAAAACAGTTTTATCAACATGCTCTATGTGCTTTTTGCTGGAGGAGCTGCTCTTTTCGGAGTTGTTGAACATCCATTCCAAATTTGTGAGGGTTTTGGATTTGAGCTTTGCATCCATCAATGGTTTGCTGGGTATAACATCGCCCGTTATTTCATCACGCACATAAACCCCGTTTATGCCAAAACGTTTTAGACCGTCAATAAAACGGTCAGTAAGAACGCTTCCCCTGGGAAGCAAACGCACGTTGGATTTTTCAAAAACCACTACGTCATAAGCGAGCTTCAAGCCGCTATGTAGCTGATCTATAGGTATGAATAACAAAGCAAGCCACTCCTGATTATGTCTGATAACCCCAACCTTAGATAATTGATATGGTTTTATTATACATCCATTTCTTTGAATTGTAAAATATAAAGATTATCAGTTCAACCGAAAATCACTATTCTGAAACGATTTTGTATTTTTTTTCATGCAGGGTAAGCCTTTGTGTGTGTAAAATCATTTTTTTAGATGTATTGCGTTTGGGTCAAATGTAAAAATTGACAGATTACTTCTTGTTTTTTTAGCCTAATACCACTATTATATAAGTATATAATTTTACCTATATGAAACAGTTTTTATAAGGAAGGTATGCTATGCAGACATATATAGTGAAACAGCCGGTGCACGACAGAGAGAACAATCTATTTGCCTATGAAATACTCTATAGGGAAAATACCGACGCGGAGCAGGTAGATTCTGATGACGCAATTGCTGCGAATGCCATAGAAAACCTTTTGCCAAAGCTGTCCGATCAGGATTTTTTTGAAGGCAAGAACGTGCTTTTGACCTTTACGGAGCCGTTGCTGCAAAAGGGAATACCAAATATATTTGATTCTAATACGCTTATTTTGGAGCTTGATTATGAGGTGTTGCTGAATTCTGAGGCGCTGGGGCTTATAAAAAGATACAAAGAACAGGGCTATCGCGTTTCTTTGAAAGAGTTTCAGTTCAATCCCAGATATATATCCATGCTGGACGAGGTGGACTATATTAAACTAAATATGAAGATACCATCCAGCTCAGGCGAGTCTATTGCGGAGATAGCAAGAGAGCTGAACATAAAAACTATAGGCTTCAATGTGGACGATAAAGACACGTTTGATTATGCCCGCAAAATAAATGTAGATTATTTGCAGGGACAATATATTGGAACAATAATACCGGAACGGGTAAGCAATCTGGAGCATTTGCAGAGCAATTTCTTCCAGCTGATGGCTGCCGTAACGGCAAAAGAGCCAGATCTGGATACTATAGAAGAGCTGATATCCCGTGATGTAACGCTTACATACGCGCTTTTGAAGCTGGTGAATTCGGCATTCTTTGGCTTTAGAAACAAAATACAGTCTGTACATCAGGCTATGGTGGTGCTGGGCGTAAACCAGCTGAGGCAGTGGATATACCTGCTCAGCTTCCGTAAGGATGAAAACGCTCCGGAGGAATTTATAAAGCTTTCTTTCATGCGCGGCCAGTTCTGCTCAGAGCTGTATGATTACGCAAAGGATATGCCCATAGTGAAGTCTGAGGCATATCTATTGGGTATGTTCTCCACTATGGATTATATATTGAACGTACCCATGGAAGAGGCGCTGCGCCAGCTTGCTATATCTGACGATATAAAAACGGCTTTATTGACGCAGGAGGGGCGCTGCGGTTCGCTTTACAAAATGGTGCTGGCCTATGAACGCGGTGACTGGTCTGTAATAAATGACTGCGCGGAAGAACTTGGTATGCCCACAGATGTTATAACAGAAAAGTATTTTGCCTGTCTGGAAGAAGTTAACAGGATATGGGACGGATTGATGAGAATGTGATTCTGGAATCTGACATTATTAAAAACCTCCGACCCGCTCATTGTGCTTGGGCGGCGGAGGTTTTGGCAACTTTGGAAAACATTGTGTTGGTGGATAGCTTTCAATAAAATGTAGATTAGGCATATGAGGTATAAAAATGAGCGAAGAAAAAATCCCGATAGTCAATGTAATGGAAGAGATAGTAGACGTAAAGGCTGATTCGGTGATGGATGCAACAGATATGTGCCGCTGCCCCAGATGCCGTGCGGATGTAAAGGCGCTGGCGCTTAATAATCTTCCCACAAAATATGTGGCCTCTGAGGGCGGCAACGTGTTTATGCACATGCAGACCACCACCACCCAAATGCAGGCGGAAATAATGGTGGCAATAGTTGAGGCTGTTTCTAAAGTAAAGTATAAGCCCAGTCACGCGCTGGATAAGGGCGGCAAGCTCAAGAAGGTAAAGGAGAAGCGTTTCTCTGTATACGGAAAGGGAGCAGGTGAAGTGCCTGAGGGCACCGCGCAGATGGAAAGCCCTCAAAATGCGGAACCGGCAAAAATATCTGAAGAGGATATAGTTTCCGGAGAAGAAAAGCAGCCCGCGGCAAAAATATCTGAAGAGGATATAGGCGGCGTGAGTAAGGAAGCGGCAATGGCGGCTGCTTTAGCGGCGGCAAAGGCAAAGGCGGAAGGCACAGACGGTGTGAACGCGGCGCAGGATAAGGAAGCGGCAATGGCCGCAGCTTTGGCGGCTGCAAGGGCAAAGGCGGAAGCGCCCATTGAAGAGCCGGAAGATCAGGGGCTGGCAGATTCTGCAGGGTACGGAGCATTTGATGCCACAAAACTGAGCGGCATGTGAACAGATTCTGTTAACTGAGTGTAAGGAATGTATAACCAATTTATATAATGTGAATAATAAGCATTGTGAAAAAGACTGGTAAACCGCATAAATGAGCGGTGCGTCGGTCTTTTTTGTGTTTTTAATAAATAATTATAAATATTTTTTAATAAAAACGCTAAAGTATTCTGTAAGGATTGCGATATTATAATTAGAGCACAAAAGCGGTATGGAAACGGGCAGGTTGTCCCGGGAACTATCAGCCTATGGAATAGCGTTTTTGGGCTGGCGATCATAATTTTATAGAATGGCAAGAAGCCAAAAAACACATAATCAAGGAGGATTATAAAATGAGGATTGCGAACAACATTATGGCGATGAACACACATCGTCAGTACACCATTCAGAATGACAAGGTGGCCGCTTCGGCCGAAAAACTCTCTTCGGGATACAGGATAAACCGCGCGGCTGATGACGCTGCGGGTCTTGCTATATCCGAAAAAATGCGCTCACAGATACGCGGCCTTAACAGAGCCTCTCTAAACTCTCAGGATGCCGCTTCTCTAATACAGACGGCTGAGGGCGCGCTGCAGGAAGTGCATTCCATGCTGCAGAGAATGAACGAGCTGGCTGTGCAGTCTGCTACGGGCACAAACCAAAACTTTGACCGCACGCAGGTTGCCAAAGAGTTTGACCAGCTGAAGCGCGAGATAAACGATATCTCAGAGCAAACCACCTTCAATAACATGAGGATACTTGACGGATCCCTCTCTGCTGAGGGTCTCAAGAGGAGCGCTCTTACCTCCGGCATATATTCCACATACGAAATAGCCGACCCGGCTACGGGCGCAGGCGGCGTAAAGGATATATCCACAACACTGGGTAAAAACTTCCAGGCTGGATATGCGGCTACGTTTGAGATTGACCTAGCTGGATTGACGCTGAAGAATGTAACTGCCACTGATACAGTGACGATAAAGGTTGGCGGTTCAGACATAATATCTGCTGGCCTAGCTGCAACAGATACAACGGCCGCATTGGTAGCACAGAAGTTTGACACCAAGACTGTAAAGATCGATGGAGTAGATTATACTATAGGTACAACGGCTGGCTCTTCAAAATTGACTTTCACTGCAGATGACCCTGCAAACGTCACAAAAGAGTCTCTTCAAGGTCTTGCTATTGGAGCCGTAACATACCAACAAGTGGGTGGTGGTAGTACAGGCGCTATAGGAACAGCCGCTGCAGACACTAAGGTTATAAACGCCGCTGCGGGTAAAGCGGACAGATTGGGAACAATTGCCACCTCACAGTTTAGGTA